>DATBDF010000130.1:0-4011 GCA_036270075.1 Nocardioides sp.
CGGTTGAAGTCCTCGTAGAAGCCCTTGCGTGCCGTCTCGTCGGGCGTCGACCGGCCCTTGTCGAGGTCTGAGTTGATCTGCGGGTCGTTGATGTGGTTGAAGTTCACCGGCGAGCCACCGTAGAACCAGACGTACAGGCCGTCGGGATCCTGCCCGAGGTAGTTGCGCCAGAGGAACGAGTCCACCTGGCTGCCGATCGCCTGGTTGATGATCGTGGCCTGGTCGACCGGCGCCGGCAGGGTGACCGTGATGCCGATCTTGGCCATCTGCCGCTTGGTCTCCTGGGCGAGCGCCTTGGTCTGCTCGTCGAAGGTCGACTGCAGGGCGAACGTCGGGGACTTGCCGCCGTGGCTGTTCTTGTAGGCGGTCACCAGCTTCTTGGCGTCGGTCGGGTCGAACTTCGGGAAGCCGGGGTTCTTGAGGTACCCCATGACGTCGCTGTCCATCACCTGGTCCGCGAGCTGGAAGTTGCCCTTGTTGGCGATCTGGTTCAGCGCGTTGCGGTCGGTGCCCTCGGCGATCGCCTTGCGGATGTTGATGTCGTCGAGCGGCGGCCGGGTCACGTTCAGCAGCGCGTGGCCGAGCTCGCGGCGCCCCGGAGGCTCGAGCAGCGTGCTGAAGCTGCTCCCGAAGCCCTTGACCGTGTCGTAGTTGACGCCGTTGTCGTCGTGGATGATGTCGAACTGGCCGCCCTGCAGGCCGTTGACCCGCTGGTCACCGGCCTCCTGGATCTTGAAGTTGAGGCCGTCGAGGTACGGGAAGCCCGTGCGCCAGTAGGCGGGGTTCTTCTTCGTCGTCACATCACCGGTCGAGGGGTTGAAGTTGGTGACGGTGAACGGGCCGGTGCCGATCATGTGGGTGCTGCACTCGTTCGAGGAGCCGTTCAGCTGGGCCGGCGCCGCGATGCCGGTGCGGCCGCTCGTCCAGAGGTAGGCCGGGAACGCGACCCACGGCGTCTTCATGGCGACCACCACGGTCATGTCGTCGGGCGTGGTCACGTCGGCCACGTTCGAGTACACGAACTGGAGCAGCGTGCCCTTGCGCCACGCGTCGATGTTCTGCTTGACGGCCGCAGCGTTGAGCGCCTCACCGTCCTGGAACTTGATGCCGGACCGGAGGCCGATCGTCCACTGGGTGTAGTCCGCGTTGTGCGTGACGCTCTTGGCCAGGTACGGCGCGTAGACGTTGGGGTCCTGGGTCGGCGCGGTCAGCGTGTCGTAGACCGCGGTCACGACCATGATCCCGGAGATCGCGAGCTGCGCGGACGGGATGCAGAAGTCCGTCGTCTTGCCCTCGAGGCCGTAGGTGAGGGTCCCACCGGGGGTCGGCTTGCCCTCGTCGGCCGATCCGCCACCACTGCCGCCGCCACTGCTGGACGAGCCACCGCCTCCACACGCGGCGGCGACGATCGCCAGCGACGAGAGGAGAGCCAGGAACGTGAGCGTCCGTCGACGCGGTCGCATGCTGTGTCGCACGATGGTCCCCCCGTGGGGCCGGACCGGAGTCCGGCTCGTTGCTGATCGGTCGGTTGTTGCTGACGTGGTGGTTGTGGAGCGCAACCTAAGAAGCGTGCCCCCGGTTGTCAACCACACCCGGCCACAACAGTGACACCGATGGGACCGCTTCGCGGGTCACCGTACCCACCCCGGAAACCAATCCGTCGTCCCCGTCGAGCGGGTCTCCTCGTACGGCCGCTCCTCCACCTACTCTCGATTCTCATGGCCACGGATCGGTTGCGCGTCAGCGGCTCCTGCGTGATCGCGCTCGACGAGCTGGAGTGGCGCTTCACCGGGTCGGGCGGACCCGGGGGCCAGCACGCGAACACGGCCAACACGAGGGTCGAGGTCCGCTTCGACGTCGCCGGGTCACCGTCGCTCGGGCCCCGCCAGCGGGCCCGCCTCCTGGAGGCGTTGGGCCCGGTCGTGCGGGTCGTGGTCTCGGACTCGCGCTCGCAGCGCCGCAATCGCGAGCTCGCGCTCGAGCGTCTGGCGGCCCGGCTCGCCGCCGCCCTGCGGGTCGAGAAGCCGCGGGTGCCGACCCGGGTGCGCCGGAGCGCCAAGGAGCAGCGGCTCCAGGACAAGCGCCACCGATCCGAGCGCAAGCGCTCGCGGGCCCGACCGGTCGAGGAGTAGCCGCCGTGATGACCCTGCGGGACGTCGCCCTGTGCGTCGCCGGTGTCGTCCTCGTCGCTGTCGTGCTCGACTCCGCGCTGCGCACGTTCGTGCTGCCACGGGGCGTGGTCGTGCGGTTCACCCGCCTGATCAGCGTCGGTGTGCGTCGCGTGTTCGACGTGCCGACCCGGCTGGCCAAGACCTACGAGGCCCGCGACCGGGCGATGGCGCTGTACGGGCCCGTCGCGATGTTCGTGCTCGTCATCGTGTGGATGGTGCTCGTCCTGGTGGGCTTCGCGATGATCTTCGTCGGGGTCGAGCAGGTCGCCTGGAAGGAAGGGTTCATCCAGAGCGGCTCCTCGATGCTCACCCTCGGGTTCGAGCGCCCGTTCGGCTTCGGCGCCGCCACGATCGGCTTCGCCGAGGCGGCGATCGGCCTCGGCCTCCTTGCGCTGCTCATCGCGTACCTTCCGACGATCTACGGCGCGTTCTCACGCCGCGAGGTGCTGGTCGCGCACATGGCCGCACGGGCGGGGACCCCGCCGAGCGCGGTCGACCTCCTGCGTCGGGCCCATCTCATCGGCCGCCTCGACGACCTCGACGACGTCTGGGTGGAGTGGCAGCTGTGGTTCGCCGAGCTCCAGGAGACGCACACGTCGCTCGGGTTCGTCAACTTCTTCCGGTCGCCCGAGCCCGACCGCTCGTGGATCACCGCTGCCGGCGCGGTGCTCGACGCGGCGGCGCTGGTCAACTCGACGATCGACCAACCGAGCCAGCCGATGGCGAGCCTCTGCATCCGCTCCGGGTTCACGTCACTGCGGGCGATCGCTCGGTTCTTCCGAATCCCGCACCCCTTCGACCCCGCACCCGACGACCCGATCAGCATCGGCCGTGGCGAGTGGGAGGACGCGTGCCGCGAGCTGGAGCGGGTCGGCGTGCCGCTGAAGGCGGACCGGGACCAGGCCTGGCGGGACTTCGCCGGGTGGCGGGTCAACTACGACGTCCCGCTCATCACGCTCGCGGGCCTGCTCGTCGCGCCCTACGCGCCCTGGTCGTCGGATCGGTCGATCCCGTTCAAGGTCCGGATCATCCGCTCGGGACGCAGCGAGGACTGACCGCCGCTCAGCGGTCCGCGCCGGGGACCGGCTCGAGCTCGGGCGCGAGCCCGACCGACTCGGGCTCCGGGGTGCTCCCGGGACGGTGGCGGTCCACGATCCAGGCCAGGAAGCGGTCGACGGCGCGCACCGCGTTGGCCGTCCGCGTCGAATGGAACACGTCGAACGCATGCGACGCGCCGGGCACCTCGGCGTAGAGCACCGGCTCCTCGGACTCCGCGCGCAGCCGCTCGACGAACTCGCGGGCCTGGCCGACGGGGGCCAGGTTGTCGTTGGTGCCGTGGATGACGAAGAACGGAGGGGCGTCGGACCGGATGTGGTTGACCGGCGACGCGTCGGCGAACGCGGCCGCGTCCTGGTCGGGGGTCGCCTTCATGACCCACCGGCCGATGAGCCGCGCCGCTCGGTCCTTGGCCCGGTCGCCGGCGAACATCGTGATGAAGTCGTAGACGCCGTAGAAGGGGATGCACGCGTCGACCGACGTGTCGGCGTCCTCGAAGCCGGGCTGGAACCGGGGCTCGTTGGCGGTGAGGGCCACCATCGCCGCGAGGTGTCCGCCCGCGGACCCACCGGTGACGCAGATCAGGTCCGGGTCGCCCCCGTACTCGGCGATGTGCTCGCGCACCCAGGCCAGGGCGCGCTTGCAGTCGACGAGGTGCTCGGGCCAGGTGGCCTTCGGGCTGAGCCGGTAGTTGGTCGCCACGCAGACGCAGCCGTCCGATGCGAGCTGCACCATCAGCGGGAGGCCCTGCTGGCTCTTGTCCCCGATGATCCACGCGCCGCCG
>DATBDF010000131.1:0-9974 GCA_036270075.1 Nocardioides sp.
CCATAAGCCGCCTTCGGGTAGAGGCTGAGGGCGTTGACGTCGTAGTAGTGCCACACGTGATGCCCGCTGACGCGCTGGCTCTGGTACGCCGAGATCCAGTGGCGCTGGCCCGCCAGCCGCGCCGCGAAGGAGGGTGCGAGCACCGTGGCCCCGGGGTCGACGCTGTCGCGCGCACGGTCGACGAGCCGGGTCAGCACGGCCAGCTGGTGGGGACTGCCGGTCCAGAAGGTGCTGACGTTGCCCTCGTTCCACACCTGGTAGGACTCGATGCCGCGCCGACCGCGGAAGTCGCGGTAGCGCTGCATCACGGCACGCACGTAGTCGGAGAAGTGGGTGAGGTCGCCGGGCGGCTGGGTCGGGCTTCCGGCGTAGAACGACGGCGTCATCCCGAGCACGAGCGTGACCCGGACTCCGTGGCGCTGTGCGTCGGTGACCAGCGAGTCGAGTGGGCTCCAGTCGAAGTGATCGGGGGAGGTCTCCAGGTCGCGCCAGGTGGCGCCGGCGTCCCAGATGCGCAACGACCCGAACGCGACGTGGTGGTAGGCGAGCCCCGATGCGTCGTGCATCCCGAAGAATGCGGGCTGCACCCGTCTGCCGTGGTGCGGTGCGGCCCAGGCAGAGGTCGGCACGGAGGTCGCCGCGACCGCTCCAGCGGTGGCGAGGGCCAACGAGAGTTTCAGCTGTGGACGGTGGTGGTGACAGAGGCGACGAAGAAGCACCAGCTCCCGAGTGACGGTGTTCATTTGTTCTCCTGGGTGGGGGGTGATGCCACACGCACCGGCCGTGGTGCGAGGGCGTCCAGGAAACGGATAGGGGGACTTAACTTACTCTTAACAACGCCATGAGGAAGCCCTCGCCACGGGGAGGCTCCTCTGGCCCGGCCCTTAGACTCCGGCCGTGCCCGCCACCCCGCTGCGCGTCGTCGTCCTGGTGTCCGGGTCCGGCACCAATCTCCAGGCTCTGCTCGACGCGACCGACGACCCGGCGTACGGCGCGACGGTGGTCGCGGTGGGCGCCGACCGCGGGGGCATCGAGGGGCTCGCGCGTGCGGAAAGAGCGGGTGTCCCGACGTTCTGGCACCGCGTCGCGGACTTCGACAGCCGTGCCGACTGGGACGCCCGCTTCACCGACGACGTCGCGGCGTACGACCCGGATCTCGTCGTGCTCGCCGGGTTCATGAAGCTCTTCGGTGCTGCGTACCTGGCGCGTTTCGGTGGGCGGACCCTGAACACCCACCCGGCGCTGTCGCCGTCGTTCCCGGGGATGCAGGGACCCGCTGATGCCCTCGCGTACGGCGTCAAGGTCACCGGCTGCACGCTGTTCGTGGTCGACGCCGGCGTCGACACGGGCCCGATCGTGGCCCAGGTCGCCGTACCCGTGGTCGAGGACGACACCGCCGAGTCGTTGCACGAGCGGATCAAGGTCGAGGAGCGCCGGATGCTGGTCGACGCGGTGGGCCGGATCGCACGCGAGGGTTTCACCGTCGACGGCCGAGCGGTGCGTTTCGGAGGGTGACCTGGGGGGCTCGGCACTCGGTATGGTGGCCGCACACGACTGGCGCAGGTGGGCAACCACCAGGGAGTGACGTGACCGAGCATCGACCGCCTGGGTGCTGGGCGCCACCAACTGAGCGCAGGAGTGTCCGATGACCGACCGCATCCCGATCAGGCGTGCCCTGGTCTCCGTCTACGACAAGTCGGGGCTCGACGACCTCGTCCGAGGCCTCGCCGGCGCGGGCGTCGAGCTGGTGTCCACCGGGGGGTCGGCCGCCCGGATCGCGTCTCTCGGTCTCCCGGTGACCAGGGTGGAGGACCTCACCGGCTTCCCCGAGTGCCTGGACGGCCGGGTGAAGACGCTGCACCCGAAGGTGCACGCCGGCATCCTGGCGGACCGACGGCTCGAGTCCCACGTGCAGCAGCTCGCGGACCTCGGCGTCGAGCCGTTCGACCTGGTCGTGTCGAACCTGTACCCGTTCGTGGAGACCGTCACCTCCGGCGCCACGCCCGACGAGTGCGTCGAGCAGATCGACATCGGCGGGCCGTCGATGGTGCGTGCTGCGGCGAAGAACCACCCGTCCGTCGCCATCGTGACGTCGCCAGAGCGCTACCCGGACGTGCTGGCGGCGGTCGAGGCCGGAGGTTTCAGCCTCGAGCAGCGCCGGCGGCTCGCGGCCGAGGCGTTCGCCCACACCGCGGCGTACGACGTACAGGTGGCGTCGTGGATGGGAAGCGTGCTCACCGACACCAGCGACGGCAGCGGCTTCCCGGCGTTCATGGGCGCGACCTGGCACCGCAAGGCGGGTCTGCGCTACGGCGAGAACCCCCACCAGCCGGCGGCGCTCTACGTCCACTGGCGGGGTGGGCTCGCGGCGGCCGAGCAGCTGCACGGCAAGGAGATGTCGTACAACAACTACGTCGACACCGATGCCGCCCGCCGCGCGGCGAACGACTTCACCGAACCGGCCGTGGCGATCATCAAGCACGCCAACCCGTGCGGGATCGCAACCGGCGCCGACGCGGCCGAGGCACATCGCCGGGCCCACGCGTGCGACCCGGTCTCGGCGTTCGGTGGGGTGATCGCGGTGAACCGACCGGTCTCCCCGGAGCTCGCCGAACAGGTGGCCGAGGTCTTCACGGAGGTGATCGTCGCGCCCGACTACGACGAGGATGCGATCGACCTGCTCCGGGAGAGGAAGAACCTCCGGATCCTCCGCTGTCCACCCGACGAGCACCCCGACCCGGTGGAGTTCCGGGGCATCTCCGGCGGCGTGCTGGTGCAGCGCGTCGACCACGTGGACGCACCCGGCGACGAGCCCTCGACCTGGACGCTGGTCGCGGGCGATCCCGCGCCCGCCGACGTCATGTCCGACCTCGCCTTCGCCTGGCGGGCCTGTCGAGCCGTGAAGTCCAACGCGATCCTGCTGGCCCGAGACGGTGCGTCCGTCGGGGTGGGGATGGGCCAGGTCAACCGCGTCGACTCCTGTCGCCTGGCGGTCTCGCGGGCCGGGGAGCGGGCGGCGGGCTCGGTCGCTGCCTCCGATGCCTTCTTCCCGTTCGAGGACGGCCCGCAGATCCTGATCGACGCCGGCGTCCGAGCGATCGTGCAGCCGGGCGGCTCGGTCCGCGACGAGCTCACCGTCCAGGCGTGCCAGGACGCGGGCGTCACGATGTACGTCACCGGCACCCGCCACTTCTTCCACTAGACCCGTTCGTCAACGAACCGACCCGAGGGGGGACAGCACCGCATGACCGCACGCATCCTGGACGGCACCGCCACGCTGCGCACGATCAAGTCCGAGCTCGCCGAGCGCGTGGCAGCACTGAAGGAGCGCGGAGTCACGCCCGGGCTCGGCACGGTGCTGGTGGGCGACGATCCCGGCTCCCACTGGTACGTCGGCGCCAAGCACAAGGACTGTGCCTCGATCGGGATCAACTCGATCCGCCGCGACCTGCCCGCGACCGCGACCCAGGCCGAGGTCGAGGCCGTGATCGACGAGCTCAACGCCGACCCGGCGTGCACCGGCTTCATCGTCCAGCAGCCGACGGGACTCGACGAGTTCGCGCTGCTGTCGCGGGTCGACCCGGCGAAGGACGTCGACGGGCTCCACCCGATCAACCTCGGCAAGCTCGTGCTCGGGGAGTCCGGCCCGCTGCCGTGCACCCCCGTGGGTGTGATCGAGCTGCTCCGCCGGCACGACGTCGCGATCGAGGGTGCCGAGGTCGTCGTGGTCGGCCGCGGGATCACCGTCGGTCGCCCGCTCGGCCTCCTGCTGACGCGGCGTACCGAGAACGCGACGGTGACGCTGTGCCACACCCGCACCCGAGACCTGGCTGGGCACGTGCGCCAGGCCGACATCGTGGTCGCGGCCGCCGGGGTGCCGGACATCATCAAGGGCGACATGGTCAAGCCCGGGGCGGCCGTGCTCGACGTCGGCGTCTCGCGCCGCGACGGGAAGATCGCGGGCGACGTCGCGGCGGACGTGGCCGAGGTGGCCGGCTGGATCTCGCCGAACCCGGGCGGCGTCGGGCCGATGACCCGTGCGATGCTCCTCAGCAACGTCGTCACGATCGCGGAGGAGGCGGCAGACTAGGCGTGGAGGCGGACGTGGAGGTGGATGTGGAGCTGCGCGAGCCCGACTCCACCGAGGGAGACAACGGCGGCGACCCGCGGCCGGAGCCCGACATCGACCCTCCCCTGGACGACGTACCTGCGGAGTCGGCCGAGCCCGAGGGCCGGCGCTACCCGTCGACGATCGGCGGCATGATCTACCTGGTCGTGCTCGGCATCACCGCGATCGGGCTGGGCATCGTCACCCAGGGCGACTGGCGCCTGGGCGTCAAGTGGATCGCCGCAGCACTGGTGGCCGCGGCCGTCGCCCGCCTGGTGATCCCCGCCCAGCAGGCCGGCATGCTCGCCGTACGCCGCCGGGCGGTCGACGTGGTCATCCTGGCCGCCCTCGGCATCGCCCTGTGGTTCCTCTCCACGAGCATCCCCAACCAACCGCTCCTCTAGCCCCCAGCCGACCTGGCCTTCGTGTCACGCCCAAAGCCGCTCACCCGGCGTTTGTGTCACGCGGATGGCAGCTGACCTGGCGTTTGTGTCACGCGGAAGGCAGCTGACCTGGCGTTTGTGTCACGCGGTAGGCAGCTCAGCTGGCCTTTGTGACACGCGGAAGGCAGGGGACTGGCGTTTGCGGGACGGCACAAGGCTGTGACCCGGCGCTCTCGTGACGCGACGCAGCGATGATCGGCGGTCTAGTTGTGACGCGATCGCCGGGTCGGCGTCGTACGGCGTGACGCGATCGCCAGGTCAGGGTCGTACGGCGTGACCTGATCGCCAGGTCAGCGTCGTAAGGCGTGACGCGATCGCCAGGTCAGCGTCGTACGGCGTGACGCGATCGCCAGGTCAGATGAGGCCGAGCTGGGTGACGGCGTCCTTCTCGTCGGCGAGCTCGGCAACGGTGGCGTCGATGCGGCCTCGCGAGAAGTCGTCGATCTCCAGACCCTGGACGATCGACCAGTCGCCGTTCGTCGTGGTCACCGGGAACGACGAGATCAGGCCCTCGGGCACGCCGTAGGACCCGTCGGAGCGGACGGCCATCGACACCCAGTCGCCCTCGGGCGACCCCCGCAGCCAGTCGCGGGCGGCGTCGATGGTCGCCGACGCGGCGGACGCCGCCGACGAGGACCCGCGCGCGTCGATGATGGCCGCGCCACGCTTGGCGACAGTCGGGATGAACGTTTTCTCCAGCCAGTCCTGGTCGTCGACGACCTCGGCGGCGATGCGACCACCGACCTCGGCGTGGAACAGGTCGGGGTACTGCGTGGCCGAGTGGTTGCCCCAGATCGTCATCTTCTTGATGTCGGTGACGGGCGCCCCGGTCTTCTGCGCCAGCTGCGAGATCGCGCGGTTGTGGTCCAGCCGGGTCAGGGCGGTGAACCGCTCCCGCGGGATGTCGGGCGCGTTGGTCATCGCGATCAGGGCGTTGGTGTTGGCGGGGTTGCCGGTGACCCCGATCCGTACGTCGTCGGCCGCCACGTTGTTCAGCGCCTTGCCCTGCGTGGTGAAGATCGCGCCGTTGGCCTCCAGCAGGTCGCTGCGCTCCATGCCCGGTCCGCGCGGTCGGGCGCCGACGAGCAGGGCGAGGTTGACGCCGTCGAACAGCTTCTCCGGGTCCGACCCGATCTCGACGCCGGCCAGCGACGGGAACGCGCAGTCGTCGAGCTCCATCACGACACCCTCGAGAGCCTTCAGCGCGGGCTCGATCTCCAGCAGACGCAGCTCGACGGGGTGGTCGGCACCCAACAGGGACCCGCTGGCGAGACGGAACAGCAGGCTGTAGCCGATCTGGCCGGCGGCGCCGGTGACGGCGACCTTGACCGGTGCTGGACTCATGGGAGAACTCCTCGACGGGACTGGTGACAACAGGTTCCGACGCCGGTGACGCTAGCAGCGGAACGACGGCCCTCTTCAGCCGGGCTGGCATGCTGCAGCCATGACGCGCGCGGCAGCCTGGGCGGGCCGCGCAGCGGCTCCGATGGTCGCCGTGACCCTCGTCCTGGCCGTCGTCGCCGCGGCGCTCGCCGGCTGTGGGGCGTCGCCCACGAAGCTGGGTCCGTCGGGCATCGACGAGCTCACGATCCCCACCCCGAGCCCCGACCCGGCCGACTTCACCGGCCGCGCGATCAACCCCTGGTTCCCGCTCGAGGCCGGCACGCGCTGGACCTATCGGCAGGAGACCTCGGCGGCGTCCCGCACGGTCGTGGCCGAGGTCCTGCCCCACGAGATGGAGATCGCCGGAGTCGCGACGACGCCGGTCCGGTGGCAGGTCCGGACGCAGGGCTCCCTGCGCACTGCCATGGTCCGTTGGTACGCCGTCGACCGCGACGGCAACGTGTGGTGGTTCGGCCAGCGGGTGGACCCGCATGCGCCGACGCTGGACCCCTTGGCGACCGCCTCGTTCCAGGCAGGACGCGACGGTGCCCAGGCCGGGTTGATCCTGTCGGCGGTGCCACGCGACGGGGACGGCTACCTCAACGCCCGGCAGCCGCACGTCGTCGAGCGTCGCTCCACCGTCCTCTCGCTCACCGGCAGCGTGGTCACGCCCACGCAGAAGTTCCGCGACGTCGTGGTCACCCACGACCTCAGCGCTCTCGACCCGCTGCACACCGTCCAGAGCTACTTCGCCCGCGGGATCGGCCTCGTCGCCCAGCAGGACGCCGCGTCGGTGTCGACGTCGCTCGCCCTCCTGGGGGTACGCCGCGGCTGAGCCGGCACGCCCGTACGACCGCTCGCGCCGGGGCGTCTCGTCGCCGGTTTGCCTGACGTCAGCGCGGCTGACTAGCGTCACAAGCGTGCCCGAGCCGAGCAGTGACCAGTCCGCGATCGTCTACACCCACACCGACGAGGCACCGCTCCTGGCGACGTACTCCTTCCTCCCGATCATCCAGGCGTACGCCGGTCAGGCCGGCGTCGCGGTCGAGTCCCGCGACATCTCGCTGGCCGGGCGGATCATCGCCAAGTTCCCCGAGCGGCTGAACGACGAGCAGCGGCTCGACGACGCGCTGGCCGAGCTCGGGGAGCTCGCCGGGCGCCCCGAGGCGAACATCATCAAGCTGCCCAACATCTCCGCGTCGATGCCGCAGCTCAAGGCCGCGATCGCCGAGCTCCAGGCCGAGGGCTACGACCTCCCGGACTACCCGGACACCCCCACCACCGACGAGGAGAGGGACGTCCGGGCGCGCTACGACGCGGTCAAGGGCAGCGCCGTCAACCCGGTGCTCCGTGAGGGCAACTCCGACCGCCGTGCCCCCGCGTCGGTCAAGGGCTATGCCCGCACCCACCCGCACTCGATGGGCGCGTGGAGCTCCGAGTCCCGCACGAACGTCGCCACGATGGGGCAGCACGACTTCCGGTCCAACGAGAAGTCCGTGGTCATCGACGCCGACGACACCCTCCGCATCGAGCACGAGGCCGAGGACGGCACTGTCACGGTGCTCAAGGAGTCCGTGCCGGTCCTGGCCGGTGAGATCGTCGACGGCACGGTGATGCAGGTGGCGCACCTGCACGCGTTCCTGACCAACGCGATCGCCCGGGCCAAGGCCGACGGCGTGCTGTTCTCGGTGCACCTCAAGGCCACGATGATGAAGGTCTCCGATCCGCTGATCTTCGGCCACGTCGTCACGTCGTTCTTCCCCGACGTCTTCGCGACGTACGGCGAGCAGCTCACCGCGGCGGGCCTGAGCCCGAGCAACGGGCTCGGCGGCATCCTGGCCGGCCTCGACCGGCTGGACGACGGCGCGGAGATCAAAGCGGCCTTCGAGGCGGGCCTCGCAGCCGGGCCGCCCCTCGCGATGGTCGACTCCGACCGCGGCATCACCAACCTGCATGTGCCGTCCGACGTCATCGTCGACGCGTCGATGCCCGCCATGATCCGCACCAGTGGGCACATGTGGGGTCCTGACGGCGCGGAGGCCGACACGCTCGCGGTGATCCCGGACTCGTCGTACGCCGGCGTCTACCAGGCGGTGATCGACGACTGCCGAGCCCACGGGGCGTTCGACCCGACCACGATGGGCTCCGTGCCCAACGTCGGCCTGATGGCGCAGGCCGCCGAGGAGTACGGCTCCCACGACAAGACCTTCGAGCTCGCCTCCGCAGGCACCGTGCGCGTCGTCAACAGCGCGGGTGACGTGCTGATCGAGCACGACGTGGAGGCCGGCGACATCTGGCGGGCCTGCCAGACCAAGGACGTCCCCGTCCGCGACTGGGTCAAGCTGGCCGTGACCCGCGCCCGCGCCACCGGGGTTCCGGCGGTGTTCTGGCTCGACGAGAGCCGGGCCCACGACGCGAATCTGATCGCGAAGGTCCGCCGGTACCTCCCCGAGCACGACACCGATGGCCTCGAGATCCAGGTGCTGACGCCGCAGCTGGCGACGGCGTACTCCCTGGAGCGCATCCGCAAGGGCGAGGACACCATCTCGGTGACCGGCAACGTCCTGCGCGACTACCTCACCGACCTGTTCCCGATCCTCGAGCTCGGCACCAGCGCCAAGATGCTCTCGGTCGTCCCGCTGATCAACGGCGGCGGCCTCTTCGAGACCGGAGCCGGCGGCTCCGCACCCAAGCACGTGCAGCAGCTGGTCAAGGAGGACTACCTCCGCTGGGACAGCCTCGGCGAGTTCCTTGCGCTGGCCGCCTCGTTCGCCAAGTACGCCGCGGCCAACGACAACCCGCACGCGAAGATCCTCGGTGAGACGCTGGACCGGGCGACCGGCACGTTCCTCAACGAGAACAGGTCACCGGCGCGCAAGGTCGGCTCGATCGACAACCGCGGCTCGCACTTCTACCTGGCGATGTACTGGGCCCAGGAGCTCGCCCGGCAGGACGACGACCCGGAGCTCGCCGCGGCGTTCAAGGGGCTCGCCGAGACCCTGACCCAGAACGAGCACACGATCAACGACGAGCTGATCGCGGTCCAGGGTCACCCGGTGGACCTCGGCGGCTACTACCGCCCGGACCCCGTGAAGACGTCCGCGGTGATGCGGCCCTCGCAGACGTTCAACGACGCCCTCGCCTCGCTCGGCTGAGGTCTCCCGGCCGACGTGACCCGGGCCCGCCGACTCGTGTAACCACCCCAGATTGTCAGCCGGAGGGCCGATTTCGACCCGCTGAGCGACCATCTGGGGTGGTTACACAAGCCCCAGGCGCCTCCTCGCGGAATTCGCGATCCCGCCCGATGGCTCGACACTGGTGTGAGCATGAGCACGACGGACACCAGGACCACGGCCGGGACGACCCGGAACGTCTCCTTCACGCTGTCGCTCTTCGCCCTGGCCATGGGCGGCTTCGCCATCGGGACGACCGAGTTCATGGCGATGGGTCTGCTGCCGCAGATCGCCGACGGTGTCGGTGCCTCGATCCCGAGCGCGGGCTACCTCATCTCGGCGTACGCCCTCGGCGTGGTCGTCGGAGCGCCGGTGCTGGCCTTCTTCGGTGCCCGGCTGCCACGCCGCGGCCTGCTGATCGCCCTGATGGCGGCGTACGCCGGCGCGAACGCGCTCAGCGCCGTGGCCGGCAGCTTCGGGTTGCTCTTCGCTGCTCGGTTCCTGTGTGGCGTCCCGCACGGCGCCTACTTCGGGGTCGCCTCACTGGTGGCGGCGAGCCTGGCCCCCCGCGGCCGCGAGGGACGTGCCGTGGCCATGGTGATGATCGGGCTCTCCATCGCGAACGTCATCGGCGTCCCGGCCGCCACCTGGATGGGCCAGCACCTGGGCTGGCGTTCGGCGTTCTGGGTGGCGACGTCGCTGGCGGTCCTGACCGCGGCCCTGATCACCTCTCTCATCCCGGCCTGTCCCGGCGACGCCGACGCCACGGGCCGCCGCGAGCTGCGGCTGTTCGCCGAGCCCCAGGCGTGGCTGACCCTGCTCGCCGGCGCGATCGGCTTCGGCGGCATGTTCGCCCTGTACTCCTAC
>DATBDF010000132.1:0-28319 GCA_036270075.1 Nocardioides sp.
CGGCAAGGAACAGCGTCGACATCTCGGCGATCGTCGCGCGCAGGACCGCAGGGGGCTGCGGGGTGGTCAGCGCGTGCAGGTCGGACAGGCCGAAGAAGCAGTCGTCCGGCGACGAGCCGACCTGGGCGTCGACGAAGCGGCGCAGGGCGCCGAGGTGGTTCCCGAGCGTCAGCCGCCCGGTGGGCGTGATCAGGGAGAGGTTGCGCTCCATGGTGGGCTCCTGCGTGTCGATGGTGGGTGTTGCCGCCCACGAGCGGAGGTGCCGACACAGCAGGACGGCCGCCCATGGGCGGCCGTTGATGAGAAGTGTGCTCGATCGGTGGTCCGCCGTCAGGCGGGCCACCAGCAGGGGTTCACGGTCCGGAGCACGGGTCGAGGGTACCGGTAGCCTCGCGGGCATGCCAGCGTGCGACGTCCCGGCGACGGTGGTGTTCGACCCCTCGCTGACCGAGTACGACTTCGGCCCCAGCCACCCGATGTCCCCGATCCGGGTCGACCTCACGATGCGCCTGGCCGGTGATCTCGGGGTGCTCGACCGACTCGAGCTGGTCGACGCGCCGATGGCTGACGACGCCCTGATCGGCACCGTCCACGAGGTGGGTCTGATCGACGCCGTGAAGCGCGCCGGCGCGGACCCGCTCGGGTTCGAGCCAGCGTACGGGCTGGGGAGCGACGACAACCCCGTCTTCGCCGACATGCACCACGCTGCCGCCCACGTCGTCGGGGCCACCACGGAGGCGTTCCGGCAGGTACGGAACGACGAGAGCCGGCACAGCGTCAGCATCTGCGGCGGCCTCCATCACGCGATGCCCGACCGAGCCAGCGGTTTCTGCATCTACAACGACGTCGCGGTCGGCATCCGCTGGCTCCTCGACCAGGGTGTGGAGAAGGTCGCCTACGTCGACGTGGACGTCCACCACGGGGACGGCGTCGAGCACATCTTCTACGACGACCCGCGGGTGCTCACGATCTCCCTCCACGAGACCGGCCAGGCGCTCTTCCCCGGCACCGGGTTCCCTCCGGACTGCGGGTCGGGCGAGGCCGCGGGCACCGCCGTCAACGTCGCACTGCCGCCGGGTACGGCGGACGCGGGCTGGCTGCGGGCGTTCCACGCCGTCGTACCGCCCCTGGTGCGCGAGTTCGCACCGGAGGTGCTGGTCTCGCAGCACGGGTGCGACAGCCACCGCGACGACCCGCTCGCCGACCTGATGCTGAGCGTCGACGGCCAGCGCGCGTCGTACCTGGCGATCCACGACCTCGCGCACGAGGTCACCGACGGACGCTGGGTCGCGACCGGCGGGGGCGGCTACGCGCTGGTGGACGTCGTCCCGCGTGCCTGGACCCACCTGCTCGCGGTGGCGTCCGGGGAGCCGGTGGAGCCCGACTCGGACACGCCCGAGTCGTGGCGCGCCTACGTGCAGGAGACGCTGGGACGCGTGGCCCCGAAGGCGATGACGGACGGCCGCGATCCGGCGTATCGCGCCTGGTCAGAGGGCTACGACCCCGCCTCCTGGCTGGACCGCTCGATCCTGGCCACGCGGGAGGAGATCTTCCCGCGGCACGGTCTCGACCCCCTGCCCTGACCCGTCCGGACGTGTCCGGACCGTAAAATTCGCGTCCGTTTCAAGCCGACACGCGCGGGTACCGTGAGTTTCTGTAGAGATTTCCTTCCCCACGAGTCACATGAGGCCCTATTCTCACCAAAGAAGCGCGGGACGTGGAGTCACCGGAGGGGAAGCCGGTGCGTACCTGCCAAGAGAGACGGTGCCTGCGATGCCTGCCCACGAGCCCGGAGACATCTCCGACGTGAAGTTCCTGACCGTGGCCGAGGTGGCTGCGATGATGCGCGTGTCCAAGATGACGGTCTACCGGCTGGTCCACAGCGGGGAGCTGCCCGCGGTACGGGTCGGCCGCTCGTTCCGGGTGACCGAGGACGACGTCAACGAGTACCTGCGGAAGAGCTTCTACAGCGCCGGCTGATCTCGGCGCTCTTCCTCGATCTGTTCGGAAATTCGCGCCTCACCCGCGGCCCGTTAGGCTGTGCGGGTCGTCCCGGACGCGTCCGGGACTCTGGAGCAGCTGAGCGGAAGAGGTATACGTGGGTTCGGTCATCAAGAAGCGTCGCAAGCGGATGGCGAAGAAGAAGCATCGCAAGCTGCTGAAGAAGACGCGCGTGCAGCGACGCAAGCTCGGGAAGTAAGGCCTGCCGCGGGGGATGGAGCGCCGTGCGCGTCGACGCTGCTGACCGCAAGGTCGTCCTGGTCACGGGAGTCTCCCGCGACCTCGGTCGCAGGTTCGCGCGTCGCCTCGCCGGCGACCCCCACATCGAGCGGGTGGTCGGTGTCGACGTCGTACCTCCGCGCGACGACATCGGCGACGTCTCCTTCATCCGCGCCGACATCCGCAACCCCGTGATCGCCAAGGTGATCGCCAAGGAGTGTGTCGACACCGTCGTCCACATGAGCGTGATCGCCACCCCCGGCAGCGCCGGCGGCCGCGGCACCATGAAGGAGCTCAACGTCATCGGCACGATGCAGCTCCTCGCTGCGTGCCAGAAGTCCGAGAGCCTGCGGCACCTGGTCGTCAAGTCCACCTCGACCGTGTACGGCGCGAGCAGCCGCGATCCCGCGATGTTCACCGAGGACATGCAGCCGCGCACCCTGGCGAGCTCGGGCTACGGCAAGGACGTCGCCGAGATCGAGGGCTACGTCCGGGGGTTCGCGCGCCGTCGGCCTGACGTCCGCGTGACCACCCTCCGCCTCGCCAACGTCCTGGGCCCCCACGTCACCAGTCCGATCACGTCGTACTTCCGGCTCCCGGTGATCCCCACCGTGCTCGGCTTCGACCCACGGATGCAGTTCGTGCACGAGACCGACCTGATGCGGGTCCTCAGTCACTGTGTCTCCGCTGCCGTTCCCGGCACGTTCAACGTCGCCGGCGACGGCGTGATGCTGCTGTCCCAGGCCGTACGCCGCCTCCGCAAGCCCACCGTCCCGCTGGTACGACCGGCCGTCGGCGGCGTCGCCGCCGTCCTGAAGTCCGCACGCATGGCGGACTTCTCTCCCGAGCAGCTCGGGTTCCTCACGTACGGTCGAGGCATCGACACGACCCGGATGCGTACCGAGCTCGGCTTCGAGCCGACGTACACGACCGAGCAGGCGTTCACCGACTTCGCGGCGGGCGTGGGGCACGGCGAGAACGCCGTCGACCGCGTCGTGGACGGGCTCGCCTCGTCCGTGGCGGATGCCGGAGGACTCCGTGGCTGACGCCGAGGTCATCCCGATCGGCACCGGCGGCCGCCCCGGCCGCGGCAGCGGCAGCGCCCGCCCTTCGGCCGCGTCGCGGACGCTGGCCAACGGCGGGAAGCCGGCCCGTCGCCCCCGGCCCGTGCGCGACGAGCCCCCGCGTCGGCACGACGAGCGCGCGCCCGTCACGTCCACCGACCGCAGCCCCCTGGGCGGCATCTCGCCCGGCGAGTGGCTGTCGGCGTTCCGGACCGGCGCGGTCGAGGTGTTCGGCGATGACTGGGAGGTCCAGCTCGCGCGGTTCCTGGCCTTCCTCCGTCGTCGCCTCAGCGGGGAGTACGCCGTCGACGAGTACGGCTTCGACCAGGAGGTCGCAGAGAAGCTGCTCCTGGCCAGCCTGCGTCCGATCGCGGAGAAGTGGTTCCGGATCGAGGTCCGGGGAATCGAGAACCTCCCCACGGAAGGCGCGGCCCTGGTCGTGTCCAACCACTCCGGCACCCTGCCCGTCGACGGCCTGATGACGATGGTGACGATCCACGAGCACACCGGTCGCTTCCTGCGCCCGCTGGGCGCCGACCTGGTCTTCCGGATGCCGATCGTCAGCGCCCTGGCGCGCAAGGGCGGCGCCACGCTCGCGTGCACCGAGGACGCCGAGCGGATGCTGGCCGGGGGCGAGCTGGTCGGCGTGTGGCCGGAGGGCTTCAAGGGCATCGGCAAGCCGTTCACCGAGCGCTACAAGCTCCAACGCTTCGGGCGCGGGGGCTTCGTCGCGGCGGCGCTGCGCACGGGCGTTCCGATCGTGCCGCTGTCCGTGGTCGGTGCCGAGGAGATCTACCCCCTGATCGGCAACGTCCCGGCACTCGCCCGGCTCCTCGGGATTCCCTACGTGCCGATCACTCCGCTGTTCCCGTGGCTCGGCCCGCTCGGCCTGGTCCCGCTGCCGTCGAAGTGGTTGATGGAGTTTGGCGAACCGATCCGGACCGACGAGTACGACGCCGGCGCGGCCGACGATCCCATGCTGGTCTTCAACGTGACCGACCAGGTGCGCGAGACCATCCAGCAGTCGTTGTACGCGCTGCTGATGCAGCGGTCCTCGGTCTGGCGGTGAGTCGGTCCCGGCGGAGAAACCGCGGACCGAAGCAGCCGAAACTCCGGGCGTGCCGTGATCTCGTCCGCGGTTTCACCGCAGATCACGGCAGCAGCGTCGGCACCACGCTGTTGATGCCGCCGACGGTGTCGCCGAGCGTGCCCGCGACCTGGTTGCCGACCTGACCCACGGCGTCGAGCAGGTTCCCGGCCGTGTCGGACACCGTCGACCCGAGGTCGTTCTGCTGGCCACCGGTCAGGCCGTCGGTCAGGTGCTTCACGGTGTGCTGGACGTCGTCGGACGACGGCGACTGCGACGAGGAGTCCGGGGCGGCCTGGGAGGAGTCCGGGTCGGTGACGCTGGCCGGCGGCAGCGCCTCACCCTCGACGTCCGGCAGCGACGGTCCGCCGTTCGATCCGGACGGCGACCGCTGGTGTTGCCGGGGGATCGCGATCTGCCA
The DNA here is from genome assembly GCA_036270075.1 of Nocardioides sp. GTDB lineage: Bacteria > Actinomycetota > Actinomycetes > Propionibacteriales > Nocardioidaceae > Nocardioides. The sequence goes on from DATBDF010000132.1 coordinate 4,793, forward strand.
GTTGTCGGCGGTCGCCTGCGTGGCCTGGGCGAGCACGCTCGGGATCGCGCCGATGAGAGGGCCGTCGCACGCGGCACAGGCGAGGACCGTGGTCTGCTGCACCTGGTCGAGTGCCTGGGCGGCGCGGAGCAGCGAGTCGTACGACTGGGACGGCACCTCGGGCTGCAGCTCCGTCAACCGCGCCATGCTGGTGGCGGTGAAGGTACGCAGCGTCTCGATCGACGAGCGGTCGCCCGTGGCCTGGTAGTCCGCGACCAGCAGGTCGGACCCCTCGATCGTCTCCTGGGTGAAGGCGTCCAGGGCCTCGCTGACGCGCGCCGGGTCACCCTGCTCGCGGCTGAGCTGCTGCGCCTCGTCGAGGCGGGTACTGGCGCTGTCGAGCAGCACGCGCCCGCGGGCCGCCCGGTCGAAGGTCAGCTCGGCATGGGCACTCTCCAGCCCACGCTTGATGGAGTACAACCGGTCGCCGGGCAGGGCGCTCTGCGACGCCACGGCCACCGTGGCCGAGACGCCCACCAGGGCGACGCCACTGATCACGGCGGCCAGGCGGCGCCGGCGGCGCCGGACCCTCGGAGTCGCCGGCCGGAGCCGCAGCCGATCGTCGGCGTCGTGGTGCTCCGCCGCCGCGGCCGCGAGCACCGACTCGGCCTCGGCCACCAGCCGGTCGCGCAGAGCGGACACGAACGCCGGGTCGGCGACCGGCGCGGGCACGGTACGCAGGGCACCCACGACGTCGAGGAGATCGGCGTACTCCGGGATGCGGGCGCCACCCGTCGAAGGATGCTCGACGAGCTCGTGGAACTGCTGAGCGCGGCGCCCCGTGATCACGATGGTCCCTGGTGGTCGAGGTGATGGTGGTCGCGACGAGAGTCGGACAGCTGCGTCAACGATCCGTGACGGTCAGGGGTTACGCCGCTGCGCGGGCGGCGGTCAGTCATCGCGCAACCCCGGGGGCAACTGCTTGGCGAGGTTGCGTACGCCGCGGAGCTGGAGCTGCTTGACGGCTCCCTCGCTCCGGCCGAGGACCTCGGCCGTCTCGGCGATGCTGAGGCCCTGGAGGAACCGCATGATCAGGCAGTCGCGCTGCTCGTCGGAGAGCTGCCGGAGGCCGTCGAGCAGCACCTCGTTGGTGAGCCCGGTGAGCACGGCGTTCTCCGGACCCTCCGTGGCGTCGTCGTGGAGGCCCATGTCCTCGGTCGTGAGCTCCAGCCGGGTGCGCCCCGCCTTGAAGTGGTCGGTGCAGAGGTTGCGGGCGATGGTCATCAGCCACGCGCCGAAGTCCTTGCCCTGCCAGCGGAACCCGCTCATGTTGCGCAGGGCCCGGAGGAAGGTCTCGGAGGTGAGGTCCTCGGCGAGGGTCTGGCTGCGGGTGCGGTAGAAGACGAACCGGTAGACCGAGCCCTGGTAGTGGTCGTAGAGCTGACCGAACGCCTCGCTGTCGCCACCGCGGGCGAGCTCGACCAGCGCGATCAGCCGAGTGCGCTCGGCCTCGGAGTCCTCCGACGACGCGGCCTGCGACGAGTCGTCGTACCCACCGCCGGAGCCCGGACTGCCGCTGACGGTCGCCTCGCTCAGGAGCATCCAGGCCGGCGCGCCGCCGTGGGCGAACGCCGGTGCGCCCACTCCCAGGACAGCGAGCACGGCGGCACGCAGGTCGTCGAAACCGCGAGCCGTGTCGTGGTGGGACCACGTCATGGCGGAACTTCCTCCCGAGCGCGCCGAGGGGGTGGTGGCGCTCGTTCATGGTAGGTGCGCCGCGTCCCGGGTGTAACCCGGTGTGACAAGAACGTCCCCGGGCGGGGCACCCGTCACCGACGGCGACGTACGGCGGCTCCGGCCGCGACCGCGCCCGTGGCGGCGCCGGCCACGGCGGCGGCGAACAGGCCCGCGCGTGCCGCCTTCCGGCCGGTGCGGTAGTCGCGGATCCGCCAGCCCTGCTTCCGGGCGTAGACCCGAAGCCGCCCGTCGGGGTTGATGGCGCAGGGCTCGCCGACCAGGGAGAGCATGGCGAGGTCGTTGTAGGAGTCGGAGTACGCCGAGCACCGGGCGAGGTCGAGCCCCTCGCGCTCGGCGAGCGCCTTGACGGCCTCTCCCTTCGCGGGACCGTGGAGCATGTCGCCGACGAGCCGTCCGGTGTACACGCCGTCGACGTGCTCGGCGACGGTTCCCATGGCGCCGGTCAGCCCAAGCCGACGGGCGATGATCCGGGCGATCTCGATGGGGGCCGCGGTGACCAGCCAGACGCGCTGTCCTTCGTCGAGGTGCATCTGCGCGAGGGCGCGCGTGCCGGGCCAGATGCGGTGGGCCATGGCCTCGTCGAAGATCTCCTCGCCGAGCTCCTCCAGCTCGGCGACGCTGTGGCCCGCGATGAACGAGAGCGCCGAGGCACGTGTCGACGCCACGTGGTGGGGATCCTCGACGCCGACGACGCGGAAGTAGGTCTGCTTCCAGGCGGCCGAGACGATGTCGCGGGTCGTGAAGAACTTCCGACGGTGCATGCCGCGCGCGAGGTGGAAGATGCTCGCCCCTTGCATCAGCGTGTTGTCGACGTCGAAGAAGGCGGCGGCGGTCGGGTCGGCAGGGGTCGCGAGGGCGCTCTCGACCTCGGCGGACGCGGCAGCGGCCTCGCCGGCGAGAGTCGAGCGCTGCTGCAGGTTCAGCGGCTTGCGGCTCCGGTCGCGCGTCACACCGGGAGCCTATCGACGTAACGAGTTCGTGCGATCTGGCGTTGTGGGATCATGCCCCGCATGCCCGCGCACGACGTCTCCTCACTCGTGGCCGAGGCGGCGCTCGATCGCTCCGACATGCTCGCGCTGGTCGAGTCCGGTGGGCGCAGCGTCACGTGGGGCGAGCTCGAGGACGAGGTCGCTCGCATCGCCACCGGGCTCGGTGCCGCCGGGCTGGTCGCCGGACAGCGAGCCATGATCGTGATGGGCAACCGGATCGAGTTCGTGTCGACGTACCTCGGGGTGCTACGGGCCCAGGTCGTGGCGGTCCCGGCCAACCCTCGATCGACCGCGGGAGAGCTGGCGCGGATGATCGCCGACTCGGGCTCCCGGGTCGTCGTGGCCGATGCCGAGACGATCGGCACCGTTCGCGAGGCGGTCGCGCAGGTCCGGGCCGCCCTCGCAGGTGAGAGCGACGAGCTGGATGCCGACCTCGTGGAACGCGCGTTCGAGCCGCGGGTGTACGTCGTCGGTGCGGACCCGGCCGAGGGCGAGCAGGCGTACGCGGCGCTGCGCTCCGCCGCGCCCCGACCGGTGCCGCCGCTGCCCGACCCGGAGAAGCTGGCCTGCCTGCTGTACACCAGCGGCACGTCGGGTCGCCCGCGTGCGGCGATGCTCACCCACCGCGCGCTCGTCGCCAACATCGACCAGGCGGCGCAGGTCGACCCGCCGATGATCCACGGCGACGACGTCGTGCTCGGCGTCCTCCCGCTGTTCCACGTCTACGGGCTGAACGCCGTGCTCGGCGGCGTGCTGCGACACCGCGCGAAGCTCGTGCTGGTCGACCACTTCGACCCCCAGTCGACGCTGGACCTGATCGACGACGAGGCCGTCAGCGTCGTCCCCGTGGCGCCGCCGGTGTTCGCGTACTGGCTGCCCGAGGACCACCTGCGCGAGCGGCTCGGACCGGTGCGCCTGATGCTCTCGGGCTCGGCGCCGTTGTCGGCGGAGCTGATCGAGAAGTTCACCGGTGCGACCGGCATCGCGGTGCACCAGGGCTACGGCCTCACCGAGGCCTCACCGATCGTCACCTCCACGCTGTGCAGCCGCGAGCTCCAGAACGGATCCGTGGGCGCCGCGCTGCCGGGGATCGAGGTCAGGCTGGTCGACGAGGTCGGCCAGGAGCCCGAGGGCGACGACCCGGGCGAGATCTGCATCCGTGGTGCGAACCTCTTCAGCGGCTACTGGCCCGAGGGCGACGGCGGACCGGACGAGGACGGGTGGTGGGGCACCGGCGACGTCGGCTTCCTCGACGAGTCGGGCGACCTGTTCCTCGTCGACCGGCTCAAGGAGCTGGTGATCGTCTCGGGCTTCAACGTCTACCCGGTCGAGGTCGAGGACGTCATCCGCGAGGTCGACGGTGTCGCCGAGGCGGCCGTGATCGGGGTCGAGGATGCCGTCACCGGCGAGGCCGTCGTCGCCTACGTCGTACCCGCGGAGGACCACGACGCGGGAACGATCGCCGACTCGGTGCGCGACCACTGCGGCGTACGACTGGCCCGCTTCAAGCAGCCGTCGCGGATCGAGGTCGTCGACGAGCTGCCGCTCACCGTCACCGGCAAGGTGCAGAAGGGTCGGCTGCGGGGCATGGAGCGACGGCGCGCGCTCGGCCTGCTGGAATGAGGTCGTGAGCGAGCCGCGCATCACCTTCTACAGCCGGCCCGGCTGCCATCTCTGCGACGACGCGCGTGTCCTCATCGAGCAGGTGTGTGCAGAGCTGGACGAGTCCTACGCCGAGGTCTCGATCGACGGCGACCCCGATCTCGAGCGCCGCTTCGGGCACGAGGTCCCGGTGACGTTCGTCGACGGCAGGCAGCACGACTACTGGCGCGTCGATCCTGCCCGCCTCCGCGCGGCGCTCGCCGCAGGACATGGCTGACCCGGCCGGCACGGGGGAGTCCTTCGCCGTCGACACCGGCGAGGCAGTCATCGCCGGATCGCGCTTCGGCAGCGGTCCCGGAGTGCTGCTGCTGCACGGCTTCCCCGAGACACGCCTGATGTGGCGCGAGGTCGGCAGCCGCCTCGCCGCGTCCTACAGCGTGGTCACGGCCGACCTGCGTGGGTACGGCGACAGCTCCACGCCGGCGTCGACCGCGGACCATGCGCCGTACTCCAAGCGGGCGCTGGCCGAGGACATGGCGCGGGTGATGGCACATCTCGGGTTCGACCACTTCGCCGTGGTCGGTCACGACCGGGGTGGCCGCGTGGCGTACCGCCTCGCACTCGATCATCCCGAGGGCGTGACGTCGCTCGCCGTGCTCGACGTGCTCCCCGTCGACGAGGTGTGGCGACGGGCCGACGACAGGCTGATGCTCGGCTACTGGCCGTGGTCCCTCCTGGCCCAACCCGAGCCACTGCCCGAGCGACTGATCGCGGCCGACCCCGAAGCGCTGATCGACCACGCACTCGGACCTGACTGGGGCACACCCGCGTCGGCGTTCCACGACGATGCGCGCACGGCGTACGCCTCAGGTCTTCGTGACCCCGCTCGCGTGCACGCGATCTGCGAGGAGTACCGCGCGGCTGCCGGCATCGACCGTGAGCACGACGCCGCGGACCGGTCGGCCGGGCGTCGGGTCCGCTGTCCGGTCCTCGTGCTCTGGAGTGCGGACGGTCCGCTCGACCAGTGGTACTCCGACGACGGAGGCCCGCTCGGCATCTGGCGGGAGTGGGCTGACAACGTGAGTGGCAGCGCGGTGCCGGGCGGTCACTTCTTCCCCGAGGCCGACCCGGCGGGGACGGCCGACCGACTGGCCTCCTTCCTGGCCGCGACCCCGAGCCCTGGATAGCAGGACGCAGAGATTCCGCTGGTGGACAGGGGAAATCCCGGTCGCGCAGCAGCGCTGACGAGCTGGGGGGCCTCGGCTTCACCGCGGAGCGGGCCGACCTCGTCGTCGGGCACACCCCCGTGCCGCTCGACCGTCGAGCCAACGGCACGCACATCGTGGATCCCGGCCGGTGAGCCTCCCGAGATCCGGTGACGGCCTCGCGCGTCGGGCCCTGGCCACCGCGACTGAGGACGGGCACGACGTCGGGCTGCGCCAGGGGGCGTACGACGTCGACGAGGTCGTGGCCGATCTGTCACGCGTGGGCCGTCCGGTGGCGGCCTCGATCACGCGGAAGCCGGGGCGCTCCACGTAGGCTTGATTCGCCCGCATCGTGGGCGGGCGATCTCGATTTTGTTCTCGCGTTCACAAACTTCTACAGTGAACGAGCCGCTCGGGCCGGGCCTGTCCCACCACGGGCCGACCCCCGTGTCCGGCGGCTGGAAAGACGACAGCTGTGAGCGCACGGACGTCCCACGACTCCGCCCGGGAGATTCCCGAGGCCACCGTGGCCAGACTCCCCGTTTACCTGCGGGCGCTGACGACCCTCTCCGAGGCCGGCACCGGGGTCTGCTCCAGCGAGGACCTCGCGGCCGCTGCCGGTGTCAACAGCGCGAAGCTGCGCAAGGACCTGTCCTACCTCGGGAGCTACGGCACCCGTGGGGTCGGCTACGACGTCGACTACCTGCGCTACCAGATCGCCCGGGAGATGGGTGCGACCCGTGACTGGCCGGTCGTCATCGTCGGGATCGGCAACCTCGGGCACGCGCTGGCCAACTACTCCGGCTTCCGCAGCCGCGGGTTCCGGGTCGTGGCGCTGCTCGACGCCGACGGTCAGCGCCACGGCGAGGTCGTCGCCGGTGTCGTCGTCCGACCCTTCGCCGACCTACGGGCGATCGTGCGCGAGCACGGCGTCGCGATCGGCGTGATCGCCACGCCGGCCGCCTCGGCGCAGGACGTCGCCGACCAGATGGTCGACGCCGGCATCACCAGCATCCTGAACTTCGCGCCGACCGTGCTGAACGTCGGTCCCGACGTGGCCGTCAGCAAGGTGGACCTCTCCAAGGAGCTCCAGGTGCTCGCCTACCACGAGCAGCGCAAGGCGGCGAGCCACGAGACAGCGACGGAGACGGCATGACCGCTCTCGTCGTGGGCATCTCCCACCGCTCCGCACCGATCGCCCTGCTCGAGCAGCTGGCGGTCGACCCTGACGGCGCAACCAAGCTGATCGACGACGTGGTCGCCAACCCGCACGTCTCCGAGGCCACCGTGGTGGCGACCTGCAACCGCCTCGAGATCTACGCCGCCGTCGACCGGTTCCACGGCAGCGTCGAGGACATCTCCGGCCTGCTGCTGGCGCCGGCCGAGGGCAGCGTCGAGGCACTGATCCCGCATCTCTACGTCCACTACGACGACGGCGCGGTCTCACACCTCTTCCGGGTCGCCGCCGGCCTGGACTCCATGGCCGTGGGCGAGGCCCAGGTTCTCGGCCAGACCCGGGACGCCCTGCGCCTCGGCCAGGAGCAGGGCTCGATCGGACCCGTCCTCAACACCCTCTTCCAGCAGGCCCTCCGCGTGGGCAAGCGTGCGCACGCGGAGACCGGGATCGACCGCGCAGCCCCCACCCTGGTCTCCGCGGCACTCGACCGCGCGTGCCCCGATCTCGAGGGCCGTCGCGTCGTCGTGGTCGGAGCCGGTGCGATGGCGGGGCTGAGCCTCGCCACCGTCGTACGACGCGGCGCTCGCGAGGTCGTCGTCGTCAATCGCACACCGGAGCGGGCCGAGCGACTCGCCCAGGAGTACGGCGCACGCTGGGCCCCGCTGACCGCTGTCGACGAGGAGATCGGCGCGGCCGACGTGGTCGTGGCGTGCGCCGGCGCCGTCGGCGTGCTGGTCAGTCGCGCCGCCGTCGCTGCCGCGCCCGGTCCGATCGCGCTGGTCGACCTGGCCCTGCCCCACGACATCGACCCGTCGGTCGTCGACCTTCCGGGCGTGACCCTGGTGACCCTGGCCGACCTCGGTGAGGCGCTGAGCGCGTCGGACGCCGGTCTCGAGGTCGAGGCCGTGCGCGCGATCGTCACCGACGAGGTGGAGGCGTTCGTGTCCGCGCGTCGCCAGGCCGTCGTGACGCCCACCGTCGTGGCCCTGCGCTCGATGGCGACCGGCGTCGTGGAGACCGAGATGGCCCGTCTCGATCGACGCCTGCCCGACCTCGACGAGACGACGCGGGCGGAGCTCCTCCAGACGCTGCGCCGGATCACCGACAAGCTGGTCCACCAGCCGACGATCCGGGCCAGGGAGCTCGGTGACCGCGACGCCGTCTCGTACGCGACGGCCCTCGCCGAGCTGTTCGCCCTCGACCCCGAGGCGGTCGACGCGGTGACCCGCCCCGTGGAGCCTGTCCAGCCGGGGGAGGACTCATGAGCGCGCCCATCCGCCTCGGCACCCGCGCGTCGATCCTCGCCACCATCCAGTCCCGGTGGGTGGGCGACCGGTTGGCCGAGGCTCTCGGCCGCGACGTGGAGCTCGTGGAGATCACCACCGACGGAGACCGTGACAGCCACCCTCTGGCCCAGCTCGGCGGTACCGGGGTGTTCGTCAGCGCGCTGCGCGACGCCTTGCTCGACAACCGCATCGACGTCGCCGTCCACTCGCTGAAGGACCTCCCGACGCAGGCCGCGTCGGGCATCGCCCTGCCCGCCATCCCGATGCGCGAGGACCCCCGTGACGTGGTCGTCGCCCGCGACGGGCTGACCCTCGGCGAGCTCCCGGTGGGAAGCCGGATCGGCACGGGTTCCCCGCGTCGTGCCGCGCAGCTGCACGCCCTCGGCCTCGGTTTGGAGATCACCGACATCCGGGGCAATGTGGACACCCGGATCCGCAAGGTCCGTGACGGTGCGTACGACGCGGTCGTTCTCGCTCGCGCCGGGCTCGCCCGCATGGGCCGGCTGGACGAGGCGACCGAGGTCCTCGACCCGCTCCAGATGCTCCCCGCTCCTGGGCAGGGTGCGCTGGCGGTCGAGACGCGGGAGGGAGACCAGCTGATGGACGACGTGGCCGTGCTCGACCACCCCAGCACGCGGGCGGCCGTGACCGCCGAGCGTGCCGTCCTGGCCACGCTCGAGGGCGGATGCGCTGCCCCGGTCGGGGTGCTGGCCGAGGTCGTCGAGGGTGACGACGGAGAAGAGCTCTGGGTGAGGGCGGCAGCGCTCTCGCCCGACGGGACGCTGGCGGTTCGGATGTCCGCCACCGGCGACCCGGCCGACGCCGCCGGCGTCGGCAACCGCCTCGGGGAGCAGATGCTCGACGAGGGAGCAGGACAGCTGACGGAGACCCCGACAGCACAGCCGAGAACACCGCACGAGCAGCCGGTGACCGACTGCGAAAGGCAAGATGCATGACGCGAGCCCAGAGGGCCCAGTCCGAGACCACTGCGAGCAAGTCCGGATGGGTCGCATTCGTCGGGAGCGGACCGGGTGATCCCGGTCTGCTGACCCTGCGTGCCGCCGACCTGATCCGCGAGGCGGACATCGTGATCACCGAGGGGCCGGAGCATCCCGCCCTCGTCCGCGCCCTGTTGGGGCTTCCCGAAGGCGCCGAGGGCGGACCCGAGCTGGTCGACGGTGGCTTCGGGGAGGACGGTCAGCCGCTGACCCACGCGGCCCGCGCCAAGGTCGTCGTCAAGCAGGCCAAGCGCGGCGGTCGCGTCGTGCGGCTCATGACCGGCGACCCCTTCGTCTACGCGTCCGGACCCGAGGAGGCGGCGGCCTGCGCCAAGGCCGGCCTCGGCTTCGAGATCGTGCCCGGCGTCTCCTCGGCGGCCGCGGTCCCGGCGTACGCCGGCATCCCGCTCACGACCAAGGACCATCGCGAGGTCACGGTCGTGACCGCCGGCGACAAGATCGACTGGAGCCGGTACGCCGACGCCAGGACGCTGGTGCTCCTCTCCGCGGTGAACTGCATCGGCGACATCGCCAAGGCCCTGGTCGCCGCCGGGCGCGACCCGGAGACGCCGGTCGCGATGACCCGCACCGGGACCACGACGGACCAGCAGACGGTCACCTCGACCCTGGCCCACATCGCCGCGGACGCGCGGGCCGCCCGGATGGCGCCACCGGCCGTCACCGTGATCGGTGACGTGGTAGCGATGCGCCAGGCGCTCTCGTGGTTCGAGACCAAGCCGCTGTTCGGCTGGCGGATCCTGGTGCCCCGCACCAAGGAGCAGGCCGGCTCGCTGTCGTCCCGGCTGCGCGGCTTCGGTGGCGTGCCCGAGGAGGTGCCGACGATCTCGGTCGAGCCGCCGCGCAACCCGCTGCAGATGGACAAGGCCGTCCGCGGTCTCGTCGAGGGGCGCTACGAGTGGATCGCGTTCACCAGCGTGAACGCCGTCCGAGCGGTGCGCGAGAAGTTCGAGGACTACGGCCTCGACGCGCGTGCGTTCTCCGGCCTGAAGATCGCCGCGGTCGGCGACAAGACCGCGGCTGCGATCGCCGACTGGGGCCTGCGGGCGGACCTCGTCCCGAGCGGTGAGCAGTCGGCCGCGGGGCTCCTGGAGGACTGGCCGGAGTACGACGAGCTCCTCGACCCGATCAACCGCGTGTTCCTGCCGCGGGCCGACATCGCCACCGAGAACCTCGTCGCCGGTCTGATCGACCTCGGTTGGGAGTGTGACGACGTCACGGCGTACCGCACCGTCCGTGCGGCGCCGCCGCCGGCACCGGTGCGCGACGCGATCAAGAGCGGCAAGTTCGACGCGGTCGTGTTCACCTCGTCCTCGACCGTGCGCAACCTGGTCGGCATCGCCGGCAAGCCCCACCCGTCCACCGTGATCGCGGTGATCGGTCCGGCCACGGCGAAGACCGCCGAGGAGCACGGCCTCCGGGTCGACGTGATGGCCCCCAAGCCCGACGTCGACGAGCTGGTCGACGCCCTGGCGGACTTCGGTGCCGCTCGACGCGCCGAGCTGCTCGAGGCGGGTCAGCCGGTGACGAGGCCGTCCGAGCGCAAGCCGTCGAACCGGAAGCGGGCCTCGTCACGGTGAGGTCACGGTGAGCGACCAGCTCGGCGCCCAGGTTCCACGGCCGGTGACCCGGCCGCGGAGGCTCCGCGCGACCCAGGGTCTGCGGAGCATGGTCGCCGAGACCCAGCTGGCCCCGGCTCAGCTGGTGCTGCCGATGTTCGTCCGTGAGGGCGCGGCCGAGACACGCCCGATCTCCTCGATGCCCGGCGTCGTCCAGCACACGCGTGACTCCCTGCTCAAGGCCGCTCACGAAGCGGCGGACCTCGGGCTCGGTGGCGTGATGCTGTTCGGCGTCCCGGAGCAGAAGGACGCCGTCGGCTCCGGCGCGACCGACCCGTCGGGAGTGCTCAACGTCGCGATCACCGACGTCGTCGCGGAGGTCGGCGACGCCCTGACCGTGATGAGCGACCTGTGCCTCGACGAGTTCACCGATCACGGGCACTGCGGCGTCCTCACCCCTGACGGCGCCGTCGACAACGACCGGACGCTCGAGGTGTACGCCGAGATGGCGCTCGCCCAGGCCGACGCCGGGGTCGACATGGTCGGCCCGAGCGGGATGATGGACGGCCAGGTCGCCGCCATCCGGGGCGCGCTCGACGCCGCCGGGCACACCGATGTCGCGATCCTGGCCTACTCCGCCAAGTACGCCTCCTCCTTCTTCGGACCCTTCCGCGAGGCGGTCGACTCGTCCCTCCAGGGAGATCGACGCACGTACCAGCAGGACCCCGCGAACGCCCGCGAAGGCGTCCGCGAGGCTCTCCTCGACGTCGCCGAGGGAGCGGACCTCGTCATGGTGAAGCCGGCTCTGGGCTACCTCGACGTCGTACGCAGGGTGCGCGACGCCGTGGACGTGCCGGTCGCGGCGTACAACGTGTCGGGGGAGTACTCGATGGTCGAGGCTGCAGCGCAGAACGGCTGGATCGACCGCGAGCGCACGATCCTCGAGGTGCTGACCTCGATCCGCCGCGCGGGGGCCGACGTGGTGCTGACCTACTGGGCCGTGGAGGCCGCTCGCCTGCTCCGCCGGTAGCCGGCCGGCGGCGCTGCGCCTGGGGGCGGCCGCCAGGCGGCGACGGGCTGCGCCGGGCGGTCAGTGCGTGAGGTTGTACACGCACCGGTTGAAGGCGTCCGTGCCTTGGAGCAGGCCGTCCGCCAGGCACTGCACGACAGCCTCTGCCGTGGTGAGCAGCGTGGGCACGGGCGTCGGCAGCGCCGACGTGGGCAGCTTGGTGGGGAGCTTGGTCGGCTGGCCGCCGGTCGGATCTGCGCTCGGGTCGGCCGTCGGTGACGCGGACGGTCCGGCCGTGGGTCCGCCCGTGGGGCTGCTCGTCGGCTGGTCGCCGGTGGTGGTCGTCGGCGTCTGGTGACCGTGGTGGTGGAGTGCATGCCGCGCGTGACGGGGGTGGTGCACGACATTCCCGAGGGGCGGCAGCCCGAGCGTGAAGCCGGTGGTCGTCGTGCCGTTCGGCACCGCGCTGTAGTCGCCGGCGAGGTACGCGTGCTCGATGGCCAGGACGAGGTCGACGTAGCGCGCGCTGTGGTTGTAGCGGAACACCGCCGACCGCTGCCCGGCTTCGGTCGACAGGTCGTCGGAGCCCGAGCACAGGTAGACCGCCGAGCCGAGGGCGGCGTCGTAGATGTCCTGGGGGTTGCGCTGGCCGTCGTTGTCGGCGTCCACGCCGACGATCGCCCAGGTCGACGGGATGAACTGCATCGGCCCGACCGCGCGGTCGTACGTCGCGTCGTTGTCATACTGGCCTGAGTCCGTGTCACGGATCTCGGTCGTCCCGTTCCTGCCGTCCAGGACCGGCCCGAAGATGCCGGGCTTCTCGATGCCCCGGTCGGTGAGGACGTTCCCGTCCGCGCGACCGTGGTCGGACTCGACCCGCCCGATCGCCGCGACCAGCTGCCAGGGCATCCGGCAGGAGTGGTCGGCTGCGTTGATCACGGTCGCCGCCCGCTGGTAGGCCGCCAACGCGACCGCCGGGATGCCGCTCGCCGAGGCGGTGGCCACCACCTGCTGCGGGTCACCGTGGATCCCACGGGTGAGGCCGTCCGGACGCGAGAGGCTCGCCGGGGCACTGACCGCCTGGCTCGGGACCCGGGTGCCGTCGGGCAGCGTCTGCGGGTTCGAGGCGGCCGAGGCATCGGATCCAGCGCTGACGAGCCCGGCCGTCCACGCGGCTGACAGCACCGCGAGCGGCAACAGTGCCGACGCCTTCTGAGCGCGTCCGAACCTGGCCATCACACCGAAAGTTCCCTCCCTGACACCTGTCTAAACGAGCGGAACCGCTCGATGTTACGCAGTAGTACGAGTGGTTCGGGCCACTTCCGTCAGACCTTGACCGATGGCGATTGCGGGCCGGTTGGCGGCCTCGGCCACAATGTCCCGGTGACTCACGACCGGTCGGAGGCCTTGTTCGCTCGCGCGAGCGTGGTCACGCCCGGTGGGGTGAACTCGCCCGTCCGCGCGTTCCGGGCCGTGGGCGGGACGCCGCGCTTCATCCGCTCGGCGTCGGGTGCCCGCCTGACCGACGTGGACGGCCGCGAGTACGTCGATCTGGTCGGCTCGTGGGGTCCGATGCTGCTGGGTCACGCGCACCCCGAGGTGATGGCCGCCGTCCAGCAGGCCCTTGCCCGGGGCACGTCGTACGGCGCCCCGACCGAGGCCGAGGTCGACCTCGCCGAGGAGATCGTCGGGCGCACACCGGTGGAGCAGGTCCGCCTCGTGTCCTCGGGCACCGAGGCCACGATGTCGGCGATCCGGCTGGCCCGCGGCTTCACCGGCCGCGACGTGGTCGTGAAGTTCGCCGGCTGCTACCACGGCCATGTCGACGCGCTGCTCGCCTCGGCGGGCTCGGGCCTCACCACGCTGGCGGTCCCCGGCACCCCGGGGGTACCCGAGACGGCCACGGCCCTGACGAGGGTGCTTCCCTACAACGACCGGGACGCGGTGACCGCCCTCTTCGCCGAGGAGGGCGACCGGATCGCGTGCGTGATCACCGAGGCCGCGGCCGGGAACATGGGCGTGATCCCTCCCGACCCGGGCTTCAACCAGTTCCTCGCGACCACCTGCTCCCAGCACGGTGCGCTGTTCGTCAGCGACGAGGTGATGACCGGTTTCCGTGCCTCGCGCCGCGGGCAGTGGGGGCTCGACGGCGCCCTCGAGGGCTGGACGCCGGACCTGGTGACGTTCGGCAAGGTGATGGGTGGCGGGTTCCCGGCGGCGGCGTTCGGGGGCCGCGCGGACGTGATGGCGATGCTGTCCCCGGTCGGGCCCGCCTACCAGGCCGGGACGCTCTCGGGGAACCCGATCGCCGCGACGGCCGGGCTGGCCACGCTGCGGCTCGCGACCGACGACGTCTACACGCGGGTGACCGCTGCGGGCGACGCGATCAAGGACGCCGCCGACAAGGCACTGTCCGACGCCGGCGTCCCGCATGCGGTGCAAGCTGCGGGAACCATGTTCTCGGTGTTCTTCACCGACGGACCGGTCCGCGACTACGACGACGCGCAGCGCCAGGACACCGCGGCGTACGCCGCCTTCTTCCACGCGATGCTCGAGCGCGGTGTCTACCTGCCGCCGTCGGCGTACGAGGCGTGGTTCGTGTCCTCCGCCCACGACGACGACGCCGTGCAGGTCGTGATCGACGCCCTGCCCGCGGCATCCGCGGCGGCCCGGGAGGCACGCCGTGGCTGAAGCAGTCCCCGGGAGCACTCCCGAGACCACCACGGTCCACCTCATCCGGCACGGCGAGGTGCACAACCCCGAGGGTGTGCTCTACGGCCGCCGCGACGGCTACCACCTCTCCGACCTCGGACGTGAGATGGCCGAGCGCATCGGCAAGGCCCTCGGCGACCGCGACATCGTCCACCTCCGCACGTCGCCCCTCGAACGCGCGCAGGAGACCGCCGCACCGCTCGCGGCGGCCCGCGAGCTCACCCCGGTGCTCGACCCGAGGGTGATCGAGTCGGCCAACGTCTTCGAGGGCAAGCGGTTCGGGCACGGCGACAACGCCCTGAGGAAGCCCAGCACCTGGATCCACCTCTGGAACCCGCTGAAGCCCTCGTGGGGCGAGCCGTACCAGGAGGTCGTCGCCCGGATGCTCGCCGCGGTGTACGACGCGCGTGACGCCGCGCGGGGGCACGAGGCGGCGATCGTCTCCCACCAGCTGCCGATCTGGATCACCCGGCTGTCGCTGGAGAAGCGCTCGTTCCTGCACGACCCGCGCAAGCGGCAGTGCACGCTGTGCTCGGTCACGTCCTTGCGGTTCACCGGCGACCGGTTGACGACGATCAGCTACTCGGAGCCGGCCGGCGACCTGATCCCCGTGCGCGACAAGGCAGCGCCGTTCTCGGCCGGCAATGCCCCGGAGGCGAGGAAACCCTAGGTGTCCAAGCGTCTGCTCCTGGTCTGTGCCGCGGCCCTCCTGCTCTCGACCGCGACCGGTTGCTCGTCCCTGCAAGGCAGCAAGGCGGGTGACAACTTCGTGACCGGGGACGGAGCGGTCACCCAGATCGCCCCCCACGACCGCGGGGACGCGGTGTCCCTCGACGGCAAGGACCTGGCCGGCAAGCCGGTCTCGTTGGACTCGATGCGGGGTCGTCCCACCGTGGTGAACGTCTGGGGAGCCTGGTGCGGACCGTGCCAGCAGGAGGCGCCACTCCTCGTCGACGCGGCGCGCCGGCTCGGGGACCAGGCGCACTTCCTCGGCATCGACTCGCGGGACGCCGGCACCGCGGCGGGCCAGACCTTCCAGGCGCGTAACGACATCACCTGGCCCTCCGTGTTCTCGCCCGGCGGCGAGGCGGTGCTCGCCTTCAACGGGTTGGTGTCGCCGCGAGGCGTCCCGACCACCGTCGTGCTCGACGACGAGGGCCGCCCGGCCGCCGTGTTCTCCGGCGTGGTGCCGTCGGCACTGACGCTGGTCCAGATCGTGCAGCAGGTGGCCAGCGGTGGCTGACTGGTTCCAGCAGCAGGCGTCGTCCGGATCCCTGGTCCTGGCGATACCGGTCGCGCTGATCGCGGGGCTCGTCTCGTTCTTCTCGCCCTGCGTGATCCCGCTGCTGCCGGGCTACCTCTCGTACGCCACCGGCCTGTCCGGAGCCGACCTCGAGCACGCGCGGCGTGGCCGGATGCTCGCCGGGGCGCTCCTCTTCGTCCTCGGCTTCTCCGCTGTCTACGTGCTGCTGGGATGGGTCTCGGGCTCGATCGGCGGTTGGCTGGTCGAGTGGCGCAACCAGCTCGAGATCGTGCTGGGGATCCTGACGATCCTGCTCGGCCTGGCGTTCGTCGGGCTCGTGCCGTTCAGCCAGCGTGACTGGCGCGTCCACCAGGTGCCGGCCGTCGGTCTGGCGGCGGCCCCTCTGCTCGGGTTCCTGTTCGGCGTCGGCTGGACCCCGTGCATCGGGCCGACCCTCGCCGCGATCACGAATCTGTCGTTGAACGAGGCGACCGCTGGTCGCGGTGCTCTGCTCTCGGGCGTCTACTGCCTCGGCCTCGGCGTCCCCTTCATCGTCGCGGCGGTCGCCTATCGGCGCGCGCTCGGCGCGTTCGCGGTCGTCCGCCGCCATCAGCAGTGGGTCACCCGGATCGGCGGCGCCATGTTGGTGCTGGTCGGCCTGGCGCTGGTGACCGGCTTCTGGGACCAGGCCGTGAGCTGGCTGCAGATCCACCTGGTCAACAACTCGACGGTGGCGGTGTGACGACCGACCGGCGCGCCGGCGAGCTGACGGCGTGGGAGCTCGTGCGGTGGACGTGGCGACAGCTCACCTCGATGCGGACCGCACTGGTGCTGCTGCTCCTGCTCGCCCTGGGCGCCATCCCGGGGTCGGTCATCCCGCAGAGCGGGGTGGACGCGCTGAAGACGCAGAACTGGCAGGACGCCCACCCCACCCTCACCCCGATCTACGAGAAGCTGGGGCTGTTCTCGGTCTACCACTCGGCCTGGTTCGCGGCGATCTACCTGCTGCTGACGGTGTCGCTGGTCGGCTGCATCATCCCGCGGCTCTTCGTGTACTGGCGGGGCTACCGCAAGCAGCCGCCGCCGGCGCCGCGCAACCTGACCCGCCTCCCCGACCACGCGGCGTACACCACTGCCGAGGAGCCCGACGTCGTGCTGCACCGCGCAGCGCGGCAGCTGTCGCGGGGCAACCGGGTCGACACCGGTGACGGCTGGGTGTCGGCCGAGCGTGGTCAGCTCCGTGAGGCGGGGAACCTGCTCTTCCACCTGTCGGTGCTGATCGTGCTGGTCGGTTTCGGCATCGGGAGCCTGTTCGGCTACAAGGGCGGCGTCATCTTGGTGGTCGGCAACGGCTTCTCCAACACCCTGACGCAGTACGACGACTTCGCCCCCGGGTCCCTCTTCGACGCCGGGAAGATGGAGCCGTTCTGCTTCACGGTCCACGACTTCTCGGTGGACTGGATCAGCTCCGGTCCGCGGCAGGGCATGGCGCGGGGCTTCCAGGCGCCGCTGACCTACCGCACGTCGTGCGAGGGCCCGAGGTCGACGTGGTCGCCCGAGCAGAGCTACGACCTCCGGGTCAACCACCCGTTGACGATCGGTGGCACGCAGATCTTCCTGATCGGCCACGGCTACGCACCGGTGATCACCGTCCGCGATGCGCAGGGGAACAAGCTCTACGACGGTCCCACCGTGTTCCTGCCGGAGAGCTCGAACTTCGAGTCCTTCGGCGTGATCAAGGCGCCCGGCCGGACCCCCGGTCACGACCTCGCGCTCCAGGGCCTCTTCTACCCGACGTTCGCCCTGGTCAACGGCGACCCCGTGAACGTCATGGGCGACGACCGGAACCCGACGATCTCGATGCTGGCCTACACCGGTGACCTCGGGCTCAGCAACGGGGTGCCGCAGTCGGTGTACGCGCTCCAGAAGGCGGGGATGACCCAGCTGAAGAAGCCGAACGGGAAGATGTTCCGCGTCGACCTCCAGCCCGGCGAGACCGTCCAGCTGCCCGATGGCAAGGGCTCGGTGACCTTCCACGGGGTCAAGCACTGGACCCGGTTGCAGATCAGCCGCACGCCGGACGTCTGGATCACCCTGCTCGGTGTCGTCCTGGCGCTGGTCGGGCTGCTCGGCTCGCTCTTCATCCGACCGCGACGGGTCTGGGTACGCGCGCGGCGTCACGACGGAGCCACCCTGGTGGAGGTGGCCGCGCTGGACCGGTCGGGGGGCGGTGACCTGACCCCCGTACTCTCGTCCGTGGTGGACTCACTCCAAGATGGAGGGCAGGGTGCCCCCGCGCCCGCGGAGGAAGTCCGGCGTACCGAGGAGGAGACGCGCGCATGAGCGATCTCGCGTGGGAGCACCTGAGCAACCAGGCGATCGGCGCAGCGGGCGTCGTCTACTTCCTGGCCCTGCTGGCGCACCTCGTCGAGTGGAGCGCGCTGCGCACCGTGCCCGTGAAGGCCGCGTCGCGTACGTCGGTCGCGGCCGGCGGTGTCCCGCCCGTGGTCGAGGAGCGCGGCGACGCCGCGACCGACGAGGCGACCCGCTTCCGCGTGGACATGTTCGGCCGGCTGGCGCTGATGCTCACGGTGATCGGCTGCGCCGCGCAGCTCGTGGCGCTGGTGGCCCGGGGGATGGCCGCGGACCCGAACCGGGTGCCGTGGGGCAACATGTACGAGTTCACGATCACCGGGTCGTTCGTCATGGTCGCCGGCTACCTGCTGCTGCGGAAGCGGTTCGGGCTGGACTGGATGGGGCCGATCGTCACCGCGATGGTGCTGGTCCTGCTGATGATCGCGGTGCTGTGGCTCTACACCCCGGTCGAGCCGCTCTCCGAGGCACTGAACTCCCCGTGGCTGGTCATCCACGTGATGTCGGCGATCATCGCCACCGGCGCCTTCACCCTCGGAGGCATCACCTCGGCGCTCTACCTGGTCCGAGCACGCGCCGAGAAGCGCGGAGCCGCCGCCGACCGTGGCTACGTCGCCCGGCTCCCCTCACTCCCGACGCTGGACCGCGTCTCCTACCGCATCCACGCGTTCGCCTTCCCGGTGTGGACGTTCGCGGTCCTGATCAGCGGCCCGATCTGGGCGCACCAGGCCTGGTCGTCGTACTGGAACTGGGACCCCAAGGAGGTGTGCGCCTTCATCACCTGGGTGGTGTACGCCGCCTACCTGCACGCCCGGGCCACGGCCGGGTGGCGCGGGCGGAACGCCGCGATCCTCGCGCTGGTGGGCGTGGCCACGCTGTGGTTCAACTTCATCGGGATCAACTACTTCTCGACCACCAGCCAGCACTCGTACGCCAGCGGTGCCTCGGCGGTCAGCCTGCGCGACCGCTGACCTCCACCGTCGGGCAGGTCAGCCCTGGTCGTCCTGGCCCTTGTCTCGTCGCGAGATCTCGGCCAGGAACTCGTCGTCGTCGTCGGGGCCGAACGGGCGAACGTACTCGTCGTGATGACGCGATCGCCGCGGGAACCCCTCGAGCAGGAACCGGGCGGCGTAGTAAGAGCCGACGGCCACCACCGCCAGCAGCAGCACGAACTTCCACACGCCGGTAAGCCTAGGTCGGGGTTGGTCGATCGCGTGCGGATGTCGGCGATTCTGGTCATTCTCCGGGCGCTGACTAACCTGTTGGGGTGAAGGAGTTCTGGATCTACACCGGTCTGCGGCTGCTGCTGTTCGCCGCTTCGGTCGCCGTGGTCGGCGGGATCTGGCTCGCCGTCTCGGACTCCGCCAACGTGATGTGGGTCCTGATCATCTCGTTGGCCGTCAGCGGGCTGGGGTCCTACTTCCTCCTCGGCCGGCAGCGCGCCGCCCTGGCGCGCCACGTCGACGAGCGCGCCACTCGCGCCACGGCGAAATTCGAGGAGATGAAGGCCAAGGAAGACGTCGACTGAGACTGAGCAGTCGCGCGTGAGGAACGAACGCGCGGCGTGGGCGAAGGAAGGGTGCCCTTCACACCTGCGACCGCGGACTACTTACGACGGTTCAGCTGGCGGTCGATGCGCGACTCGGACTGGCCGGTGAGCTTGGCGATCAGCTTCACCCGCATCTTCCACGCGACGAACCCGGCCACCACGATCACGAGCAGGACGAACCAGAACATGTGGCCAGCGTAGTCGGCGGGTGGGTGCTTCGGGCGATGCGCTCTCCGCGGGGCCTGTCAGCGGCCGATGACGAGCCCGACCAGCAGCCCGGCGCCGTACAGCAGCTCGGCGATGCCGGTCAGCTGGAGCACGGGGATGAGCTCGGGCCCGCGCGCCTTCTCGCCGACGAGCCGAGCGGCACGCGCGCCCGGTGCGCCGTACCCCAGGGCGAGGACGGCCCACCAGGTCGTGGCGAGGGCGACGGCGATGCAGGCCACGAAGGCGGCCAGCAGGAGCAGGGCGTAGAAGGTCCGGGTGTGCTGGTCACCGAGCCGGACGGCGAGGGTCATCTTGCCGGCGACTCGGTCGGTCGGGATGTCGCGGAGGTTGTTGGCGACGAGGATCGCGCAGGCGATCGCACCGATGCCGATCGCGGCGTACAGGGCCGACCACTGCCACTCCTCGGTCTGGACGTACGCCGTGCCGATCACCGCGACCAGGCCGAAGAACACGAAGACCATGACCTCGCCGAGGCCGAGGTAGCCGTACGGCTTCCCGCCGCCGGTGTAGAACCACGCCGCCAGGACGCAGAGTGCGCCGACGACGACCAGCCACCACGCGGTCGTCGCCGCGAGCAGGAGGCCGGCCACCGCGGCAACCCCGAACGCCAGGAACGCCGCGCGCTTCACGGAGCCGGGCGACGCCGTGCTGGAGCCGACGAGTCGCATCGGACCGACTCGCTGGGCGTCGGTGCCGCGGATGCCGTCGGAGTAGTCGTTGGCGTAGTTCACGCCGACCTGGAGCGCCACGGCGACGACGAGCGCGAGGGCCGCCTTCCACCAGACCGCCTCGTCGTCGTACACGGCGATGCCGGTCCCGGCAAGGACCGGCGAGATCGCGGCGGGCAGGGTGCGCGGGCGCGCCCCGGCCAGCCAGTCAGCGGCGGTGGCCATGGGCGGGATTCAAGCAGTCGTGCCCTAGCGTTCGTCGCATGGGTCTGCGGCTGAGCGGTGTCGTCGAGGGAGACATCGACGCCGTGACCGCGTGGCTCGACGCCGACGACGCCGGACCTGCGGTGATCGCCACGTCGGGGTCGTCGGGGAGTCCGAAGCGGGTGGCGCTCTCCCGCGCTGCGGTGCTCGCCTCGGCGGAGGCCTCGGCCGCGCGACTCGGCGGGTCCGGCCCCTGGGTGCTCGCGCTGCCGTCGTCGTACGTCGCCGGGCTGAACGTCATGAGCCGGTCGCTGCTCGCCGGTCACCGACCTGTCGTGCTCGGTGAGCTCGACCCGCGCGACGTCGTGCTCGAGGGCGGCTACCTGTCACTGGTGCCGACCCAGCTCCACCGCTGGCTCGAGTCTCCGGACGACCGCGCCGCGCTCGCACGGTTCGCGGCGGTGCTCGTCGGCGGCGGACCGGTCGACGCCTCCCTCAAGGAGCGGTCGCGGGACGCGGGGATCCGGCTGGTGGCGACGTACGGGATGGCCGAGACCTGTGGCGGCTGCGTGTACGACGGTCTGCCGCTCGACGGCGTCGGGCTCGCGCTGGCGACCGATGGCCGGGTGCGGCTCTCGGGGCCGACGCTGTTCGACGGCTATCTCGACGACCCGGACTCGACCGCCGAGGTGCTCGTCGACGGGTGGTTCCACACCTCGGACGCGGGCCGACTCGACGACGACGGTCGACTCCAGGTGCTCGGGCGGCTCGACGACATGGTCGTCAGCGGCGGCGTCAACGTGCCGGCGGCCGCGGTCGCGGCCCGGCTGCGCGAGCATCCCCGGGTCCGGGCGGCCGAGGTCGTCGGGCTCGACGATCCTGAGTGGGGGCATCGCGTCGTCGCCGTCGTGGTGGGGGACCTCGCCCTGGACGAGGCCCGCGCATGGGTCGGCGAGAAGCACCCGCGGTCGTGGGCACCGCGCGACGTCGTCGACGTACCCGCCCTGCCGATGCTGGCCAACGGCAAGGTCGACCGGCTCGCGGTCCGGGAGCTGGCGGGGGAGGCCCGATGAGGGTCTTCTCGATCCCGATGACGACGCGCTTCCGGGGGATCACGGTGCGCGAGGGCGTGCTCCTCGAGGGCGAGGCCGGCTGGGGCGAGTGGAGCCCGTTCGTGGAGTATCCGGCGGCCGTCGCCGAGCCCTGGTTGCGTTGCGCCGAGGAGGCGGCGGCCGGCGACTGGCCGGAGCCCGTCCGTGACCGGGTGCCGGTGAACGCGACGGTCCCGGTGGTCTCGCCGGAGGATGCCCATGCGCTGGTGCTCCGGTCGGGGTGCGCGACCGCGAAGGTCAAGGTGGCCGACCCCGGCACGGAACTCGCCGACGACCTCGCTCGGGTCGAGGCGGTGCGCGACGCCGTCGGTGCGTCGGGAAGCGTCCGCGTGGACGCGAACGGCGCCTGGTCGGTCGACGAGGCGGTGTCGGCGATCGTGCAGCTGGACCGCGCGGCGGGAGGACTGGAGTACGTCGAGCAGCCGTGCGCAGCCGTCGAGGACCTGGCCGCCGTACGCCGCAAGGTCGACATACCGATCGCGGCGGACGAGTCCATCCGCCGAGCCGAGGACCCCTATCGCGTCCGCGACCTCGAGGCCGCCGACGTGGCCGTGCTCAAGGTGCAGCCGCTCGGCGGGGTGTGGGCGTGCCTGCGGATCGCCGAGGACATCGGCTTGCCGGTGGTGGTCTCGTCGGCACTCGAGACCTCGCTGGGACTGGCGGCCGGTGTCGCCCTCGCCGCCGCCCTGCCGACACTCGAGCACGCGTGCGGACTCGCGACCAGGTCGCTGTTGACGGCCGACGTGGCGATGCCCGGGCTGGTGCCGGTGGGCGGGGCACTGCCGGTCGGCGTTCCGACCGTCGTGCCGGCACTGCTGGACGCCGTCGCCGCGGTGCCCGACCGCGTCGCCTGGTGGGCGGAACGACTGGCAGCGGTCCGCTCGCTGCGCGAGGCGGGAGGGCCGTGAACGACTCCACAGCGCTGGCCCGCGCGGTCGTGGGACACCTGGTCGAGCAGGGGATCCGCGAGATCGTGCTCGCCCCCGGATCCCGCAACGCACCCCTGGCCTTCGCGGCGTACGACGCGGCCGAAGCGGGGCAGGTCCGGCTGCACACGCGGATCGACGAGCGCTCGGCCGGCTACCTGGCGCTCGGTCTGACCAAGGTGGGTTCGGTCGCGGCGGTGATGTGCACCTCGGGCACCGGGGTGGCCAACCTGCACCCGGCGATGCTCGAGGCCGCGCACGCCGGCGTGAGCCTCGTGGCCGTCACCGCCGACCGCCCCGCCCGCCTCCGCGGCACCGGCGCCAACCAGACCACCGACCAGCTGGGTGTCTTCGGCCCCCTGATCCCGACCCTCGACATCGCTGCTCCTTCCGAGATAGTCCCTGACGAAATGGCTGGATTCGGGCCGTTTTCACGACCATTTCGTCAGGGACTACCCCTCCATCTCAACCTCCAGCTCGACGACCCGCTGGTGCCCGAGGACCGGTGGACCGACGTGCCGAGGGGGCCAGAGCGGCAGGTGCGGCGCGGGTGGCGCGCTGACGGTGACGGCGTCGAGGCGACCGAGATCCCGCTCGGGCCGCGGACGGTGGTGGTCGCGGGAGACGACGCCGGCCCGCCGGCGCGGACGCTCGCCGAACGGGCGAGCTGGCCGTTGCTCGCCGAGCCGACCAGCGGCTCCCGGACCGGGACCCACGCGATCCGGACCTATCGCCTGCTCCTGGCCGGCGACCTGGCCGACGAGGTCGAGCGCGTGGTCGTCCTCGGTCACCCCACGCTGTCCCGTCCGGTCTCGCGGCTCCTGGCTCGCGACGACGTCGAGGTGTGGAGCGTGCCTGGTCGCGGCGTCTGGTCGCGACGCCCGTTCCGCGTCGACCGCGAGCACCGGCGGCTGACCGTCGCCGAGGGCACC
>DATBDF010000133.1:0-3976 GCA_036270075.1 Nocardioides sp.
GTCGCTGGCACCTACGACGCCACTGCCTGGATCCACCCGGAGGACCGCCACCTGCTCGCCGACCCGATGGCCGGGATCTCGCGCGAGAGCGCGTCGATGCTGCTGGGTGGCCGATACGAGTTCACCGAGCCCGACGAGGTCGCGGAGCTCGCCGACGGCCAGCGCCTCGAGCTCGCGGGGCTCGAGGTCGTGGTGGATCACACGCCCGGCCACACCCGTGGTTCGGTCACCTTCCGTACGCCGTACGACGGCGACGGGGTCTCGGATGTCATGTTCTCCGGTGACCTGCTCTTCGAAGGCTCCATCGGCCGCACCGACCTGCCGGGCGGCGACCACGCGACGATGCTCGAGACGCTGCGTCACAAGGTCCTCACCCTGCCCGACGACGTCGTCGTCCTGCCGGGGCACGGCGGGCAGACCTCGATCGGACGCGAGCGCGCGACCAACCCCTTCCTGCTCGACCTGCTCCCGGCCGGGGCCGACGGCCCCGCCGATGCCGGGGTCGAGCGTGTCACCCGAGGACTCTGAGACATGAGCAAGCCCACGCCGCTCAGCGGCTATCCCGAGCTGCTGCCTGCCGCCCGCACCGTCGAGCGCGAGGCCATCGCGTCGCTGTCTCGCACGTTCGAGCTGCACGGCTTCGCCAACATCGAGACGCGGGTCGTCGAGCCGCTCGACCGTCTCGCCAAGGGCGGCGAGATCGACAAGGAGATCTACGTCCTGCGCCGCCTCCAGGCCCCCGAGGACGCGGCTTCGGCCGACGACACCGAGCCGGGTCGTCAGCTCGGTCTCCACTTCGACCTCACGGTCCCGTTCGCGCGATACGTCCTGGAGAACGCCGGTCACCTCGAGTTCCCGTTCCGTCGCTACCAGATCCAGCCGTGCTGGCGGGGCGAGCGCCCTCAGGAGGGGCGCTACCGGCAGTTCACCCAGGCCGACATCGACGTCGTCGGCAAGGACGAGCTCCCGTTCCACCACGACGTCGAGGTGATGCGGGTGATGGTGGAGGCGCTCGGGGCACTTCCGCTGCCGCACCTCTCCTTCCAGGTGAACAACCGCAAGCTGATCCAGGGCTTCTACCGCGGACTCGGGATCCCCGACGTCACGGCCGCGATCCGGCAGATCGACAAGCTGGACAAGCTGCCCGAGGACGCCGTCGTCGAGCTCCTCGTCGAGCACTCCGGTGCCACGCTCGA
The DNA here is from genome assembly GCA_036270075.1 of Nocardioides sp. Lineage (GTDB taxonomy): Bacteria > Actinomycetota > Actinomycetes > Propionibacteriales > Nocardioidaceae > Nocardioides. Next base: position 1,197 of record DATBDF010000133.1, read on the forward strand.
GCAGGCGCGACGGTGCCTCGAGCTGGCCACGATCCGGGTCTCCGACCACACGCTCATCGAGCGGGTCCGGGCGCTCGGGGTCACCGACGAGCTGCTGAGCCGGGGTCTGGCCGAGCTGGCGTCCGTGCTCGACGGCTGCGCGGACGTGGTGGGGGAGCGGGTGACGGTGGAGGCGAACCTCCGGATCGCCCGCGGACTGGACTACTACACCGGCACCGTCGTGGAGATCTACATGGCGGGCTACGAGCGGTTGAAGGCCGTCGGCGGGGGAGGTCGCTACGACGCACTCGCGGACGACGGCCGGACGACATACCCCGGTGTCGGCATCTCGTTCGGTCTCTCGCGCACCCTGGTCCCGCTGCTCGCCGAAGGCGTGCTCGCCGGCAGCCGGCCGGTCCCGAGTGCCGTGCTCGTCGCCCTGGCCGACGAGGAGACCCGCCCGGCGAGCGAGCACGTGGCCGCCCGGCTGCGGAGCCGGGGCATCGCGACGGAGGTCGCCCCGGCACCCCAGAAGTACGGCCGCCAGATCCGGTACGCCGAGCGCCGGGGCATCCCGTTCGTGTGGTTCCCCGCATCGGAGGCGGGCGCCTCCGACCAGGTGAAGGACATCCGCTCCGGCGACCAGGTCGACGCCGACGCCGGGAGCTGGAGCCCTCCCGAGGCCGACCTCCGACCCACGATCATCACCCCCGAGAAGCAGGAGACGACTCCGTGATCCGCACCCACGACGCCGGGACCCTCACCGCCGCCGACGACGGGACGCAGGTGGTCCTGGCCGGCTGGGTGGCGCGGCGCCGAGACCACGGGGGCGTCGCCTTCATCGACCTCCGTGAGGCCAGCGGCGTCGTCCAGGTGGTGATCCGCGACGAGGAGGTCGCCCACAGCCTGCGGAGCGAGTACTGCCTCACCGTGACCGGCACGGTCCGGCGACGTCCCGAGGGCAACACGAACCCGGACATCCCGTCCGGGGAGGTCGAGGTCATCGCCGACGCCGTCGAGGTCCTCAACCCCAGTGCCGTGCTCCCGTTCCCCATCGACGAGGCCGGGTCGCAGAAGGGGGGCGACGTCGGGGAGGAGGCGCGCCTGCGCCACCGCTACCTCGACCTGCGGCGCACCGGTCCCGCCACCGCCCTCCGTCTGCGGAGCCGGGTGAACAAGGCGGCGCGTGACGTCCTGGACGCGCAGGGTTTCGTGGAGATCGAGACGCCCACGCTGACCCGCTCGACGCCGGAGGGCGCCCGCGACTTCCTGGTGCCGGCACGACTACAGCCCGGCAGCTGGTACGCGCTGCCGCAGAGCCCCCAGCTCTTCAAGCAGCTGCTGATGGTCGCCGGCATGGAGCGCTACTACCAGATCGCTCGCTGCTACCGCGACGAGGACTTCCGTGCCGACCGGCAGCCCGAGTTCACCCAGCTCGACATCGAGATGAGCTTCGTCGACCAGGACGACGTGCTCGCGGTGGCCGAACGAGTGCTCGTCGCGCTGTGGAAGCTGATCGGCCACGACGTCCCCACGCCCATCACCCGGATGACCTACGCCGACGCCATGGCCCGGTTCGGGAGCGACAAGCCGGACCTCCGCATGGGTCAGGAGCTGGTCGACTGCACGGCGTACTTCTCGGACACCGAGTTCCGCGTCTTCCAGGCACCGTACGTCGGCGCCGTGGTCATGCCCGGTGGTGCTGACCAGCCGCGGCGCCAGTTCGACGCCTGGCAGGACTGGGCCAAGCAGCGCGGCGCCCGAGGACTGGCCTACGTGACGATCGGCGAGGACGGCGAGCTGGGAGGCCCCGTCTCCAAGAACCTCTCCGAGGCCGAGCGCGCGGGTCTGGCGGAGCACACGGGTGCCAGGCCCGGCGACTGCGTCTTCTTCGCGGCCGGCCCGGTCAAGCAGAGCCGGACGCTCCTCGGCGCAGCCCGGCTGGAGATCGGCCGGCGCTGCGAGCTCATCGACGAGGACGAGTGGAGCTTCGTGTGGGTCGTCGATGCCCCGCTGTTCGAGCCGGCCGACGAGGCGACCGCGGCCGGCGACGTCGCCGTCGGCAGCGGGGCCTGGACCGCGGTCCATCACGCGTTCACGTCTCCGCAGGACCTCACGACGTTCGACGACGACCCCGGGAACGCACTGGCGTGGGCCTACGACATCGTCTGCAACGGCAACGAGATCGGCGGTGGGTCCATCCGTATCCACCGTCGTGACATCCAGGAGCGGGTGTTCGCGGTGATGGGCCTCGGCGAGGAGGAGGCGCAGGAGAAGTTCGGCTTCCTCCTCGATGCCTTCGCCTTCGGTGCGCCGCCTCATGGCGGCATCGCCCTGGGGTGGGACCGCATCGTCGCCCTGCTGACGCGATCGGAGTCGATCCGCGACGTGATCGCGTTCCCGAAGAGCGGTGGAGGGTACGACCCGCTCACCGGCGCACCTGCTCCGATCACCCCCGATCAGCGCCGGGAAGCCGGCGTCGACGCCCCGTTGGAACGGTCCAAATCCCGAGACTGAATCGTTACCTCGTGGGGCGTAGAAATCACTTGACCGTCATCTAGAGTCCATCCCGGTCCAGATGCCGTGACCTGCCTCACCCGGCGACGAACGCTCCTGGGCAGCGGCCACGGACGAACTTCTTGGCACTTGAGAGGAACAGCATGGGCATCAGTGCGACTGAACTCGCCGAATCCCCGGTAGGCGCAGAAGAAGCACCCGAAGGCAAGAAGCTCGCTGGTCGTTCTCCCACTCAGATCGCACTCTCTCGGCTTCGTCGCGACAAGGTCGCCCTGGTCTGCGGC
>DATBDF010000134.1:0-17406 GCA_036270075.1 Nocardioides sp.
GGCGTTCTGCGGGATCGCCGCGGCGTACCAGTCGCTCGAGCATCCGGTGGCCGACCACGCCAAGGCCGTGATGCAGGCGGCCGCGGCCGGCACCGGCGTCCGGCTGTCCGACGGTTCGACCAACATCCTGCCGGTCGGCGACGCCGAGGAGGTACGCCGCGGCTGGGCGCTCCATCTCCGGTTGGTGCGGCGCTCCCTGGAGCGCGGCTTCTACCAGGGCTGGGACCTTCATCCCGCGCAGCTGCCGACCCGGTACGCCGCGACGTACGCCTTCTACCGCGACGGGTTCGCGAGCGCCGCCGAACGGCTCCGCCGCTACGCGACCGGCTCAGGCGGCGGCGTGCTGGACGAGCCGGCGACCGCCCGGGCGCTCGCGGACTTCCTGGTGCGGGGGCTGGACTGCGGCGCCCTGCACGACCACGAGACCGATGCCACGGGGATGGACCGAGCGGCGCTCACCGCGCTCGCCCGGCCCGTGCGGAGCTGAGAGGAAAGCCGATGGCGATCGTCCTGGGCGACAACCGGTACGGCAAGGCGGAGACCCGGGTGGTGCGGATCGTCCGCGACACCCCGCGGCACGAGATCCGCGACCGCAACGTGTCCACGGCGCTGCGCGGCGACTTCGCGGCCGCGCACGACTCCGGCGACCAGGCGCACGTGCTCCCGACCGACACCCAGAAGAACACGGTGTTCGCCTACGCCCTCGAGCACGGCGGCGGGGCGGCCGAGGACTACGCCGCCGCGATCGCAGACCGGCTGCTGGAGGCCAGCCCCTACGCGACCAGCGCGCAGGTGCGGGTCGAGGAGTACGCCTGGGACCGCGTGTCCGTCGGCGGCCCCGACCACGAGCACGGTCACGACCACTCGTTCGTCCGGCGCGGCACCGAGGTCCGCACCTGCGCGGTCACGGTCGAGGGCCGCGGCGCGGACCGGCGGTCGCACGTGCTCTCCGGGTTGACGGACCTGACCGTGCTGAAGTCGACGGGCTCGGAGTTCAAGGGCTTCCTGAAGGACCGGTTCACGACCCTCGCGGAGACCGACGACCGCGTGCTCGCCACGTCCCTGCGGGCGTGGTGGCGGTGGGGCGCCGAGCATCCCGACGACTGGGACGCGGCGTACGACAGCGTGCGATCCCTCCTGCTGGAGACGTTCGCGACGACGTACAGCCGTGCGCTGCAGGAGACCCTGCAGCTGATGGGAAGGGCCGTGCTCGAGGCTCACCCCGGGCTGGCCGAGATCAAGTTCTCAGCGCCGAACAAGCACCACTTCGTGGTCGACCTCTCGCCGTTCGGGATGGAGAACCCGGGTCAGGTGTTCCACGCCGACGATCGGCCCTACGGGCTGATCGAGGCGCAGGTCCTCCGCGACGACGCGGCCGAGGAAGCCGTCGCCTGGCGTGACATCCCGGGCTTTTGCTGATGGGGTTCGACGACCTGTCCGACGAGGACGCCCGAGCGCTGCTGTTGCGCTGCCTGTCGGCGCCGGCGTGGGCCGAGCGGGTCCTGTCGCAGCGGCCGTACCCGAGCAACGACGCACTGCTGGCGGCCGCCGACGGGGCGGCGCGCGACCTGTCGGACGGCGACGTCGAGGCCGCCCTGGCCGGCCATCCGCGGATCGGCGAGCGCGCCGCGAGCGGGCACAACGCCGCCGCCTCCGCCCGGGAGCAGAGCGGAGTCGGCGGGGACGCGGAGATCGCGGAGCGACTGGCCGAGGGCAACCGCGCGTACGAGGCCTGTTTCGGGCACGTCTTCCTGATCCGGGCAGCCGGGCGCTCGGGTCCGGAGATCCTGGCCGAGCTCGAGCGCCGCCTCGGCAACCCGCCGGACGTCGAGCGTGGCGAGATGCTCGACAACCTGCGCCAGATCGCCCTGCTCCGCCTCGAGAAAGAGGTCTAGTCCGTGGCCACGCTCAGCACCCATGTGCTCGACACCGCGCGCGGCCGGCCGGCGGCCGGCGTACCGGTGCAGCTGTCCGACGCGGCCGGGAACACGCTGGCCGACGCGGCGACCGACGCGGACGGGCGGGTCGGGTCGCTCGGGCCGGACCTGGCTGTCGGGACCTACACCCTGCGGTTCGACGTCGCCGCCCATCAGCCCGACGGGTTCTACCCCGAGGTGGCCGTGACCTTCACGGTCAGCGAAGGGCAGGGCCACTACCACGTCCCGCTGCTGCTCAGCCCCTACGGCTACTCCACCTACCGTGGCAGCTGACCTCGACCTCGTCGTCCGCGCTCGGCGGGCGGTCGTCGAGGGAGCCGAGGTGCCGGTCAGCGTCGGCGTCGCGGGCGGCCGCATCGCCGCCCTCGCGCCGTACGACGACCCGCCGGCGGCCGCCCGGACTGTCACCCTCGCCGACGACGAGGTGTTGCTGCCCGGGCTCGTCGACACCCACGTGCACGTCAACGAGCCGGGTCGCACCGAGTGGGAAGGGTTCGACTCGGCGACCCGCGCGGCAGCCGCCGGCGGGGTGACCACGATCGTCGACATGCCGTTGAACTCGATCCCGCCCACGGTGACCGTCGACGCCCTGCGCACCAAGCAGGACGCCGCCCGTGGTCGCGTCCACGTGGACGTGGGCTTCTGGGGCGGGGCCGTGCCGGCACATCTCGCCGACCTGGCGGCGTTGCACGAGGCCGGAGTGTTCGGCTTCAAGTGCTTCCTCGTGGACTCCGGGGTCGAGGAGTTCCCACACCTGTCCCCAGTCGGGCTCGAGGAGGCCATGACCGAGACCGGACGGCTGGGCACGCTCCTCCTCGTGCACGCCGAGGACGGGCGCCTGATCGACGACGCGCCCACCGGAGGGCCGTCGTACGCCGGGTTCCTCGCCGGCCGGCCCCCCGAGTCGGAGGACTCCGCGATCCGGCTGGTGATCGAGACGGCTCGCCGGACCGGAGGGAGCGCCCACGTGGTGCACCTCTCGTCGTCGAGCGCTCTGCCCGACCTGCATGCCGCCCGCGCCGACGGGGTGGACGTCTCGGTGGAGACCTGCCCGCACTACCTCACGCTCGCGGCGGAGGAGGTGCCCGACCGGGCCACGGCGTTCAAGTGCTGCCCGCCGATCCGTGGCCTGTCCAACCAGGACCTGCTGTGGGCCGGGCTCACGGCAGGTGACATCGACTTCGTGGTCACCGACCACTCGCCGAGCCCGGCCGACCTCAAGGTCGGGGACTTCGCTTACGCCTGGGGTGGCATCTCCTCGCTGCAGATCGGCCTCGCAGCGGTCTGGACGTCGGCGCGTGCTCGCGGGGTGTCCCTGGTGGACGTCGTCGGATGGATGGCGACCGCCCCGGCCGCCCGTGTCGGGCTGCAGCAGAAGGGCCGCATCCGCGTCGGAGGCGATGCCGACCTCTCCGTCCTGGCGCCCGACGAGTCGTTCGTGGTCGACGTGTCGCTGCTGCACCACAAGAATCAGGTCTCGGCGTACGCCGGCCGGACGCTGCAGGGCGTGGTCCGGCGTACCTTCCTGGCCGGTCGTGAGGTGGACGACGAGCCCCGCGGTCGGCTGCTGGCGAGAGGAGACCGATGAGCTACGCCGTACCTTCGGGTGGGCTGCCGCCGCAGACGCGGCTGACCACCGACCGGGCGCGCTTCACCGACGCGTACGCCGTGATCCCGCGAGGGTCCCTGAGCGACATCGTGACGTCGTACCTCCCCCATTGGGAGCAGGCACGGTGCTGGATCCTGGCGCGGCCGCTCAGCGGCTTCGCCGAGACGTTCAGCCACTACGTGATGGAGGTCGAGCGCGGGGGCGGCTCGGACCGCCCGGAGCCCGACCCCGACGCGGAGGGCGTGCTGTTCGTGACCTCGGGCCGGCTGCGGCTCGCGCTCGGTGGGACGAACCACGATCTGCGACCGGGCGGCTACGCCTACCTGCCTCCGGGCGCCGAGTGGTCGCTCCGCAACCGCCAGGCCCGGCGCGCGACGTTCCACTGGATCCGGAAGGCCTACGAGCGGGTCGACGGGCTCGACACCCCTCCCGCCTTCGTCACGAACGAGCACGACGTGGAGCCGGTGCCGATGCCCGACACCGACGGTGCGTGGTCGACCACGCGCTTCGTCGACATCGCGGACCTGCGCCACGACCTGCACGTGAACATCGTGAGCTTCGAGCCGGGCGGCGTGATCCCGTTCCCGGAGACCCACGTGATGGAGCACGGGCTCTACGTGCTCGAGGGCAAGGCCGTCTACCTCCTCAACACCGACTGGGTGGAGGTCGAGGCCGGGGACTACATGTGGCTCCGCGCCTTCTGCCCGCAGGCCTGCTACGCGGGCGGCCCCGGCCCCTTCCGTTACCTGCTGTACAAGGACGTCAACCGGCACCCGCGCCTGCGGCTCTGAGGGGCCGCTCTGGGCGGCAACCACTGCCGATCCCGACCCGATGGGAGGGCTGGACGAGGTCGCAGACGAGTAGAATGCCCGCCACGGCCTGTTGTTCGCATGGATAACCAGCAGGCACGCGGCACGACCTCCAACCATGCCTCTGGTGCCACGCGACCATGCCGAGGAGGTGCGATGGCCGAGATCACGGTGAACGGCGAGCCGCTCGCGCTCGACCGCGTCTCGCCGCACACCACGGCTCTGGACTTCCTGCGCGACCGCGGGCTGACGGGGGCGAAGGAGGGCTGCGCCGAGGGCGAGTGCGGCGCCTGCTGCGTCCTGGTCGCCCGCCCGCCGGCCGACGGGTCGCCCGGCACGGAGTGGACGTCGATCAACGCCTGCCTGGTCGGGGCCGCCTCGCTGTGCGACCAGGAGGTGGTCACCGCCGAGGGTCTCGGTACGCCGAGCGACCTCCACCCGGTGCAGCGCGAGCTCGCCGACCGCGGTGGGTCCCAATGCGGGTACTGCACCCCGGGGTTCGCGTGCTCGATGGCCGCCGAGTACTACCGCAGCGACCGGGCGAGCGCCGCGTCCACCAACGGAACACACGGTGAGAACGGCTTCGACCTGCATGCCCTGAGCGGCAACCTCTGCCGCTGCACCGGCTACCGCCCCATCCGCGACGCGGCGTACGCGCTGGCCAGTCCGGACCCCGGCGACCCGCTCGCCGTACGCCGGACCGCTCCCCCGCCGTCCCCGCGGCCGGTCCGGCTGGAGGGTGACGGCGCAGCGTTCGTCCGACCCCGCGACCTGTCGGTCGCGCTGGCCCTCCTCAGCGACCACGAGTCCGTCCCGGTCGCCGGTGCCACCGACCTCGGAGTCGAGATCAACCTGCGCGGGTCGCGTCCCGGCCTGATGGTCGCGGTCGACCGACTGGACGAGCTGCGAGACCTGCGTTGGACCGGTGACGAGCTGCACATCGGCGCAGCCCTCACCTTGACCGAGGTCGAGCGGCGGCTCGCCGGCAGCCTGCCGGTCTTCGACGAGCTGTTCTGGCAGTTCGCGTCACGCCCGATCCGCAACGGCGCCACCATCGGCGGCAACCTCGGCACCGGCTCGCCGATCGGCGACACCCCGCCCGTGCTGCTCGCGCTCGGGGCCGACCTCGTCCTGGTCTCGCTCGACGGCGAGCGGCGGGTGCCGCTGGCCGACTACTTCACGGGCTACCGCGCCAGCGTCCGCCGGCGCGGCGAGCTGATCAAGGAAGTCGTCGTCCCGCTGCCGGTGGCACCGGTGACGGCCTTCCACAAGATCGCGAAGCGACGGTACGACGACATCTCGAGCGTCGCGGCCGCGTACGCGCTCGACGTCCAGGACGGAGTCGTGCGTGCCGCCCGGATCGGCCTCGGCGGAGTCGCGGCGACCCCGATCCGTGCACTCGAGACGGAGACCGCGCTGACCGGACAGCCCTGGAACCAGGACACCGTCGACGAAGCCGCGGTCGTGCTGGCGTCCTCCGGAACGCCCATCGACGACCAACGCTCGTCGGCCCGCTACCGCGCCGAGATGCTCGGCCAGTCGCTCCGCCGCCTCTTCGCGGAGACGTCGGAGGGGGTCCGGGCATGAGCGAGCTCTCCCAGCGCCCTGCCGGCGGCGTGGTCGGCGAGACCATGCCGCACGAGAGCGCGGCGCTCCACGTCACCGGCCGGGCGATCTACACCGACGACCTCACCCCACGGACCAAGGGTGTCCTGCACGCCTGGCCCGTGCAGTCGCCGCACGCTCATGCCAGGGTGACCGGCCTGCGCACCGACGCGGCGTACGACGAGCCGGGCGTCGTCCGTGTGCTGACCGCGGACGACGTACCCGGAACCAACGACTCCGGCACCAAGTCCGACGAGCCGCTCTTCCCGACCGAGGTCATGCACCACGGTCAGGCCGTCTGCTGGGTGCTCGCGGAGACGCTCGAGGCGGCCCGGCGCGGCGCCGGACGCGTCGAGGTCGACTACGAGCCGCTGCCCGCCCTGGTCACGATCCGCGACGCCATCGCGGCCGCGAGCTTCCAGGGGGTCCTGCCCGGTGCGGGGCGCGGTGACGTCGAGGAGGCGCTGGCGCGCGCCGCCCACGTCTTCGAGGGCGAGACGGAGATGGCCGGGCAGGAGCACTTCTACCTCGAGACCCAGGCGTCGCTCGCCGAGGTCGACGACGGCGGCCAGGTGTTCGTCCAGTCCTCGACCCAGCACCCGACCGAGACCCAGGAGATCGTCGCCCACGTGCTCGGCCTCTCCAGCCACGCCGTGACCGTGCAGTGCCTACGGATGGGCGGAGGCTTCGGAGGCAAGGAGATGCAGGCCAACGCGTACGCCGCGATCGCGGCACTCGGCGCCACCCTGAGCGGCCGGCCCGTCCGGGTGCGCCTCAACCGCACCCAGGACTTCACGATGACCGGCAAGCGGCACGGGTTCCACGCCACGTGGCGGGTCGGCTTCGACGACGACGGCCACCTGCTCGCCCTCGACGCCACCTTGACCTCCGACGGCGGCTGGAGCCTCGACCTGTCCGAGCCGGTCCTGGCCCGGGCGATCTGCCACATCGACAACGCCTACTGGATCCCCGACGTGCGCGTGCACGGCCGGGTGGCGAAGACCCACAAGACCTCGCAGACCGCGTTCCGCGGCTTCGGTGGCCCCCAGGGGATGCTCGTGATCGAGGACATCCTCGGCCGCTGCGCGCCCTTGCTCGGGATCGACCCGCTCACGCTGCGCCGCCGCAACTTCTACGCCGAGGGCCAGGAGACGCCGTACGGCCAGCCCGTGCGGCACGCCGAGCGCGCGGGCGTGGCGTGGGACCAGGTGCTCACCACGGCCGACGTGTCCCGGCGGTCGGAGGAGATCGCGGAGTTCAACGCGACGCACGAGCACACCAAGCGGGCCCTGGCGATGACGCCGGTCAAGTTCGGCATCTCGTTCAACCTGACCGCCTTCAACCAGGCCGGGGCGCTCGTACACGTGTACAAGGACGGCTCGGTCCTGATCAACCACGGCGGCACCGAGATGGGACAGGGCCTGCACACGAAGATGCTGCAGGTCGCCGCCACCTCGCTCGGCGTACCGCTGTCGAAGGTGCGGCTCGCGCCCACCCGCACCGACAAGGTCCCGAACACCTCGGCCACGGCAGCGTCGTCCGGCTCGGACCTCAACGGCGCCGCGATCAAGAACGCCTGCGAGCAGATCTGCTCGCGACTGGCCGAGGTCGACGCCGGGCGGGGCCTGGAGTGGGAGACGCTCGTCCGCGAGGCCTACTTCGCTCGCGTGCCGTTGTTCGCGGCCGGCTACTACCGCACGGAGGGCCTGCACTGGGACGCAGGAGTCTTCCGCGGTACGCCGTTCAAGTACTTCGCGTACGGCGTGGCCGCGGCGGAGGTCGAGGTCGACGGCTTCACCGGCGCCTACCGGACGCTTCGCGTCGACATCGTGCACGACGTCGGCGACAGCCTCTCCCCGCTCGTCGACCTGGGTCAGATCGAGGGTGGCTTCGTGCAGGGCGTCGGCTGGCTCACCCTGGAGGACCTGCGGTGGGACGACTCCGACGGCGAGCATCGTGGCCGGCTCACCACGCAGGCAGCGAGCACCTACAAGCTGCCGAGCTTCTCGGAGATGCCGGAGGACTTCCGGGTCGCCATGCTCGAGCAGGCCCATGAGGACGGTGCGGTCTACGGCTCCAAGGCCGTGGGCGAACCCCCGCTGATGCTGGCGTTCTCCGTCCGCGAGGCGCTGCGCCAGGCGTGCGCAGCGTTCGGGCCGGCCGGCACCAGCGTCCACCTGCCGAGCCCGGCGACCCCCGAGGCCGTCTACTGGGCGCTGGACGCCGCCCGGCGCGTGGCGGCCACGCGCGAGCCGGCGGAGGCCTAGTCATGCGGTGGCTGCAGGCGGTCGAGCAGCTCCGGGCCGAGCGTCGGCCCGGGGTGCTGGTCACGCTCGTCTCGGTGCGCGGTCATGCTCCACGCGGGGCCGGCGCGAAGATGGTGGTCACCGCGGACGCCACGTGGGACTCGATCGGCGGCGGCAACGTCGAGGCCACGGCCGTCGCACGCGCCCGGGCGCTGCTCTCGGGCGGCGACGGTGCGCCGACGACGTTCACGCTCGACCTCTCCGACAAGGCGCCGGGAGAGCACGGCGTGCAGTGCTGCGGCGGCGAGGTCACCGTGCTGCTCGAGCCGCTCGCCGTACGGCCGGCGGTGGCGGTGTTCGGCATCGGGCACGTCGGTCTCGAGCTGGCGCGGATCCTGGCCCGGCACGACCTCGACCTGCATCTCGTCGACTCGCGCCCCGGCCAGCTGGGCCCGTCGGTCCTGGCACCGCTCGCGGACGCCGACGCGCGGGTCCACGTGCACCACGAGGCGGTGCTGCCCGAGCTGGTCCTGGCGGAGCTCCCGGCCGGGACGCACGTCCTGGTGATGACCCACGACCACGCCGAGGACCTCGCCCTCCTCGACGCCGCCCTGCGCTCGAGGCACCTCGGGCCCGTCGGGCTGATCGGGTCGTCGGCCAAGTGGACGCGCTTCCGGTCGACCCTGCTGGCAGACGGCCACGATCCCGAGGCCGTCGACCGCATCGTCACGCCGATCGGACTCCCCTCGCTGGCGGGCAAGGACCCGGCGACGATCGCGGTCTCGGTGGCGGCGGCCCTGCTGCGATCGTTCGCCGAGGAGGGCACCCACGCGCCCCGGGCGGCGACGTGAGGCTGTTCCGCGCCACCCTTCTCGACGCCCCCGACGACCCGTTCCGCGGGGGTGTGCTGCGTGCCGAGGACGACGGTGGCCTCCTCGTCGACGACGAGGGGATCATCGCCGCACGCGGCTCCTTCGCCTCCCTGGCGTCGGCCCACCCCCGCGCCGAGGTCGTCGACCTGAGCGGCGGGCTGGTGCTGCCCGGCTTCGTGGACACCCACGTGCACTTCCCGCAGCTGCGCTGCATCGGGGCGCTCGGCATGCCGCTGCTGGAGTGGCTGGAGCGGTGTGCGCTCCCGGAGGAGGCGCGGCTGGCCGACACGGCGTACGCCGTGGAGCTGGCCCGCGCCTTCGTCCACGCCCTCGCCGGCGCCGGCACGACGACGGCCCTGGTGTTCGGGGCGCACTACCTCGACGCGACCGAGGCCCTGTTCGCCGAGGCCGACCGGCTGGGGCTGCGCGTCACCAGCGGCCTGGTCGTCAGCGATCGCGACCTGCGCGACGACCTGCTGACCACCCCCGGGCGCGCGTACGACGAAGCGCTGACCCTCGCCAAGCGATGGCACGGCGTACGTCGCAACCGCTACGCGGTCACCCCACGGTTCGCGCTCTCGTGCACGCCGGAACTCCTGGACTCCTGCGCCGCGCTGCTGAACGACGTCCCGGGCTCGATCCTGACCTCGCACGTGAACGAGAACACCGCGGAGATCACCCGGGTCCGCGAGCTCTTCCCCGAGGCCTCGTCATACGTCGACACCTACGTCCGCCACGGTCTGCTCGGACCGGGCAGCGTCCTCGCCCACGACGTGCACCCGACCGGCGACGAGCTCGCGGTCCTGGCCGCGGCCGGTGCCGCCGTCTCCCACTGCCCCACGAGCAACCTGACCCTGGGCAGCGGGCTCTTCCCGCTCGGGGCACACCTGGACGCCGGTGTGCCGGTGACCCTGGGCAGCGACGTGGGCGCCGGCACCGGGCTGTCACTGTTCAAGGAGGGGCTCCAGGCCTACTTCGTGCAGCAGGCCCTCGGCGATGCCGGCGTCTCTCTCACCTCGGCGCACCTGCTGCACCTCGCGACGACGGCCGGCGCCGTCGCCCTCGGACTGGGCCCGATCGTCGGATCGTTCGGCGAGGGGATGGCGTTCGACGCGATGTGGCTGCGGCCCAGCCCCGGCACGCCGCTCGACATCCTGCTCCGCTACGCCTCGTCCGCGGACGACGCCCTGGCCAAGGCCTTCGCGCACGCCACGTCGGCGGACGTCGCGCAGGTGTGGGTTGCGGGAGCGCTGGTGTCGGCCGATCAGTGGTGGCCGCCGGTCTAGTGTCCGCTCACCCGCCGGCCCGCAGCACCTCGTCGTACGCCGGGAGGGTGAGGAAGTCGGCGAAGTCGTCGTCGAGGGCGGTCGTGAGGAACAGGTCCCGCGCAGTCGCGAGATGCGCGGCGTACGGGCCTCCGGCCGCCGCGAGGGCGTCGTGCTCCTCGGCGACGATCCGCTCCACCAGCGCGCGGTCGACGACCATGCCGTCGTCCAACGAGGCGGCGCTGTGCGTCCACTGCCAGATCTGCGAGCGGGAGATCTCGGCGGTCGCCGCGTCCTCCATCAGATGGTGGATGGCGGCGGCGCCGTTGCCGCTGAGCCACGCGGCGACGTAGGTGATGCCGACCTCGACGTTGGTACGGAGCCCGGCCAGCGTGCGTGCGCCCGGGGTGGCCGCGACGTCGAGGAGGTCGTCGGCGGTCACGTGGACGTCCCGTCGGCGGGAGAGCTGGTTCGGTGTCGGCATCAGCTCGTCGAAGATCTCCGCGCACAACGGCACGAGGTCGGGGTGGGCCACCCACGAGCCGTCGAACCCCTGCTCGGCCTCGCGCGTCTTGTCCTCGCGGACCTTCGCGAACGCCGCCTCGTTGACGGCCGCGTCGCGTCGCGACGGGATGAACGCCGCCATCCCGCCCATCGCGAACGCACCGCGGCGATGGCAGGTCGCGACGAGGAGGTCGCAGTAGGCCCGCATCATCGGGGCGTTCATCGTGACCGCGTTCCGGTCCGGCAGCGTGTGGTCACCCGGGGCGTCGCGGAGGTTCTTGATGATGGAGAAGAGGTAGTCCCACCGGCCGGCGTTGAGGCCCGAGCAGTGGTCGCGGAGCTCGTACAGGATCTCGTCCATCTCGAACGCCGCCGGGATGGTCTCGATCAGGACGGTGGCGCGGATCGTGCCGTGGGGGATCCCGAGCGTGACCTCGGCATGGGTGAACACGTCGTTCCACAGTCGTGCCTCGAGGTGCGACTCCATCTTCGGCAGGTAGAAGTACGGCCCGCTGCCCCGGGCGAGGAGCTCGTGTGCGTTGTGGAAGAAGTACAGGCCGAAGTCCACGAGGGCTCCGACCGCCACGGTGCCGTCGACGGTCACGTGAGCCTCGGGCAGGTGCCAGCCACGCGGCCGCGGCAGGATCACCGGCAGCCGGTCGGGGTCGCGCAGGCGGTACTCCTTGCCCTCGCCGGTGGTGAGCTCGATCGTGCGCCGCACCGCGTCGTACAGGTTGACCTGGCCGCCGAGGACGTTGACCCAGTGCGGTGTGTTCGCGTCCTCGAAGTCGGCCAGCCAGACCTTGGCCCGGGAGTTGAGGGCGTTGATCGCCATCTTCCGCTCCGTCGGGCCGGTGATCTCGACGCGCCGGTCCTGCAGGTCGGCCGGGGCCGGCGCGACCTGCCAGTCGTCCGCGCGCACGTCGGCCGTCTCAGCCAGGAAGTCGAGGCGTCCGGTGCGGCCGATCTCGGCCCGGCGGGTACGCCGGGCCGCCAGCAGCTCGTCACGACGACCACCGAATCGCATCTGCAGGTCGGCCACGAACGCCAGCGCATCCGGCGTCAGGATGTCCGACCCCCGCTCGACGTCAGGACCGCTCACGTGCACAGAGGGCATGCGCCGATCGTAGGACTCAGCCCCGGTCGGCCCACCAGGCCAGGAGCGCGGCCTTCGCGTCGTCGTAGGAATGCGGACCCTCGTCGAGCCGCAGCTCCAGCAGGAACCGGTACGCCGTCCCCACGAGCGGCCCCGGCTCGATCCCGAGGATCTCCATGATCTGCGTCCCGTCGAGGTCCGGGCGGATCGACGCCAGCTCCTCCTCCTCGGACAGCCGTGCGATACGCGCCTCGAGCTCGTCGTAGGTCTGCCGCAGCCGCTCCGCCTTGCGCCGGTTCCGGGTGGTGCAGTCGGCCCGGGTCAGCACGTGCAGTCGCTCGAGCTGGTCCCCCGCGTCGCGGACGTAGCGCCGTACGGCCGAGTCGGTCCACTGCCCGTCGCCGTACCCGTGGAAGCGCAGGTGGAGCTCGACCAGCTGGGACACGGCGTCGGTCTCGTCGCCGGCGAACTTCAGGGTCTGCATCCGCTTCCGGGTCATCTTCGCCCCGACGACGTCGTGGTGGTGGAAGGTCACCGTGCCGTCGTCCAGGAACCGCCGGGTCCGCGGCTTGCCGACGTCGTGCATGAGGGCGGCGAACCGCGACACGAAGTCCGGGCCGCCGAGTCGGTCCTCGAGGTCGATCGACTGCTCGAGGACGGTCAGCGTGTGCTCGTAGACGTCCTTGTGCCGGTGGTGCTCGTCCCGCTCGAGCGCGAGCGCCGGCAGCTCGGGCAGCACCAGTGCGGCCAGGCCCGTCTGGACCAGCAGCGAGAGCCCCAGCCGCGGGTGCTGTGCGAGCACGAGCTTCCTCAGCTCGTCGCGGACCCGCTCGGCGGAGATGATCTCGATCCGCCCGGCCATGTCCGTCATCGCGGCCACGACCCCGGGGTCGACGTCGAAGCCGAGCTGGGCGGCGAAGCGGGCTGCTCGCATCATCCGCAACGGGTCGTCGGAGAACGAGTCCTCCGGGCGGCCCGGCGTCCGGAGCAGGCCCTGGGCGAGGTCGACGACCCCGCCGAACGGGTCGACGAACTCCCGGGAGGGCACCCGCACCGCCATCGCGTTCACCGTGAAGTCGCGGCGTCCGAGGTCACCCTCGAGGGTGTCGCCGAAGGCGACCGCGGGCTTGCGTGACGAGGCGTCGTACTCGTCCGAGCGGTACGTCGTGATCTCGACCTGGAACTGGCCCTTGCGGCTCCCGATGGTGCCGAAGGCGCGGCCGATGTCCCAGGTGGTGTCGGCCCACCCGGCGAGCAGGCGCTCGATGTCGTCCGGACGCGCCGACGTGGTCAGGTCCAGGTCGTTGTGCCGGCGACCCAGCATCGCGTCGCGCACCGACCCGCCGACCAGCGCCAGCTCGTGGCCGGCCTCGGTGAACCGCCGGCCGAGCCCGTCGATGACCGGGGCGATCCGGTCCAGCTCGGCGGCGACGTCGCGCTGGGCATCGGCGAGCCGGACACTCCCCGGAGGTCGGCGATCTGCTGGGTCGGACACGGAGGGACAGCGTAGTGCGGAGCGGATCCGCCGACGCCCTAGCCTGGGTCCGTGCTCCGCCCGCCCTCACTGCCGCATGCCCTGGCAGTGGTGGCAGCGGCGGTGCTCGTCGCGGCTCTGACAGCGCTTGCCGGAGCCGGCGTGCTGGTCTCGTCACCCCCGGCCGGTGCCGCGTCCGCCAGTCCGCTCGACCCCTCGCAGCCCCTGGTGCCGCGGATCAAGTCGATCTCCCCCGACTACGTGCCCGACCAGGGTCCGATCGTCATCCGGGGCACCGTCACCAACGCGACGGACCAGACGTGGACGGCCATCAACGTCCACGGGTTCATGGGATCGACCCCGATGACGACCTCCGCGGAGCTGAGCGAGGCCGTCGACACGCCGGTCAACGCCGACGTGGGACCCCGGATCACCGTGACCGGCACCTTCGACAGCATCCACGCGCTCGCGCCGGGCCAGAGCAAGACGTTCACGGTCCGGCTGCCCCGATCGACGCTTCCCGTGTCGACGCCCGGCGTCTACTGGTTCGGCGTCCACGTCCTCGGTGACAACGGTGAGGGCGGCACTCGCGTGGCGGTGGGACGCGACCGCACGTTCCTGCCCTACGTCCCCGAGAACGCCCTCCCCGGTGGCGCGCTGGAGGACACAGCCCTGGTGCTGCCCCTGCGCGCCGGCGTGATCCGGGGCGACGACGGAGCCGTGCTGGACCCCCTGACGTGGCGTCGCAGCATGCAGTCCGGGCCGCTGAGCTCAGTGGTGTCCACTGCGAGTGCCGCGGGAAGCCACCCGCTCACCTGGCTGGCAGATCCGGCCGTGATCGACGTCGTCCGGCAGCTCGCGCGCGGCAATCCCGCTCGGACCCTGACCTCCCCGCAGAAGCCCGGGAGCGGCAGCCCGACGCCGTCGCCGAGCGACTCCCCCTCCTCCTCCGGCTCGAGCGCCTCCTCGACCGCGGCCACCGCCGCGTCGGCCTCGACGGCCAAGGTCGCCCGGCAGTGGCTCCGCGAGATCCGGCCGCTGCTCGGAGAGGGGACCGCGGAGCTGCTCGGTCTCCCGTACGGCGACCTGGCCGTCGAGACCGCCGTACGCAACGACCGGTCCCTGCTCGGCCAGGCCTTCCGACGTACCGGACGCGCCCTCCGGCCGTGGGGCCTCAGTCTCCGACCGGTGGCTTCCCCGCCCACGGGTCGCACCACCGGTGACACGGTGGCCGGCCTCCCGCGCGACGTCGACACGCTCCTGGCCGACTCGGGCGTCGAGCACACCGACTCCGTGGTCAACACGCTGAACGGCCATCGGGTCCTGCTCACCTCGACCGCGGCGGCCGAGGGCGGGCCGGGCCCCGCTCCCGCCCAGAGCTCGCTGGCGCTGCGGCAACGGGTGCTCGCCGAGTCCGCCATTCGCGCCCTCGGCGACCAGCAGCCCCTCTTGGTCGAGCTGCCGACCGACCCGCACCGTCCGCTCGGTCCCGGCTTCTTCAGCGGGCTCGACGCTCCCTGGATGCGGTTGACGAGCGTCACGGGAGCCACCGCGGTGGAGCCGACGCCGATGTCCGACACGTCGCTGCTGGCGCCGTCCCCGGACGAGCCGGAGCTCGGCCCGCGCGTCTACCTCAACGCCGACGACGTGATGACCTACGGCTCCACGTTGCAGTCCGTCCTCACCGGAAACCACGTCCTGTACCGGCGCCTGTTCGAGGAGGTGACCGGCAACGCGTCGTACGCCGCGGCGCAGACGCCGTTCTTCGCCCTCGACCGGATGCACGGGACCTCCCAGTGGGTCCACGGGAACCTCGACCAGATCGACCTGGCGGCGCCCGAGTCGGTGACCCTGGCCAGCAACTCCGGCCGGTTCTCGGCGCTCATCAGCAACGGGCTCGACGTGCCCGTGACCGTGAGGGTCCGCTCGATCGCCGATCCCGGGCTGACGATCACCGGCCCCGACAAGGTCTCGCTCGACCCGAACGGCCGCACCAGCGTGCTGCTCCACGCCTCGACCGACCAGCGAGGCGTCCACAACGTGCGGCTGATCCTGACGACCCCCGCCGGGCGGCCACTGGGCTCCCACGACACCTTCCCGATGCGTGCCGAGCGCGTGAGCCGGCTGATCTGGGTGATCATCGGTGCCGGGATCGCCCTGCTGTTCGCCGCGATCGTGGTCCGGCTGGTCCGCCGGATCCTCGCGGCCCGCGCGGCGAGAAACGCCTCGTGAGCGACACCTCCGAGAGCCGCGGGATCCTCACCGCGTCCGCGGTGATGGCCACGGGCACGGTCTTCTCCCGGGCGAGCGGCTACCTGCGCAACGTCCTGCTCGCCGCCGCCATCGGCAACGCGCTCCACGCCGACCTGTTCAACATCGGCAACACCATCCCGAACATGCTCTACATCCTGCTGGCCGGCGGCATCGTCAACGCCGTGCTCGTGCCGCAGCTGGTGCGGGCCCAGAAGAACGACCCCGACGGCGGCGACGCCTACACCAACCGGATCATCACCCTCGCCGCCCTCTTCCTCGGCGTGGTGACCATCGTGCTGGTGGTCGCGGCACCCCTGGTGATGCGGCTGTTCCTCAGCTCCTCGTACGACGACCCCTCGCTCGCCGCCCAGCGCGACTCGGCGATCGCCTTCGCCCGGTTCTGCCTGCCGCAGGTCTTCTTCTACGGCATGTACGTGCTGCTCGGGCAGGTGCTGAACGCCCGCGGCCGGTTCGGGCCGATGATGTGGGCGCCGATCGCCAACAACGTGATCTCGATCCTGGTCCTGGTCCTCTACCTGGTCTGGTTCGGGCCGCTGCCCGACTCACAGGGCTGCTCGGCGTTCTCGCACAGCCAGGAGCTGGTTCTGGGTCTGGGCGCGACCATCGGCATCGTCGCGCAGGTCGCCGTCCTGCTCCCGTACCTGAAGGCGGCCGGCGTCAGGTTCCGGCCGCGCTACGACTTCCTCAACACCGGGCTCGGCCACACCTTGCGCCTCGGTGTCTGGACCGTGCTGTTCGTGATCGTCAACCAGGTCGCCTACACCGTGGTCGTGCGGCTCGCCTCCAGCGGCACGGCGGGCTCGACCTGCCTCCCGCACCACGGCGCCCACGTCCCCGCGCCGACGGACGCCACCGGCTACACGGTGTACGCCTCCGCCTTCTTGTTCGTGATGGTCCCCCACGCGATCATCACGGTGTCGCTGGCCACGGCGATCCTGCCGCGCCTGTCGGCGAAGGCCTCCGACGGCGACCTGACCGGC
Organism: Nocardioides sp.; assembly: GCA_036270075.1. Classification (GTDB taxonomy): domain Bacteria; phylum Actinomycetota; class Actinomycetes; order Propionibacteriales; family Nocardioidaceae; genus Nocardioides. The sequence continues at coordinate 16,672 of DATBDF010000134.1, forward strand.
CTGGCGGGCACGCTGGCGGGGACGCTGCGGACGGCGCTCGCGCTGGTGATCCCGTTCGCCTTCGCACTCCCCCTGTTGTCCTACGACGCCACGAAGGTCCTGTTCGGGTACGGCGCGACCAGTGCGACGTTCGACAACTACGTGACCACGATCATCCTGTTCGGGCCCGGGGTCGTGTTCTTCACCGTGCACTACCTGATGCTCCGCGGCTTCTACGCCCTCGAGCTGAACCGCACGGTGTTCTTCATCCAGTGCGCGATCGCGGCGGCCAACGTGGTCGTGGCGATCCTGCTGGTCCGCCAGGCCACCGCCGCCCAGACGGCTCCCGCCCTGGTGGTCGCCTACGGAGCGTCGTACGTGCTGGGCTCGGTGATGTCCTACCTGATCCTCCGGGGCCGCCTGGGTGGCCTCGAGACACCGGAGCTGCTGCGGTTCGGCGTGCGGGTCCTGGTCGCGGCCGGGGTCTCGACGGGCGTCGCGTGGGCGGTGGGTCAGGTGCTGCCGGGCCACACGGCCGACGTGTCGCACGTCCTCGCGGCGCTCCGGCTCGTCGTGCTGGGTGGGATCGACGTCGTCGTCTTCCTGCTCCTGGCCCGCGCGATGCGGATCACAGAGGTCACGACGATCGTCGAGACTTTGGTCAGCCGTATCCCGGGGGCTCGGGCCTCCTAACATGTGAAGGCGAGCGACCGAGGGGGTGTGTGGTCCAAGGTGCCGGAGAACACCCGGCCCGGC
>DATBDF010000135.1:0-1661 GCA_036270075.1 Nocardioides sp.
CCAGTAGGCGGCGAGCCGCTCGGTGTGCTCGGGGTGGTAGCCGTGGCTGAAGGCGTGGCGCACCTCATCGTCGGCCAGGACCCGGGCGTGCCAGGCGTGCGCCAGGCGCAGCAGGCCGGCGGCACCCCCCGCGGCCTCGTAAACGGTCTCCATGATCGCAGCATGGCACGACGACGGGGATCGTCGCCATCGTGACGTTCCACGTCACGGCCGCCGGGCGGGTCGCGCTCCCGCCCGCCTGACCGCTAGCGGAACGAGGGGTGGTCGCCGAGCGCCCAGTACTCGTACAGCCCGTACCCGGTGTGCCCCTCGTACTCGAACTTGCCCACCGCGTCCACCATGCCCCACATGCGGGCCGCGTCTTCGGGCCGGGACAGGTCGTAGCTGACGCCCTGCACCACCAGGTCCGGCCCCTGGTACATGCCGTGCCGCCAGTCCTGCTCCAGGCCGTAGCCGGTCCCGGTCATCAGGTGCACCGGCAGCGGCAGCGTGGCGTGCAGGTCGAACGGCTGGCCGCCGGGCGGCGAGAAGCCGATCCGCGCGCTCACCACGTCCCGGGTGCCCTCGGCGTAAGACGGCTCGTAGGCGGGGCGGCCCAGGTACTCGCGGGTGCCGTCCGGCCAGACCCGCACCGCCTCCTCCATCAGGCGGCGCCCGTCGTGGTCCTCCTGGACGATGCACAAGATCGCGTGGTCCTCGAACTGGACCGGGGCGTAGAGCCAGTAGAAGGTGCCGGGGCCGCGGGACTGGATGCCGGCCGGCTCGGCCTCCCCCACCGGCCGGATGCCCCAGGACCGGTCCCTGATCCCCCACCACTGCCGCGGCGTCACCTCGAGCGTCTCGTCATCGGTCGTGATGGATCCGGTCCACCGCCCGGTCTGCGCCATCCGCTTGGAGTCGAACACCACCCGCTCGTGCGCGCGGATGAAATGCTGCGGCTCGACCTGGGGCGGGATCGTGCCCTCCCAGGTGAGGTCGAAGGACAGGCCGAACTCGTTCGGGCCGAGCACCACGCGGAGCCGCTTGAGTCCCTCGAGCACGTCGACCCGGAACGGGCCGACCTGCGTGTTCATCCGGTCGGCGCCGAGCTCGCGGGAGGCGCGCACGACCCGGTGCCGCGTGCCGTGGCGCAGCAGCGCGAACGCGTCGGTCACCCCCAGGTTCGGGTACTGCCCCAGGCCGACGATCAGCATGGTGTCCGCGGTCAGCGGGAACGCGTTGAAGTAGTAGCGGTCGTAGAAGTTGCGGTCTGACGTCCCGACGTGCCGCATCACCTCGGGGACCTGGTGCACGGGGTAGTCGTCGAGCGGCGACAGGGTCACGGTTGCTCCAGCCCTTCCATGATCACGTCGGTCAAGCGCGAGCAGTTGTTGTTGTAGGGGAAATCGCTGTCCGGCTCCAGCCAGCCCCACTCGATCATGGCCTGGGAAATACGCGACATGATCACGGTGAACTTGAAGGCGGACAGCACCTCGTAGTAGCCCATGTGCTGCATCGGCCGCCCGGCCAGTTCCTCGTAGCGCGCGATCGTTTCCGCGGCCGGCGGGAAGCCCTCGAGCGGCGGCACCTCGAGGCCCTCGCTGTGGTGCCGGTCCAGGAACAGGTACCAGGCCAGGTCCTCCTCGGCCTGCCCGAACGTCGCGGTCTCCCAGTCCAGCGCG
>DATBDF010000136.1:0-13781 GCA_036270075.1 Nocardioides sp.
GAAGTGGGTGATTGTGGTGGCGGGCTCACCCGAACCCGCCACCACGCTGGGGGGCGGTCAGCTCGCCTGACCGCAGTAGTTGGTCTGCGACGTGTCACTACCGAGCGGCGTGTTCCCGTACGGGATCAGCAGCTCGTCCGCGTGGGTGCACAGGTACCCGTCCGGCCCGAAGATCGCCTTCAGGTCCGCCGGAGCGTCGTTGCGGGTGACGTTGTAGAAGAGCCGGCCGAACGACGCACTGGGGCCGGCGTTGTCGGCATAGGCGGGGTTCAGCACCTGGTAGTGCACGCCGCTGAAGAGCGTGTCCTTGGTCGGGGCCGTGGTCGTGTTGACGAGCCCGATGTGCGTACCGCCCCGGTTGTCCAGGATGCCGACGACCGCGTTGGCGCCCAGGTCCGCGTTGCTCTGCGCCGCCCACTTGGTGACGGTGTACGGCGCGATGCCCAGCGGGTCGCCGTTCATCGTGGTCCCGTCGTTCTGCTGCGCGTTCGCGACGGTGCCCGGGTCTCCGCACCCGGACTGCACCGCGGTGAGGCTGGAGCCGATGGCCGTCAGGAAGAACGTGTACGTGGCGGCGGTCGTCGGGGGCCGGTAGACGTGGATGGGACCCGCCTGCCCGCCCACCTGGCTCCAGTCGGTGATGGTGCACTGGAAGATGCCCCGGACCTGTGCCGTGGTCAACGGCGTCGTGGGGGCGTAGGCGTTGCCGATCACGGCGTACCCGACCGCGTCGCGGCTCTGCGCGAAGAACGTGAGCGCCGCGTCGGTGGCCGCCGACCCCTTCGCCCGGCTGGACCGCACCCAGTCGATGCAGAACGCCGTGGCGTCCGTGGTGCTCTTCTGGTTCAGGGCGATCGCGTTGATGCCGGCGTTGGCACCGTTGGGCCGCGGGATCCCGGTGCAGCCCGGCTTCGTCGAGATGTTCTCCCCGACCCCGGTGGCGCCGGTGACCGGGTTGACCGCGTCGTACGACTCGAGCAGCTTCGTCGGGGCCGGGCCCTGGCCGTCGTACTGGCTCACGAAGTTGTTCGACAGCTCGGCGAAGGCGTCGGCACCGACTCCTGCGTACAGGTCGAGGGGCGCCTTGCCCGCGATCGGCGTACCGACGTCGGGGTTGGGGTTGGGATCGGCGTGCGCGGCCGCGCCGAGCACGGTCAGGGCGGCGGCGAGACCGCCGGCGAGACCGGCGCGGATCGTACGTCGGGACATGTGGCTTCCTGTTCTGGTCCGGGTGGTCGTCGGGGTGGACATCAGGCCTTCACCTTCAGGGCGGCGAGAAGGACGGCCGTGCCCTTGCTGGCGGAGGACTTGGTGCCGAGGACCGTGACCACCACCGAGTGGCTCTTGAGCGCCCCCGTGAAGGTCCAGCTCTCGGAGAGCGGCTTGCCGGCCTTCGAGAAGAGGTCGAACGTCTTGGCCTTGCCGTCCACGGTGACCTTGACCTTGCCCGCCTTGGCGGAGCGGTCGAAGGTCAGCACCAGGCCGTGGCCGAAGACCTTGGCGCTCGCGGTCGACTTCTTCTTGGTCGACGTGCGGCCCTTGCCCGAGGGGGAGTGCGAGGTCTTGTAGGTGCTCCAGGAGCCCGTGACCTTCACCTGCTTGGCCGTCCACGGGTAGGTGCCCGCGCCGAGGTTGCCGGCGGGGACGACGGTCTTGCCGGTCAGCGTCACCGACCGCGTCACCGTGGTGGTGCCGGTGGGGTCCGTGGCGTGGACCGTCAGCTTGCCGGCGCCCGCCGCCAGGCCGGTGGTCGGGACCTGGGCGGTCCAGAGGTGTCCGGACTGGGTGGCCGCAACGGAGGCGCCGGTGCCCAGCTGGACGTCGACCGCGGAGACGTGGTCCGCGTCGCCGGCCGACGCGGCGTACACCGTCACCGGGGTGGTGGCGCCGAGCGTGATCGACGCACCCGCTCCGGGCGTCCGGATGAACGCCGACGGCCCGGCCGTGGTGGTGGGCGCCAGCGCCACACCGCGGAACTCGGTGTTGGCCGGCGCGGTGGCGAGGAGGCTGGGGCCGCTGGGGGCGAAGGACGCCGCCGAGCCGTTGCTGTCGGTCAGGGTGACCAGCTGGGTCGGCGTGGTCACTGCGAGGCTCACCGAGTTCCCGGTGGCGTCGGCCACGATGCCGAGGGCGCCGGGAACGTCCACGGAGCCGGCGGACGTCCACGTGGAGCCGCTCAGCCGGTACTTGTCGATCGTGCCGGCTCGCGAGGAACCGTCGGCGATGTAGACCGTGTCGAGCCCCGTGCTGCCGAGCCCGACGCCGGGAACCAGGTCCGCGAACGCGTAGCCGTAGGTGAGCAGGTTGTCCGGGAGGCCGTGGAGGTCGCTCAGTGCGCCGGAGGTCGGCGTGCCGGTGCCCACGGCGGCGAGACGGTCGGCCAGGATCCCGGAGCTGAAGAGCTGACCGCCTTGGACCGTCAGCGAGCTCAGGTTGCTCGCGGCGTCGCCGACCACGGTGCTGCTCGTGGCGGACCCGCGCGTGGCGGTGACGATGCCACCGTTGCCGCCGGTGGCCCAGAGCCGCTCGCCGTTGGTGGTCGTGGCCGAGCGGATGATCTTGGCGCTGCCGGCGTCAGCCAGAGTCGTCGTGGTGTCCACGTTGCCGTTGGCGTCCACCAGACCGACCACTCGGGGCACCGCCGTCGGCGACGTCGTGGTCAGGGAGAGCTTGCCGCCCGGGACGTTCGCGTCGGACGCCCCCGTGGCGCCCGGCGCGGCGTCGTAGCCGGTGACGGCGATGAAGCGGCCGTCGGCGGAGCGGTCGATGAGCCCTTCCGACCGGGACTGGCCGGAGGCGGTCAGCCGGGTGTTGCCCTCGGTGCTGGTCGTCGGGAGTGGCACCGACTGGACATTCGTCCCGGCCGAGCTGTACTCGTCGAGGAAGACCGGGGCGGCGGCGTTGGTGAGCGCCGCGCCCCCGTCGCCGACCCGATAGACGACGACGTTGCCGCCGGTGAACCGGGCCGCGTGGGCCGAGGAGGACGTGAGGACGGGGACGGTGACGACGACGGCGGCTGCGACAGCCGTGGCGCCCAGGATGCGCGCGCGTGTGCGCATGGATACCTCTTTCGGACTTCAGAGGCTGGGCGCAGCCGCAATGGTCGAGTGACCCGAGAAAGGCAGTATCTCTACTGACTTAGTCGTATTTGACTGGAGCCAGGCGTTCCCGTCAAGTCATTGGCACCCGCGTGTCGCGCTGCCGGCGATGATCGCCCACGCGGTGGGCGCGCGCTACGACTCGGCGGGAGCCAGCAGACCGGCCCCCAGCAGGTCGTCGGCGGCGCGGCGTACCTGCTCGAAGTCGAGATCCGCGAGGTCAGCGACCTCGACCAGGGACGTCGATCCGTCGGCATAGGCGAGGGTCCACAGCATCGCCATCACGGCGTCGGACGCGGCCCGACCGCCCATCGTCGGGTACAGGCCGCGCGCGCCGAGCTGCGGCTCCCCGTAGGGGCTCAGGTTCAGGTAGTGGGCGTCCCCCTCGAGCACGTCGACGATGCGGGTGAGCGCCCCGAAGGACTCCTCGAGCTCGTCGTCGGTGACGAAGTCCAGGTCGTCCGCGGAGGTGTGGTACTCGGGGTACTCCCCGTGCGGAGTCCGGGAGAGCCGCCCGACCGGCAGGTCGAATCCGACCGCGTTGAACTGCCGCTCGTCGTACCCGTACGGCGAGTAGGGCCGCACCTCTCCGTCGAGGCGACGGACGACGTGAGCAGCCGCGACGTCCACCGGGCGCCGGCCGTGCCTGGTGCGCTTCCACACCAGGCGTCCGCCTCCGCCGAGGCCGGTGAGGACGAGGCCGTGCCTGATCCTGGGGATCGTCTGGGGGTTGCGGCTCAGCCAGGTGAGGACCCCGATCGTCCCGGGGGCGAACACGAACCGGTAGGAGTACCGGCGCGGTCGTGCCGCCACCCAGGCCGCGAGCTCCATCGCGACGGTCAGTCCGGTCAGGTTGTCGTTGGCCAGCGACGGATGGCACACGTGCGAGGTGACGATCACCTCCTCGTCGCCCTCCCCCGGCACGAGGAGCTCGCCGTACACCAGCTCGCCGGGCTCGAGGGTCGCGTCGACGACCACGTCGTACTCACCGTCCTCGAGCGTGTCGAGAGTGCGCTGGGCGAGGCAGAAGCCCCAGTCGCGGTGGTAGTAGCTCGTGCGGTACGGGATCCAGTCGGGGTGGTCCGGCAGAGTGTGGAGGTGCGGGCGCAGGTCGGTGAGCGAGAGCCGCGTGCGCACCGGCACGCTGTAGCCGACCATGTGGAGGTTGTGCTCGGCGAAGTCGACCACGTGACGTCCCGAGGCGTCGGCGACGTACGCCTCGCGGACGTTCCACTCGTCGCCGATCGTCCAGTCGAACACCTCGGTGCCCGACGGCACCCGCACCGTGCTCAACGGCGCCTGCGGGGGCGCGGACTCCGCCAGCACCCGCAACGTCTCGCGTACGCCGTCGCCGGTCAGGCTCCGCGGGATCGGGTAGAGACGCTCCATCCGGCTACGCATCCGCGCGCGCCGGGCGCCGCTCTCCCCGCCGGAGCCTTCGTCCATCACGAATGCGTCAACCGACCGGGTGGAGCCGGAGGCCGTCGTCCAACCGGCCCTGCTCCTGGAGCTCGTTGATGCGCTGCAGACGCACGAAGCGCGGGCCCTCGAAGTCCTCGACGCTCAGGCCGTAGCGCTCCATGTCGGCCGCCAGCTCCTCGATGCCGGCCGGGACCGTCCACCGGGGCTGGAAGGCGGGCAGCATCCGGCCCACCTTGCCGAAGTCGACGCGGTAGTCGCGGCTGTCGGACGACGCTCCCTCGGCGAAGGTCACGGGGACCTCGAAGCGACTGGCGACCCGCTCGGCGATGTCGCGGATCTGGACGACGTCCTCGTCGCGCCCGATGTTGAACGCCTGGTCGTGCACGGCGTCGCGGTCGGCCTCGAGAACGGCGAGGAAGGCGAGCGAGATGTCCTCCGCGTGCACCAGCGGACGCCAGGGCGTGCCGTCGCTCTGCAGCCGGACCTCGTGCCGGGTGAAGGCGGTGCCGGTCAGGTTGTTGACCACGATGTCGGCGCGCAGGCGACGCGAGGACCCGTACGCCGTGGCGTTGCGGAGGTACGACGGGCTGAAGTCGTCGTCGGCCAGCGGCGAGATCAGCTGCTCGGCCATGACCTTGCTCTCGCCGTACGGCGTGACCGGGTTGAAGTCGCTCTCCTCGGTCACCGGTGCGTCGCCGGCGGCTCCGTACAGCGAGCAGGACGACGAGAAGACGTAGCGGGGCACGCCCGCCTCCTTCGCCACCCGCGCAAGATGGGCGGCACCATGGGCGTTCACCGAGTACGTCGCGTCCGGGTTGAGGTGTCCCACGGGATCGTTGGAGATCGCGGCCAGGTTGACCACCGCGTCGAACCCCGCGAGGTCCTCGGGCCGCTGGTCACGGATGTCCCCGGTGCGCGACTCGTAGTCCACGGTGTACGGACCGAAGTCGCACCCGTCGTACCAGCCGATGTCGAGACCGACCACCTCGTGCCCCGCCTCGCGGAACAACGGCACCAGCACCGCTCCGATGTAGCCGCGGTCCCCCGTGACCAAGACCTTCATGACTGTCCCCCTTCTGAATCTTCCGCGCCGCCGACGGCCGGTTCGCCGACGTCGATCAGCACCTTCGTGGCGAAGAACCCCTCGGCGTACCGGTGCCGACACTCCATGCCGCGGACCCGCATCAGGCCGAGGAACAGCTCCTCGTCCCACCAGTCGTGGGACCGCTGGCTCGGGAAGTGCTCGTCCAGCAGCTCGAACTTGCGGCGCGCCTGTGCCTCGGAGAGCCCGACGTAGTGAGACGGCTGCCCGACGTCGCCGTCCCATTTCGGGATCTCGTAGTGCAGGACCAGCGAGTCGCGCCAGACCGTCGGAGCCAGCCGCCCGAGCAGCCGGTGGTCCTGGTGTGCGTCCTCTGCCCTCGGTGCGAGGACGAGGTCCGGCGTCGGCATCGTCGCCGCATGGTCCTCGAGCGCCTGCTTGACCTCGTCCCAGCGGCTCGGCAGCCGACCGTCGGGGAAGCCGAGGAACCGCGCGTCCTCGGCACCGACGAAGGCCGACAGGGCGGCCCGCGACTCGGCCACCCGGTCGGGCGTGCCCGACATCACCAACGCCGTGATGCGCGTCGATGCGCGGCTGCCCAGGCACAGGAGCGTGCCTCCGCAGCCGATCTCGATGTCGTCGGGGTGGGCGCCGAGGCAGAGCACCTCGGTGGCACCCGTCGGAAGACTCAGGCTCAGCATCCGGCGGACCTCAGACCGGCTCTCGGCCGATCAGCCCTGGAAGACGGCGTAGCTCAGAAGCTCCTCGGGCACGCCCTCGTCGTAGGGCGCGATGACGTCGTCGGGCAGCCGCTCCAGGTCGCTGACGCGCAGGTAGTCGCGCATCGTCGTACCGGTGCAGCGGGAGTCGACGTTGGGCGCGCCCCGGCCGGCCTCGACGTCGGCGCGGTTGACCGTCCGGAAGTCGACACTGATCCGCGTTCGACCCGAGTCGTTCGGCACCGAGGAGTGCAGCTGTGCCCCGGAGAACACCATCATCCCGCCGACCGGCGGCACCGGGCGGATCTGGGGGTCGAGCGCGACCTCCTCCTCCGGCTTCGGCTGCTCGCGGGTGTCCACGCCGATCTGGGACGCCGCGATGGCGCGGCTGTCACGGTTCCAGGCGTAGTAGTTGTAGCGAGCGCTGCCGTTGGCCACGGCGTTGTCGAAGTACTGCGGGTGGAACGCCACGACGTTGCTCGGCGACACGTCGTAGATCGGAAGCCACCAGTTCACCTGCATCATCGGCGCCGAGTACCAGGTGTCGCGATGCGGGTGGAACGCGTAGGCGATGCCGGTCGTCAGGAAGTCGTCCGACGTCGAGGTGCGCAGCCTGGGCACGTCGAAGTAGGTGAGCTCCGGGTCGCAGCCGTGCTCCACCAGGATCGCTCGCAGGTGCCGCTTCGACTCGGGATGATGGATGAACGCCGGCTTGAGCCGCCCCAGGACCGCCGCGTACGTCTCGACATCCATGTCGTACTGGGCCGTCTCGGGATCGAGGTTCCCGAACGCGTCCTCCACCATGCCTCGTGTGAACGCCACGAACTCGCGGATCGCCGGCGATGCCGTGTGGACGAAAAGATCTCCTGCATAGAGCGCCCCGCGACGCTCATCGTCGGTGCACGCAGGATCCGTGATGATGCTGGTCATGAGTCCCCCCCGGACGCAATCGTCACAACTCTGACGGGCGACAACCTACCTCCGAGAAGAGGGTCGACGTCAGGGGCCACGTACAAAATTTTGCCCTCCGGATGTGCGTCGGAGCCCGGTCACACGTGGGGATCGCGTAGAGGGAGCTCTCGGGGGGCGGCGTACGCGCGCATCGCCGGAGCCACCGGACGGCCTCGCAGGAGTCCGCGTGTCGAACCCGCGTCGACGGCTCGCGCGTAGACCTGCAGGGCTCCGGCGACCGCGTCGATCGTCTGGTCGACGTCCTCGTCGGTGTGGGCCGCCGAGACCACGAACGACTGACCGAGCACTCCCCTGCGCAGGAGCTCCTGGAGGAACAGGGTGCGGTACTCCTGGGACGGCGTACCGGCAGGATCGGCCGTGCTGAACACCAGGCACGACGGGCGTCCGTGCACCTGGACCAGGTCCTGCAGGCCCGCGTCCAGCGCCGCCGCTCGTACTCCGGCTGCCAGTCGCTCGCCCTGCCGCTCCATGGTCCCCACGACGTCCCAGGCGGAGTACTCCTGGTGGACGGCGAGGTACGCGCTCAGGCCCGCCGTCTCCGGGCCGTGGGTCGTTGACAGCAGGAACACCCGCGGGTCGGAGGTCCGCAGGCCGCCGAGCTCGAGGAGCTCACGCTTGCCGGCGAGCGCCGAGACCGCGAACCCGTTCCCCAGGGCCTTGCCCCAGGTGGACAGGTCGGGCACGACGCCGTAGACCTGCTGGGCACCGTGCAGGGACCAGCGCATCCCCGTGATCATCTCGTCGAAGACGAGCACGAAACCGTCTTCGTCGGCGAGTCGCCGTAGCCCCTCGAGGTAGCCAGGCTCCGGGTCCGCGGTCGCGGTCGCCGCCTCCAGGATCACGCAGGCGATGTCGCCGGGGTGACGGTCCAGCACGGCGCGGAGCGAGTCCAGGTCGTTGTAGTCGAACCCGACCGTCAGGGCGCGCTCGTCCTCCAGCGTCCCGGCCGACATCGCCGTCGAGCCGATGAACCAGTCGTCGGTGGAGAAGAACGGGTGCGAGCGGCAGATGGCGACCCGACGCCGGCCCGTGGCCGCTCGCGCCACCTTGAGGGCGGCCGTGGTGACGTCGGAGCCGTTCTTGGCGAACTTGACCATGTCCGCCCCGGGCACCTGGCCGAGGAAGCACTCGGCTGCCTCGAGCTCCCGCGCCGTGGGCCGGGAGAAGCTGACCCCGCCCGTGATCGCCCGCGCGACCGCGTCGGTGACGGCCCGGTGACCGTGCCCGAGCGTGACCGAGCGCAGGCCCATGCCGTACTCGACGTACTCCCGGCCGTCGAGGTCCCAGACGCGGGCGCCCCGCCCCCGGGCCAGCACCGGTGCCATGCCCTCGGGGTACTGGTCCGACCCGCGGGCGTAGGTGTGCGCTCCGCCCGGCACCAGGTCGTGAAGACGGTCCTGAGCGGCCGTCGAGCGGGCGAAGTCGCCCAGGTCGGGCGGGGCGAACGCCGCCGCGGCGTCGGCCGGCCCCTCGTCTGCGCGCGAGCGCCCAGCGACCATGTCCCGCTCCTCCCCCCGGAAGCGATGCGCGTGGCGTCGTTCCACGACATCTGGAAACGAGTTTAGGTCAGATATCGGCTGGCCCAAGCAAAGGATTTCGGCGTCATCTTTTTACCCCAGGTTGGTCTATCTATCGGCGACCCATGAATTCACAATGAAGATCGCCGACTTCGCAACCGGGGGGATGCATGGACGGTAGTTCGAGCGTGCGCGAGGGCGAAGATCTCGCCCCGGATCTGTGCATCGTCGGCGCCGGGCCGGCGGGCATCACGATCGCCCAGGAGCTGGATCGCCTGGGCCTGCGTGTGCTGTTGCTCGAGGCGGGCGGCCTGGACGTCGATCCCAGGATCCAGGAGCAGAGCCGTGGTGAGAGCGACGGATATCCGTTGCACCTGCTGCACCACTCCCGGGTCCGCGCCTTCGGCGGGACGCTGCGCCACTCGCGCCTGTGGGACGAGGGATGGGCGGCACGCCCGCTGGATGCCATCGACTTCGAGCCCCGCCTGGGGCGCAACGACGTCGCCTGGCCCTTCGGCCTGGACCACCTGAAGCCGTTCTACCAACGGGCCGAGAAGCTGTGCGGGCTGGTGTCGTTCGACGCCGCTACGACGACCTGGTACCAGGACGCGTCGCCGGCCGCCAGGTCCCTGATGGGGGGCGAGCTCGAGGCGACGGTCTTCCAGTTCCCGACGATCGCCTTCCATCACTCCTGGAGCGAGCTGTCCGCCTCCCCGGACGTGCAGGTCCTGCTCCACACCCGGGTCACCGGCCTGGAGCTCGACGGCACGGCCAGCAGGGTCCGTCGCGTCCACGCCGTCCGCCTGGACGGCTCGCGCCTCTCGGTGCGTCCACGGGTCGTGGTGATCGCCACCGGTGGCATCGAGAACGCGCGGATCCTGCTCACCGGAGACGACGGGCGCGGCATCGGCAACGCGCACGGGCTGGTCGGTCGCTACTTCGCCGAGCGGCTGTCGTTCTTCGCCGGCTACGTCGACCTCACGGACCGGACGTCGGTCGAGGAGCTCGACCTGTTCCACCAGGAGGCGGGGGCCGCGACGGGCGGCGCCTTGCGCGTGTCCGATCGAACGCAGGAGGACGAGGGCCTGCTCAACTGCGCACTGTTCCTGATCCCGCGTCCGGACCTGGTGACCAGCGACGGCGTGCGGTCCCTGGCCACCCTCCGCAAGTCACCCGACCGCCGCCCGCGGGTCCGTGCGCTGCGACGCCACCTGCGCAACGTCGTCACCGGGCTGCCGGACCTCGCCGGCATGGCACTGAACCGGTTCGTCTCGCGGCCGCGCACGCTGGCCCTGCGCGTCCAAGGGGAGCAGTCCCCCAACCCGGACTCACGCGTCACCCTGGGGCGCCGACGCGACGACCTGGGACGCCCGGTCGCGCGCGTGACGTGGGCGATGACCGAGCTCGACCGGAACTCGCCCCGCGCCGCTGCCGCGGTCCTCGACCGGAACCTGCGCGACCGCGGCCTCGGGTCCGTGCGGTGGACCGCCCGCTTGGACAGCACGACCCTGATCGAGGGCAACCACCATCATCTCGGTACGACGCGGATGCACGAGGACGCCGATCGAGGGGTCGTCGACCCCGACGCCAAGGTGCACGGCATCGAGAACCTCTACGTCGCGGGCTCGTCGGTGTTCCCGAGCCACGGGGCCTCCAACCCGACGCTGACGATCATCGCGCTCGCGCTCTCGCTCGCCGACCACCTGCGACACGTGCTCGACTTCATGTGACCCCGAGGACACTCAGGGGGTCGTGAGCGGGCCCGTGGCGCGATGCACCCGCGCCGCTGCCCGGAGCTGACCCCACACCACGACGACGCCCATGAGGGACGCCAGGGCGGCCCCCCAGAGCATCCCCTCGGCCCCGCCGACGTAGGCGCCGAACAGTCCCAGCACGACCGCGAGGACCGCGCGGGTGACCTGGGCCCGGAGGCTGCGGCGTGCCACGCCCAGGGCTCGCAGCCCGACGAAGGCGCCGTCGAAGAGGCAGCCGAGCGCCATGGCCAGGGTGGTCGGCACCACGAGCGCGATCGCCGCCGGCCAGAGCGACCCGAGCATCAGCGTCCCCACCGACGAGGGGAGCAACAACAGCGCCCCGCCCCACAGCAGTCCGGCCACGGCCTGGCTGCCCCCCAGGACGACGCAGAAGGCGATCAGCCGATGCGGCCGCCGCCGCAGGATCCGCGCCGCCTCGGGCACGGCCATCAGGCTGATCCCCATCCGCAGTGCGACGAAGGGACCGAGCAGGAGCTGTGCACCCCTGACCGCACCGACCGAGGCCAGACCGGAGATGAGTCCGAGGCCCGTCAACCGCACCTGGGCGCCGGCGCTGTCGCTGAGGTTCTCAACGGCGTACCTGGCTCCCAGCTCCCGGTGCTCATGGAGCCAGCCGGTGATGCCTCGAGCCCGTGGCAGGCACCGTGTCTGGAAGCAGCCGAACACGGCGGCCACGGCCGCGGCGCCGCCCCAGGCGAGCACGAACGCGAAGGCCGTCCCCACGGAGTCCGCCACGATCATCGCCGGGACCAGGGTCACCGCCCACACGGCGTCGTTGAGGAACGCCCGACGACCCTGCCCGGAGGCGAAGAAGGCGTAGCGCCAGCTGTCCTGGAGCATCAGCCCGGGCAGGGTGATCCCGAGCGCGACGTAGCTCGCCCCCACCACGCCCCCGAACGCCCAGCCCCCGACGACGCAGCCGGCGCCCACGACGATCCCGACGGCGGTCGCGGTGCTGGCCGCACGGACGATCGCCGCGCGCCAGCGGTCGTCGGCCGGGCCGCTGTAGCGCACGGTCAGGGGGTCGGTCCCCAGGCCGCGCGAGACGTTGATGACGACGCCGTAGGTGACCCAGGCCAGGCTGAAGGCGCCGAAGGCGGTGGCGCCCAGGGACCGCGCGACCACCAGGCCCAGCACGAAGTTGGTGATGCTCGAGACCGCCTGGTCGCCCAGTCCCCAGCCCAGTCGGCGGGCGGTCGCGCGGCTCGCCGTACCCCCGCGCGACGCGGTCGTGCTCATGGCCGTTCCTCCCGGAGCGACTCGGGGCGGCGTACCGGTGATCGGGTTACGATCGCCGGGGCTTCGTGGCCCGCGCCTCGGGGCTGCAGGTACGCGATCCGTGACGGCATCAGACCCAGCGAAGGGCCTCGGCCATGGCCGCGAACGTACGACGAACCCAGCTCGGGCGGTACGCCGCGCGCCATCCTGCGCGGCTGGTCGTCGTACTGGCGTCCCTGCTGCTGGTGCTGGCGGCGGGCGTCGCCGCCGCGGATGCGTTCAAGGGCCGTGACTCCGGCGCCCCCACGGGCGCCCGGCTCGACGCGCACACCACCCCCGGAGCCGTCCACACCGCCGAGACCCGAGGTGCACCGTCCTTGCGCACTCCGCCTGCCGCGATCTGCGGGTCGCGCGGGCTCCGCGGGCCGGCGCAACCGCCGGCTCACGCGAAGGTGGTGCGGTCGCAGAGCATCGCCCGCGTCGCGAAGAGCAGTCGACCCGGCGCGGTGATCTGGATCGGCCCCGGCACGCACACGCTCGGCAACGGGAAGTACGACCAGGTGCGACCCAAGGACGGCCAGGTCTTCATCGGGGCGCCGGGCGCCGTCATCGACGGACGGAAGCGCAATCTCTACGCCTTTGCGGGCGACGCCAAGAACGTCACCGTCAGCCACCTCACCATCACCGGTTTCGGCCGGGCGGGTGACAACAACAACCAGGGCGTCGTCAACCACGATGCCGCTCCGGGCTGGCGCGTCGAGCACAACACGATCAGCGACGTCGCGGGAGCCGCCGTCTTCATCGGCAACCGGAACCGCGTGCTCTCCAACTGCCTGACCCGCAACGGCCAGTACGGCTTCAGCGCCTACCTCCGGCACGGCGTCCACCACGTGGTCCTGCGCCACAACGAGATCTCGTTCAACAACACCGACAACTGGGAGAAGCGCATGCCCGGCTGTGGGTGCTCCGGCGGAGGCAAGTTCTGGGACACCCGGGGCGCCAAGGTCGAGGACAACTGGGTCCACGACAACGTCGGCCCCGGCTTGTGGGCCGACACCAACAACACCGGCTTCCTGATCGACGGGAACCTGATCTCCGACAACGCCGAGGAGGGCCTGTTCTACGAGATCAGCTACAACGCCCGGATCACCCACAACACCTTCGTCCGGAACTCCTGGGTCAAGGGACAGAAGAACGACGACTTCACGGGCGCCATCTACCTGTCCGAGTCGGGGAGCGACATCCGAGCGGGCCACACCTACGGTCGCCACTTCGTGGTCGCGCACAACCGCTTCGTGAACAACTGGGCCGGCATCATCGCCTGGGAGAACCCGGACCGCTTCGTCGGCTCGCCCGCGAACTCCAGCTCCGGCTACACCACGCTCGTCAACCCCCGCGTCGCCACCGAGCGGGCGTGCGGGACCCCCTCGAAGATCCATGCGAAGCCGTACTTCGACGACTGCCGCTGGAAGGTCAAGCACCTGCGGGTCGAGCACAACCTCTTCGTCTTCGACCCGTCGCGGATCCCCCACTGCACCCCGAGCGCGGACTGCGGCTTCCAAGGGCTCGTGTCCAACTACGGCAGCTACCCGCGCTGGTCGCCGTACCAGCGCTACGTCGTCCCGAACCACATCACCTTCGACCAGGACAACCACTGGCGCGACAACACCTACGTCGGTCCGTGGCACTTCGAGATCCGCACTCTCGGGCATCAGGTGTCGTGGTCGACGTGGCGCGGCCACCAGTACCGTCAGGACCCCGGCAGCGTCCGGCGCTGAGCCGGTCAGGGCGCGAGGACCGGGTCCATCGCCGGGACCGGCAGGATCGGGCGTCCGCCCGGCGCCGGCACGTCCCGCCACAGAGCCCACGGGCTCACCCCACTCCGGTAGAGCTGCTCGAGGGCGGTGCGCTCCTTCAAGGTGTCCATCGGCGCCCAGAAACCGGGGTACTTGACCGCCCGGAGCCGGCCGTCGGCCGCGGCGCGGACGCAGCCGTTCATGACCAGGTCGTCGCCCTCG
>DATBDF010000137.1:0-19780 GCA_036270075.1 Nocardioides sp.
GACAGCCGGTGTATTCCGTGGGTCAGGTCGCCGCGAGCACGCCGGCCACGATCAGTGCCTGGCCGACGTGGTAGGTCACCACGGTACGGCGGTCCTCGCGCGCCACGGCGTACCAGTCGACGAGCGCGAGCACCGCGGGCAGCACCCAGATCAGCGAGCCGGTCACGGACGAAGAGCATGGCAGAGCGAGGTGGGGGAGTGCGCTGTCGGCACGGAGTGCCAGGGTGGGCCGCATGAACGTGAGCGAGCTCCTCGCCGACGCCCTCGGCCGCGTCCGCGAGCAGATGCCCGGGCTGGTCGCCGGGCTCAGCGACGACGACCTGGCCTGGCGGCCCGACCCCGAGGCCAACCCCATCGCCTGGCTGGTCTGGCACCTGTCCCGGATCGAGGACGACCACGTCGCCGGCGTCGCGGGGACGGAGCAGGTGTGGGTGGCCGAGGGATGGGCCGATCGGTTCGGGCTGCCGTTCGACCCCCGGGAGCACGGGTACGCGATGAGCTCCTCCGACGTCGGCAGGGTCCGCGTCAGCGGTGACCTGCTGGCCGGCTACTACGACGCGGTGGCCGGCCGCACGGCGGCGTACGTCGCGACCCTGGAGCCGGACGACCTGGACCGCGTGGTCGACGAGGCGTGGGACCCACCGGTGACCCTCGGTGTCCGCCTGGTGAGCGTCGTCAACGAGGTGAACGCTCATCTCGGTCAGGCGCAGTACGTCCGGGGGTTGCTCGAGCGGACGTGACGACTGTGCGGCGTGTGATCCGTGTGACGGGAGTGACGGTGACCTAGATTCGTCACCATGGCGACCCGTACGTCTTCCCCGCCGGGTTCGCGCAGCAGGAGCAAGCCTTCTACGCGATCCCGGAGTACGAGCAAGAAGAAGCGCTCACGCGCGTCCACGCGCGGCCGACGTCCGGCGCCCCGAGCGGTCCGCTCGGGGCGCGGTCCGGTCCTGCGTCTGTTCGCCGTGTTCGGTCGCGGGATCGTCGCGGTCTGGCTCGGCATCGCCCACGGCGTCGGTGCTGTCGCCCGCAGGATCGGTCGCACCGCTCGCGACCTCGAGCCCGAGCACCGGCGTGACGGCGTGGGCCTGTTCCTGTTCGGCCTCGCGGTGGTGGCCGCCGCGGCCGTCTGGTGGCAGCTGCCCGGCGGCCTCATGGACGCGGTCCGCACGGTCGTGTCCGGCTCGGTGGGCAAGGTCGGCTGGCTGGTTCCCTTGCTGCTGGTCTGGGTCGGCTGGCGCACGTTGCGCGACCCGGAGAGCAACGGACCCGCCGGTCGTCAGGTCGTCGGCTGGGTGGCGCTCGGCTTCGGCGTCCTCGGCACCGTCCACATCGCGGCCGGCAACCCCGTCCCGGTCAACGGCGACTCGTCGGACCTGCGCGGCGCCGGCGGGGCGATCGGATACGTCGTCTCCAGCCTGCTGCTCGACCTGCTCCGCACGGCGTACGTCGTGGTCCCGCTGCTCCTCCTCCTGGCCTTCTTCGGTCTCCTGGTGATCACCGCGACGCCGGTGTACCAGGTCCCGGCCAAGGTGGCGGCGTTCCGCGACCGCGTGCTCGGCCGGCACGCCGAGCCCGAGTCCGACCTCCCCGAGAACGGCGTCCGCAGTCGCCGGCGCCGTCCGCTCGCCGGGGACGAGGCCGACGGCGAGCCGGGGGACCCCGCGTACGACAGCCCGGTCCTGACCGACCGGGAGCTGAAGAGGCGTCGCCGCAAGGGTGCGGAGGACACCGACGTGGACGCGACCCAGGCGATCGCGGTGACGGGCGCCGACCCGGACACGACGGCCGACCTGGAGGCGCCTCCGCACACCCCGATTCCGGAGCGGATGGAACAGCTCGAGCTGTCCGGCGACGTCGTCTACAGCCTGCCGGGCAACGACGTGCTCCGCCCCGGGTCGCCGCACAAGGCGCGGTCGCGGGCGAGTGACGAGGTGGTGGGCCGGCTGACCCAGGTGCTCGAGGAGTTCGACATCGACGCGCAGGTCACCGGGTACACCCGCGGCCCGACCGTCACCCGCTACGAGGTCGAGCTCGGGCCCGCGATCAAGGTCGAGAAGGTCACCGCGCTGTCGAAGAACATCGCGTACGCCGTCGCCTCGGCCGACGTGCGGATCCTCAGCCCGATCCCCGGCAAGTCCGCGATCGGCATCGAGATCCCCAACACCGACAAGGAGATCGTCTCCCTCGGCGACGTGCTGCGCTCGAACACCGCGCGGTCCGACCACCATCCGCTGGTCGTCGGGCTGGGCAAGGACGTCGAGGGCGGGTTCGTGGTCGCGAACCTGGCGAAGATGCCCCACCTGCTCGTCGCGGGCGCCACCGGCTCCGGCAAGTCCAGCTTCATCAACTCGATGGTCAGCTCGCTGCTGATGCGGTCGACGCCGGACGAGGTGCGGATGATCATGGTCGACCCGAAGCGGGTCGAGCTCAACGCCTACGAGGGCATCCCGCACCTGATCACCCCGATCATCACCAACCCCAAGAAGGCCGCCGAGGCCCTCGCGTGGGTCGTCCGCGAGATGGACATGCGCTACGACGACCTCGCGAACTTCGGGTTCCGCCACATCGACGACTTCAACAAGGCGGTCCGCGCAGGGAAGGTGACGGTGCCGCCCGGCAGCGAGCGCGAGGTCGCGCCGTACCCCTACCTGGTGGTGGTCGTCGACGAGCTGGCCGACCTGATGATGGTCGCGCCGCGCGACGTCGAGGACGCCGTCGTCCGCATCACGCAGCTCGCCCGCGCCGCCGGCATCCACCTCGTGCTCGCCACCCAGCGGCCGAGCGTCGACGTGGTGACCGGCCTGATCAAGGCCAACGTCCCGTCGCGACTGTCCTTCGCGACCTCGAGCCTGGCCGACAGCCGGGTCATCCTCGACCAACCCGGCGCGGAGAAGCTGGTCGGACAGGGCGACGGGCTGTTCCTGCCGATGGGGGCCTCCAAGCCCGTGCGCGTGCAGGGCTCCTGGGTCACCGAGGCAGAGATCCACCAGGTCGTCGCGCACTGCAAGAAGCAGCTGGCTCCGACGTACCGCGACGACGTGACCGCACCGCAGCAGGGCAAGCGTGAGCTGGACGACGACATCGGCGACGACCTCGACCTGGTGATCCAGGCCGTCGAGCTGGTCGTGTCCACGCAGTTCGGCTCGACCTCGATGCTGCAGCGCAAGCTGCGGGTCGGCTTCGCGAAGGCCGGGCGGCTGATGGACATCCTCGAGAGCCGCGGAGTCGTGGGGCCGTCGGAGGGCTCCAAGGCCCGCGACGTGCTGGTCAAACCCGACGAGATCGACGGCGTGATCGCCACCTTGCAGGGCGAGATGGGGGCCTGACATGAGCATCGACACCGACATCACCGACACCACCCACACCGACGACAACGACGAGAGTGCGGACCGGCCCGTGCTCGAGACCATCGGCGAGCCGGCCGGCACCCCGGACCACCTGGTCGAGGTACGCCGACGCCCGGGCATCGCTGCGGCACTGGGGGCCGGAGCCTCCCTCGTCGCCGTCGCCTACCTCGCTCGCGCCGCCGGTGGGGGTGGACTCGCGGACTGGGTCGTGGCGGGTGTCCTCGGCTTCGTCGGCATCGCCAACCTGGCAGCCCTGCTCGACGCGCGCACGCCGTTGCTCGTCGCCGACGACCTCGGGGTCCGTCTGCGCCTGGGGCGCACCTGGGTCGGCCTGCCGTGGGGCGGGCTGCACGAGGTCGAGCACCAGCGCCGGCGCAGCTGGTGGCGCGACGGTCTGCTCGTCGTGCACACGCACTACGTGCAGCGGGTGCTCGAGGACCTCGACCCCGGGGCCCGCCGGATCGCCCGGCTGAACGCCCGACTGCACGGCGCGCCCCTCTCGGTGCCGCTCGGCCTCGGGACACGGGTCGTGGGTGCACCCGATGGGCTCACCAACGCCCTGCGCGACCTCGCGGACGGCCGCACACCCGTGGTCCAGCACGAGCACGTCGCACCCGAGCAGATCGACGAGCCGGGTCCGCAAGCGGAGTGGGTCGAGCTGGACGAGCCGGAGCCGGAGATGGGCCCGGAGATGGGCCCGGAGATCGGCCCGGAGATCGGCCCGGAGCTGGACCCGGACGCCGGGGGGCGGCGCCTGCCCGATCCCCGTCCCGCCATCGCGCACCTCATCGGCGTCGTCGCCGCGCGCTTCGAGCGCCCGGGGCAGGAGGAGACGGATCAGCTCGAGCCGGAGCCCGAGATCGAGCCGGAGATCGAGCCGGAGATCGAGCCCAGCGAGACCCCGCCTCCTGCCCGCGAGACCCTCGCGGCGGCCAGGGCCGAGGTCCGTCGGGAGCACGAGCCGCTCGAGGAGGAGACCCAGGTGTGGGGCGACCTCCACGCCGCTCCAGAGGACGAGGGCTCCCTGCTCATCGACGACTACGCCGCGCACCCGGCTCCCGAGCCGGTGATCGGTCCGCAGTTCGCTGCGGCCCGGCAACGGCTCGGCCTGTCCGTGGACGAGCTGGCCGATCGCACCCGCATCCGGCCGCACGTGATCGAGGCGATCGAGGTCGACGACTTCAGCGCCTGTGGAGGCGACTTCTACGCCCGAGGACATCTCCGCACGCTGGCGCGTGTCCTCGGGGTCGAGGGAGCGCCCGCCCTCGCGACGTACGACGAGCGCTACGCCGATGCCCCCATCGACCCGCGACGCGTGTTCGAGGCCGAGCTGGCGGGAGCCGGCTCGATCCGCGCCACCCGGGGTGGTCCGAACTGGTCGGTCCTCGTGGCGGCCGTGATGGCGCTGATCCTGTGCTGGTCGGTCGCGCGACTCGTGACCGGTGGACCCGACCAGAGCCCAGACCGCGCGGTCCTGAGCGGGTCAGGCGGGCCGAACCACCAGACGCCGGTGCCGGTGGGAGACCCCGTCCCGGTCACGTTGACCGCCGCCGGTGGCGGCGCGCGCGTCGTGGTCCGCGACGGCCGCGGCAGCCTCGTGTTCTCCGGCGACCTCGCCTACGGGCAGAAGCACACCCTGCGTGCGGCGACCCCGGTGCAGGTGCAGTCGACCGACGGGTCCGTGCAGGTGACGGTGGCCGGACAGGACCGCGGGCGCATGGGGCCCGCAGGTCGTCCCGCGACCGAGTCCTACGTCGCACGGGGGCGGTGAGCCCTCCGGCACCCGCTTGGCGCGGAGCCGTCGCGACGGGGGCGGCATACTCGGCCCTGATGACGAGCACACCCGGCACCCGCCACGATGTCTCCGTCGCCCTGGTCACCCTGGGGTGCGCGCGCAACGACGTCGACTCCGAGGAGCTCGCGGGACGCCTCGCCGCCGACGGTTTCCTGCTCGTCGACGACCCGGCGGACGCCGAGACGGTCGTGGTCAACACCTGCGGGTTCGTCGAGGCGGCCAAGAAGGACTCGGTGGACACGCTGCTCGCGGCCGCCGACCTCAAGGGGTCCGGGCGCACGCAGGCGGTCGTCGCCGTGGGATGCCTGGCCGAGCGCTACGGCAAGGACCTCGCCGCGTCGCTGCCGGAAGCGGACGCCGTGCTCGGCTTCGACGACTACCCCGACATCGCCGCCCGTCTGCGCTCGATCCTGGCCGGCGAGGTGCTCCACCCGCACACCCCGCAGGACCGCCGGCGACTCCTGCCGATCTCACCGGTAGACCGCGCTGCGGCACGGGTCGCCGTCCCCGGCCACGGCAGCGGAGACGACATCGGGTCGCACGCCCCCGCCAGTGGTCCGCGGACCGTACGCCGCCGCCTCGCCGGCGGGCCGATGGCGCCGCTCAAGCTGGCCAGCGGGTGTGACCGCCGGTGCTCCTTCTGCGCGATCCCCAGCTTCCGTGGCTCGTTCGTCAGCCGGCGCCCCCACGTCGTCCTCGCCGAGGCGCGCTGGCTCGCTGCCGAAGGAGTTCGCGAGGTCTTCCTCGTGAGCGAGAACAGCACGTCGTACGGCAAGGACCTCGGAGACCTCCGGCTGCTGGAGACCCTGTTGCCCGAGCTCGCTGCGGTGGACGGGATCGAGCGGGTGCGGGTGTCCTACCTGCAGCCGGCCGAGACCCGACCGGGGTTGGTGGAGGCGATCGCGCGGGCTCCCGGGGTCAGCCGCTACTACGACCTGTCGTTCCAGCACGCGAGCGCGCCGGTGCTTCGTCGGATGCGGCGCTTCGGCGACCCGGACAGCTTCCTGGGCCTTCTCGACCAGGTGCGCACGCTGGCGCCCCGGGCCGGCGTGCGCTCGAACGTCATCGTGGGGTTCCCCGGCGAGACCGAGGAGGACCTCATGACGCTGTGCGACTTCCTGGTGGCGGCTCGCCTCGACGTCACCGGCGTGTTCGGCTACTCCGACGAGGACGGCACGGAGGCCGCCGACATGGACGGCAAGCTCGACGACGACGAGATCCGGGCCCGGGTCGAGCACGTCACCGACCTGGTCGAGCAGCTGACCGCACACCGGGCCGAGGAGCGGGTGGGGGAGGACGTCCTGGTGCTGGTCGAGTCCCTCGACGAGGTGGACGACGCCCACGCCGGCGACGGCACGGTGGCCGAGGGGCGTGCCGACCACCAGGGTCCCGAGGTGGACGGCACGACGCGCCTGACCGGAGGGGCCTACGCGATCGGGGACCTGGTCGCGGCCACGGTCGTCACCACCGAGGGTGCCGATCTCGTCGCGGAGCCCCGCCGATGACCGAGCAGACCGCGACGGCGGGGAACTGGAACCTCCCCAACATCCTGACCGGCATCCGCATCCTGCTCGTGCCCGTGTACGGCTACGCCCTCCTGCAGGACGGCGGCGACTCGGTCGGGTGGCGGATCGCGGCCACCCTGGTGTTCGCGGTGGCGATGCTGACCGACAAGATCGACGGCGACATCGCCCGGTCGCGAGGCCTGGTGACGAACTTCGGCAAGATCGCCGATCCCATCGCGGACAAGGCGATGACCGGGATGGCGTTCATCGGCCTCTCGATCGTCGGCGACGTCTGGTGGTGGGTCACGATCGTGGTGCTGCTGCGCGAGTGGTCGGTGACCCTCCTGCGGCTGTCGATCCTCAAGCGGGTCGTGGTGGCGGCAGCCCAGAGCGGCAAGGTCAAGACGACTCTGCAGGCCGTGGCGCTGACCGGTCTGAGCCTGCCGCTGCGACAGGTGGGCTCGCCGCTCCACGACATCGGGGAGGTGCTCTTCTACGCCTTCCAGGCCACCTTGGCGGTGGCTGTCGCCATCACCCTCTGGTCGGGCTACGAGTTCTTCCGTGACGTCTGGCGCCAGCGGGACTCCATCCGCGCCACGTGACGTTCACGGCCCGTCCACCTCCTGCTGGTGCCGGCGGGCGAACGGCGTACTAGGGTGACGCGCACCACGCTGCCGACGGCATCCCGGAGCCGTCGGCCATGGCTCGGAAGGACCCCCCAACTCCATGTCTCGACCCTCCCGTGTGCGCGCGCGTCTCGCTCTCGTCGGTGCCGCCGCTCTTGCTGTCACCGGCACCCTGGCGGGCCTTGCCCCGTCGGCGCACGCCGCAGACCCGGTCACCATCAACCTCCTCGGCATCAACGACTTCCACGGGCGGATCGACCCGAACATCACCGTCAAGTGGGCCTACGAGATCGAACATCTCCGCGACCCCGGCGTGACCCCGGCCAACGGCAGCCTGCTCGTGGGAGCCGGTGACCTGGTCGGCGCCTCGCTGTTCAACTCGGCCGTGGCCAACGACCAGCCGACGATCGACGTCCTCAACGAGATCGGCCTGAACGCCAGCTCGGTGGGCAACCACGAGTTCGACAAGGGCTGGGACGACCTGAAGAACCGCATCATCGGCGGCGACCCGAGCAACCCGACGAACGCGTCCTGGGACTATCTGGCTGCGAACGTCTACGTCAAGGGCACGACGAACCCGGTGCTGCCGGAGTACGAGACCTACGACGTCGGCGGCGTGACCGTCGGCGTCGTCGGCGCGGTCACCCAGGAGACGTCGTCCCTGGTCAGCCCCGGCGGGATCACCGACATCGACTTCGGCCCGGTCGTCCCTGCGATCAACCGCGTGGCGGGGCAGCTGAGCGACGGCAACCCCGCGAACGGCGAGGCCGACGTGATCGTGGCCGTCGTGCACGCGGGCGCGGTCGACGGCACGAAGGGCTTCGACCAGGAGGTCGCGCAGGGTGGCGAGTTCGCGGCCATGGCCAACGACCTGAGCCCCGAGGTGAACGCGGTCTTCCAGGGCCACACGCACCAGACCTACGCCTACGACGCGCCGGTCACCGGTGGGGACCTCACGACCCGGCCCATGCTCCAGACCGGCTCGTACGGCGCCAATGTCGGGCAGGTCGAGCTGACCGTGGACCCCGACACCAAGAAGGTGACCGGCTACACCGCCACGAACAACGCGGTGCCGACCACCGGCGACAACAGCACCTACATCTCGCAGTACCCCGACGTGCTGAACCCGGTCAATGACACGGTCACCGCGGCGGTTGCGCACGGCAACGAGATCGGCAACACCCCGGTCGGGAGCATCACCTCCGACATCACCACCGCCTACACCGGCGGCTCGGTCACCAACGGGCACTACACCGGCGGCACCCGGGACGACCGCGCCTCGGAGTCCACGATGGGCGACCTGGTCGCCAACGCGCTGCGTGACGGGCTCCCCGCCGACATGGGCCATGCCGACATCGGCATCACCAACCCGGGCGGGCTTCGTGCCGAGTTCCCCTACGCCGGGGACACCAGCAGCAACCCGGCGAACACCGACGGTGTCGTCACGTACGCCGAGGCGAACAACGTCCTGCCGTTCGTGAACAACATCTGGACCGTCGACCTGAAGGGGAGCGACCTCGAGCAGGTGCTCGAGGAGCAGTGGCAGCCCGCCGGTGCCAGCCGGCCGTTCCTCAACCTCGGCCTGTCCGACAACGTCCAGGTGACCCTCGACCCGAGCCAGCCGGTGGGTCATCGGGTGACGTCGGTCCAGATCGACGGCAAGCCGCTCGACCCGGACAAGACCTACACGATCTGCACGTTCTCGTTCCTGGGCACCGGCGGTGACAACTTCTCCGCGTTCAAGAACGGCACCTCGCACGACACCGGCCTCGTGGACCGCGATCTGTGGATCCAGTACCTGCAGAGCCACCCGAACCTCGGGCCGGACTTCGCCCGGCAGGAGGTCAACGAGTCCGGGATGCCGGCGTACGTCACGGGTGGGGAGCACGTCACGTTCTCGCTGACCAAGCTGGACCTGACCTCGCAGGGCAGCCCGGTGAACACCTCGGTCGACGTGTACGCCCAGAGCGGACGGGTCCTGCTCGGTACCTTCCCGGTCAGCAACGGTGCCGCAGCCATCGACCTCACCGTCCCGGCGAGCGTGCCCGCGGGCTCGCCGCTCACCGTGGTGGCCTCTCCCTCGATGACCACGGTCGGCAAGCCGTCAGCCGCGACCACGATCTCCGCTACCGCCGGGTCGATGACCTACGGGACGCCAGGCACGGTCCACGTGTCTGTCGCACCGGCCGGAGCCACCGGCGAGGTGACCCTCTGGGAGGGCACGCACCAGGTCGGCCAGCGGAACCTCACCAGCGGGGAGGCGGACGTCGCGATCCCGGGCACCGCGCTCACACCGGGCCACCACGGCCTGACGGTGTCGTACGCCGGTGACGGCAGCAACGCCGGCTCCTCGACCGCCATCGACCTCACGGTCGCGAAGGCGACGCCGACGCTCGCGGTGAAGGTGACGCCCGGCACGGTCCACGCGGGGCGCACGTCGCCCAAGCTCGTCGTGACCCTGGCCAGCCCCGGCCACACCGTGAGCGGGCGGATCTCGGTCACCTCCGCCGGCCGGACCTACCTGGCCCGGCTGTCGGACGGCAAGGCCACCGTCACGCTCCAGCCGTACGCGCGCACCGGCACGAAGAACGTGCGCGTGAGCTACCTCGGCAGTGACCTCGACAGGTCCGTCAAGCACTCCCTCACGCTCCGCGTCGTCACGTAACCCATTCCTTCGCCCAGTCTCGGAAAGGTTCGATCATGTCCAGATCTCGGTCAGTCCTGGCTGCCCTGGCGACGGTGGCCGCCGTCGCCGGAGGCGGCGCACTCCTCGCCCCCGCCAGCGCGAACCCGGCCGGCACCGGCCTCGTCATCAACGAGGTGTACGCCAACGGAGGGTCGGCTGGAGCGACCTACACCAACAAGTACGTCGAGCTCGCCAACCCCACCGGCTCCGATGTCTCGTTGACGGGGCTGTCGCTGCAGTACCGCGCCGCGACCAGCACCGGCAACGCCAGCACCGCGGTCGCGCTGACCGGGACGGTCCCGGCCCACGGCTTCTTCGTGGTGCAGGGCGGGAGCAACGGCGCCAACGGCACCGCCCTGCCTCACCCGGCTGACCAGACCGCTCCGGGTCTGAACATCGCGGGCGGCGGCGGGACGTTGTTCCTGGCCAACGGCACGTCCGCCATCAACCCCGGGACGGGCTCGGTGACCTCCGGGGTCGTCGACCTGGTCGGGTGGGGTACGTCGAACACCTACGAAGGGACGGCCTCTCCGGCGGGCTCGGTGACCACCGGCCCGAGCCGCGACGTCGACGAGACCGACTCCGACGTGAACAGCGCCGACTTCAAGGCGCAGGCGCTCACTCCGGGGGCGGGCAACGGCGTCACGCCGCCGCCTCCGCCGACCGAGCACTCGATCGCCGAGATCCAGGGTTCAGGTGACAAGTCGCCGTTCGAGAACAAGCCGGTGATCACCAGCGGGGTCGTGACCGCGTCGTACCCCGTGGGTGGCTTCTTCGGCTACGTCATCCAGACCGACGGCACCGGGTCGGGCGACGACCAGACGCCCGGAGAGTCCGACGCGATCTTCGTGCACCAGCCCAGCGGCGAGGTCACGGTGAAGATCGGCGACTACGTCGAGGTGACCGGGACGGTCAGCGAGTTCGGTGGCCTCACCGAGCTCAGCGTCGCCGCCTCCGACGTGCAGGACCTCCCGACGCCGTCACCGCTCGGTGGTGTCACCGCCCGCCCCATGGCCTACCCGACCACGGACGCGGCACGCGAGGCCCATGAGAGCGAGCTGATCGCTCCCACCGACCAGTTCACGGTGACCGACAACTTCGACACCAACAACTTCGGTGAGATCGGCCTCGCGACCGGCGACCACCAGCTGTGGCAGCCGACCGACCTCTACAACCCGAACCTCGAGCCGGGCAAGGTGGCCGAGGTCGAGGCCGACAACGCCGCGCGTGGAGTCGTCCTCAACGACGGCTCGTCATGGAACTACCTCTCCGGCAACAAGAACGACGCGATGGCGTGGCTCACGCCGGGCAACCCGGTGCGGATCGGCTCGACCGCGACGCTCCACCAGCCGGTGATCCTGGACTACCGCAACAACCTCTGGGAGCTCCAGCCGACGAGTCAGGTGCGGGGCGACGGCCACGAGTGGGCGACCTTCAGCGACACCCGGGCGGCCAACGAGGTTCCCCAGCCCGTGGGTGGCGACCTCAAGCTCGCGACCTTCAACGTCGAGAACTACTTCCCGACCTCGGCGGCGGACTACGAGGCACAGGTGGGCAACCCCCAGGCGTGCACCTCGTTCGACGACCGGCAGGGCAACCCCATCGACGTCAACAACTGTGCGCCGAACGGCCCGCGCGGCGCATGGGACGCCGTGAACCTCCAGCGTCAGCTCGCCAAGGAGATTCCGGCGATCAACACGATCGACGCCGACGTGATGTCGTTGGAGGAGATCGAGAACTCGGTGCAGTTCGGCAAGGACCGTGATGACGCTCTCGGGAAGCTGGTCGACGCGCTGAACGCCGACGCCGGATACCCCCGCTGGGCGTACGCTCCGTCGCCGGACGCGGCGGACCTTCCCCCGACGGACCAGCAGGACGTCATCCGGACGGCGTTCATCTACAACCCGAGCACCGTGCAGCTGGTCGGCCCGTCCGAGGTGCTGTCGGACCAGTCGGGCGCGGGTCAGCCGTTCGAGAACGCTCGGGAGCCGCTGGCGCAGGAGTTCAAGCGCAAGGGCGCACTCGACTCCGACGGGTTCCTGGTCGTGGTCAACCACTTCAAGTCGAAGGGCTCAGGTGCCGACGACGGCACGGGCCAGGGGCTGGCGAACCCGGACCGGATCCGGCAGGCGCACGCGCTGGTGGACTTCGCGAAGGCGACGGCCCAGGCCGACGGCACCAAGAAGATCTTCCTGGTGGGTGACTTCAACTCCTACACCCAGGAGGACCCGATGCAGGTGCTCTACCAGAACGGGTTCATCAACCAGCCCAGCGACGACCCGCGCGACACGTCGTACGAGTTCGGCAGCGAGGCAGGATCGCTGGACCACGTGCTGGCGAACGCGGCGGCGGCCAACCTGGTGACGGGCCGCGACGTGTGGCAGATCAACGCCGAGGAGTCGGTGGGCTTCGAGTACAGCCGCTACAACTACAACGCCACGCTGCTCTACCAGGACAACCAGTTCCGGGCGTCCGACCACAACCCGGAGCTGGTGGGCCTGGACGTGCCGTTCACCCAGCAGGCGTCGACGGTCACCGCGACCGCCACGCCCGACCGGGTGCAGAAGAGGAAGACGCCGTCGACCATCGACGTGACGGTCAGCGGGGCCGCGGCCACGACACCCACCGGGACTGTCGAGTTCTGGGTGCAAGGAGAGAAGGTGGCCACGGCAACGTTGAGCAACGGCACGGCGAGCGCCACTCTCGGGCCGTGGGCGAGCGCCGGGACCGAGCACGTCGAGGTGCGCTACCTCGGTGACGACGTCACTGAGCCGGGGACGGCCACGACGACGGTGACCGTGACCAACGGCAAGCCCTAGCCGCGGCCGTCGGCAGCTTCCCGCAGCTGGAAGGCCGCCTGGACCAGCGCCAGGTGGCTGAAGGCCTGCGGGAAGTTGCCGACCATGCGCCCGTGCTCGGCGTCGTACTCCTCGGACAGCAGGCCGACGTCGTTCGTCAGTCCGACCAGGCGGTCGAACAGGGCTCGCGCGTCCTCGAGCCGCCCGGCTCCGGCGTACGCCGAAGCCAGCCAGAAGGAGCAGGCCAGGAACGGGTGCTCGTCGCCGGACAGCCCGTCGACGCCCGAGGCCGTCCGGTAGCGCAGCAGGAGGCCGTCGCGGAGGAGGTCCTCCTCGATCGCCTTGATGGTGCCGAGCATCCGTGGGTCCCCGGCGTCGATGAACCCGACGAGGGGAAGCATCAGCAGAGCGGCGTCGACCTCGGTCGTGTCGTAGTGCTGCCGGAAGCTCTGGCGCTCGTCGTCGAAGCCCTTGGTCATCACCTCGTCGCGCACGCGATCACGGAGGGTCCGCCACCGGTCCACGTCACCCTTGAGGTGGTGTCGCTCGACGGCCCGGACCGCGCGGTCGAAGGCCGCCCAGACCATCACCCGTGAGTGGGTGAAGTGCCGGAGCTCGCCGCGGATCTCCCACAGCCCGTTGTCGCGCTGCTGCCAGGTCTCGGCGAGGTGGTCGACGAGCACCCGTTGGAGGTTCCACGCGTCGTCGGTCTGGCCGAGCTCTGACTCGCGTGCGGCCTCGAGGGCCAGCATGACCTCGCCGATCACGTCCGTCTGCTGCTGGCCGACCGCCCCGTTGCCGATGCGGACGGGGAGGGAGCCGGCGTATCCGGGCAGGTCGTCGAGGTCGAGCTCGGGCAGATGGCGGGCGCCGTCGACGGTGTACATGATCTGCAGGTCCGCCGGGTCACCCGCCACGGCGCGGAGCAGCCAGTCCCGCCAGAACCTCGCCTCCTCCGTGGCACCCGCCTCGATCAGCGACGCGATGGTCAGCGCTGCGTCGCGCAGCCAGCAGTAGCGGTAGTCCCAGTTCCGCTCGCCGCCGAAGTCCTCCGGGAGCGAGGTGGTCGGTGCCGCGACGATGCCGCCGGTCTCCACGTGGGTCATCAGGTGGAGCGTCAGGAGCGAGCGGCGTACGACGTCCGGGTGCGGGACTCCGGTCAGGTCGAGTCGGGCGACCCACGTGACCTCGTCGTGGATGGTCTCGTCGACGTGCGCGCTGTGGGGCGGGGGCGTGCGCAGGTGTGAGGGCAGCCAGGTCATCGAGAACGTCAGGATCTCCCCTTCCTCGACGTCGAAGTCGTCCATGTGCCGGTGGTCGCTCGCCTGGGGGAGCCGCGGGCCGCGCAGGACGAGCTTGTCCGGGCCCACGACGGCGGTGATCGCCGGCTCGTCGGTGTCCTCGTGCCTGCGGCGTACCCACGGCCGCGCCGTCCCGTAGTCGAAGCGGACGACCCACTCGTGGTGCATCCGGACGGTGCCCTTCACGCCGGTGATCCGCCGGACCACGTCGATCCGGTCGTCGCCGGTGGGCATCACGTCGAGCAGCGTGACCACCCCGGTGGGCGTGGTGTACGTCGTCTGCAGCGCGGCGGAGTTCTCGACGTAGGTCCGCGAGACCTCGTACTCCCCGATCGGGCAGAGCTGCCAACGACCGTTCTCCTCGTCGCCGAGCAGCGCAGCGAAGCAGGCGGTCGAGTCGAACCGCGGCACGCACAGCCAGTCGATCGACCCGTTCATGCCCACGAGGGCGGCCGTGCGCCGGTCCCCGATCATCGCGTAGCTCTCGATCGGCTGGCTCACGTCGGCGACTGTAACCGGGATGACTAGGCTCGCCGGGCATGAGGCGTCGTACGTCGCGCGAGCCCGACGCCACCGAGGCGCTGACCCTGCTCGGGTCGGCCGCGGCGACGCTGGCCACCGCGGAGTCCTTGACCGGGGGACGGCTGGCGGCCGTGGTCACGGCCGTCCCCGGGGCGTCGGCCAGCTATCTCGGCGGGTTCGTCACGTACGCGACGGCTCTCAAGGAGGCGCTGCTCGGGGTCCCGCACGAGCTGGTCGAGCGGTACGGCGTCGTGTCGGCCGAGTGTGCCCAGGCGATGGCCACCGGATGCCGGGAGGCCACGGGGGCGACGTACGCCCTCGCGACGACCGGCGTGGCCGGACCGGACGCCCAGGAGGGGAAGCCGGTCGGTACGGTGTTCGTAGGTGTGGCCGGTCCCGAAGGGGTCTCGGCCCTGACCATCGAGATGGTGGGGGACCGGCACCAGATCCAGGACCGGACGTGCCGGGAGGCGCTGTCGGCACTGTGCCGAATGCTCCGAGCAGCGAAATCTGGTGGGGAACAACCCCCGCTCCGGTAGCGTTCGCCCCACACAGGTTCGCGAACATGACGGGTCCGAGCAGGCGAGGAGGATGTGATGGCGCTGTTCCGCCGGCTGCTGGGCGACGTCCTCCGCGAGCGTCGTCTCGAGCAGGGTCTGACCCTGCGGCAGGTCTCGGCCGAGGCCCGGGTGAGCCTGGGCTACATCTCCGAGATCGAGCGCGGACAGAAGGAAGCCTCCTCCGAGCTGCTGGCATCACTCTGCTCGGCCCTCGACGCCCCGTTGTCCGAGGTCCTGCGCGACGTCTCGGAAGCCGTCGCCGTCGAAGAGGCCGCCAGTGCCCCGACGCCGATCTCGACCCGTCGTCCGGTCGTCGCGTCGGCAGCCTGACCATGCCGATAGCAGGGTCGACACCCGGGTCGACACCCGGGTCGACACCAGGGTCAGCAGGGTCCGTCGAGGCCAGGCCCCCGGTGCCCCCCTTCAGCCGGGACGACGCCATCGCGAAGGTGCGCAAGGCCGAGGACGCCTGGAACACCCGTGACCCGGAGCGCGTGGCGCTGGCCTACACACCGGACAGCCGCTGGCGCAACAGGTCGGAGATCTTCCAGGGACGGCCCGCGATCGTCGAGTTCCTGACCCGCAAGTGGGCCAAGGAGCTCGACTACCGCCTGATCAAGGAGATGTGGGCCTTCGACGCGGACCGGATCGCGGTGCGCTTCGCCTACGAGTGGCACGACCAGGACGGGGCGTGGTTCCGCTCGTACGGGAACGAGAACTGGCAGTTCGACGCGAACGGGCTGATGGCGCGACGGCACGCGAGCATCAACGACCTCGCGATCGCCGAGAGCGATCGCCGGTACCACTGGGATCTCGCCGGGCCACGCCCGCTCGACCACCCGAGCCTGAGCGACCTCGATCTCTGAGGCCTCGGCCCGCTCACCGGCCGTCCGCCGGAGCTCCGCGGAGCGGCTGGCAGCTGGGGCAGTGGAACGTCGCGCGCTCGCGGCCGGGCTCACCGACCATGGACTGGACGATGGTCGTACCGCAACGTCGGCACGGCTGGCCGCTCCGGCCGTGCACCCAGAAGGTGCGCCCACGGCCGAGGTCGCCGGTCGTCGACTGGACGGCGCGCCGCCGGTTGAGGTCGAGCATCTGGTGGGCGCGAGCCACCATCCGGGGGAGGTCCGGGACCTGTTCGACGGCGGTCTCCGGGGCGACGCCCCCGATGAAGCAGAGCTCGTTGGCGTACATGTTCCCGATACCCGCCAGCCGTGACTGGTCCAGCAGGGCGTTCTTGATGGGGCGTTCCGGCTGCTCGCAGATCCGGCGTACGGCCTCGACGGCGTCCCAGTCGGGCCCGAGCAGGTCGGGCCCGAGGTGACCCACGAGCTCGGGCTCGCCCTCGCGCGCCACGATCTCGACGATGCCGAGCTGGAACCCGACGGCGACGTTGTCGTCGGTCTCGAGCACGACCCGGGCGGTGTGGGCGGGCCGTGGCCACGACTGACCTCGCCGGAGGACCCGCCACGCGCCCTCCATCTTGAGGTGCGTGTGAAGGGTCCAGCGCTCGCCGGCCGCGATCCGGGTCAGGAGGTGCTTGCCGCGTGAGAGAGTCTGCTCGACCGTGGCACCCGCCAGGTCCCACGTCGCGAACGCCGGGACCCGGAAGTCGGTCCGGGTCAGCACCTTGCCCGACAGGGAGCGGTCGAGCTGACGAGCCGCCCGCCAGACCGTGTCGCCCTCAGGCACGCAACCTCAGCCCCCGCGGAGTCGAGACGAACCCGGCGGCGTCGAGCGCCTCGCGCAGCGGGGTGGAGCCTCCGCCGAGGATCTGCTCGCCGTCGGCCTTCTCGACCGTGATCCGTCCGAGAGCGCCTCGGCGGCCGGCCTCGGAAAGCGACAGTGCGGCCGGACGGAGCAGGCCGGCGTCCTCGGTCCAGGTCAGGAGGGTGCGCCCGCCTCGCTCGACGTAGAGGGTCAGGCGGCCGTCCACGAGGACGACGAGGGCGCCGGCCTTGCGCCCCGGGCGATGGCCGCCGGACGACTCGCGCTCGGGCCAGGGGAGAGCCGCCCCGAAGGGGTTCGCGGGGTCGGTCGCCGCGAGGGTGACCGCCTCGGGCTTCTCCTGGTCGCCTCCGACCTCGGTGAACGTGCGCAGGCGGTCGATCGCTCCTGCGGTGCCGAACTGGGCGGCGCCCAGCCCTTCGACGAAGTAGCCGCGCCGACACCGACCGGACTCCTCGAACGCCGCCAGCACCTTGTACACCGCGGCGAAGCCTCCGGTGGTGCGCTCGGACATCACCGAGCCGCGCGTCACCACGCCGTACCGCTCGAGCATCCGCTCGGCCGTGGCGTGGGCGCGTCGCGTCGGGTCGGGGTCGACCGTGGGCAGGACCGCCCAGCGGCCGGTCGTGGTGGGCGGCGGGGGCCGGAGCCCGGGGCGGCTCGGTCGTGCCCGGGGCGCGGAGCGTCGACTGCGGTGCGTGCCGGACCCGGAACCCGTGAGGGCCCGGAGGGGCGCGAACGTGTCGTTGGTGACGCGGCCGGCCCAGACCAGGTCCCAGAGGGCCTCGGCGAGCTCGCGGTCCTTGCCACCGGTGGCCGTCTGGAGCTGTCGGAAGAACCACGCCCCACCGGGAGCGAGGGCGTCCAGGACCACGTGCTGGAGCTCGGAGAGCTCAGCCGCCTCGGGCACCGGCAGCGTGAGCGGCGCCTGGTCTCCGAGGTGGAGCGAGATCCAGCCGTCGCTGCCCGGCAGGCTCGCGTGGCCGATCCAGGTGACCTCACCGGATGCGGTCAGCTCGTCGAGCAGTGCCGGCTCGTAGTCGGCCACCCGGCTGGGCAGGATCAGGGACTCCCAGGCGGACGCGGGGGCGGCGTACCCGGACAGCTGGTCGACGACGGTGAGCAGACCGTCGACCCCGCGCGGACCGCGTCGTGGCCGGCCGACGTGTTGCCAGGCGAGCAGGAAGCGCCCGAGTGCGGCCGGCTCGACCGGCTCGACCTCGCGTCGGAGCTTGGCCAGGGAGCGGCGTCGCAGCAACCGCAGCACCTCGGCGTCGCACCACTCGGCACCGGAGCCCGCGGGCCGGAACTCGCCCTCGAGCACGCGGCCCTGGGCACCGAGGCGCTGGAGCGTGTGACGCACCACGGCTGCGCCGAGCCCGAGTCGCGTCGAGACGTCGGTGACGGTGAACGGCCCGTGGGTGCGGGCGTAGCGGCTCACCAGGTCGGCCAACGGGTCCTCGACGGACTCGGTGAACGCGTCCGGCACGCCGGGGGGCACCGGCACCCCCAACCCGTCGCGGAGGCGGCCGATGTCTTCGATCGCCGTCCAGCGCTCCTCGCCGGCCATCCGCACCGCCACGGCCCGACGGGCATCGGCGAGCGCCGTCAGCCAGTCGATCGCGTCGCCGCCCTCGACGCTCCGGTCGGCCACCTCGTCGGCGGTGACGGGCCCCAGCCACCTCAGGAGATCGGCGACCCCCTCCGCGTCGCGGGCTCGGCGCTCGGGGTCGGTGCGCTGCAGCATGGCCTCGACCTCGGTGAGCACTTCCGGGTCGAGCAGCTCGCGCAGCTCGGCGCGCCCCAGGAGCTCGGCCAGCAGGCCCTGGTCGAGGGCGAGCGCCGCAGCCCGGCGTTCGGCGATGGGAGAGTCTCCCTCGTACACGAACTGTGCGACGTACCCGAAGAGCAGGCTGCGGGCGTACGGCGACGGCTGGTGCGTGTCGACGTCGTGGATGCCGACCTCGCGGCTCTGGACGCGGCGCATCAGGCCGACCAGCGCGGGCAGGTCGTAGACGTCCTGGAGGCACTCCCGCACGGCCTCGAGCACGATCGGGAACGACGGGTACTTGACCGCGACCTCGAGCAGGGCGGCGCTGCGCTGGCGCTGCTGCCACAGGGGCGACCTGCGCCCGGGATCGCGGCGGGGGAGCAGCAACGCGCGGGCCGCGCACTCGCGGAACCGAGCGGCGAAGAGAGCTGAGCTGCCGACCTCCTGGGTCACCAGGTCGTCCACCTCGTCGGGCTCGAAGGCGATCACCTCGCCGGTCGGCGGGTCGGCGTCGGTGTCGGGGATGCGGATCACGATGCCGTCGTCGGAGGCGATCGCCTGGCCGTCGACGCCGTACCGCTCACGCAGCCTGGCGTTGATCGCCAACGCCCACGGGGCATGGACCGGCGTGCCGTACGGCGAGTGGACCACCAGCCGCCAGTCGCCCAGCTCGTCGCGGAAGCGCTCGACGACCAGGCTGCGGTCGCTGGGCAGCACCCCTGTTGCCTCGACCTGCTCGTGGACGTAACCCACGAGGTTGTCCGCGGCCCAGGGGTCGAGCCCGCGCTCCTCGGCGGCGGCTACGGCGGCCTCGCGCTTGGTCGACGCGAGGTCGCGGGTGAACTCGCCGATCGCCTCGCCGAGCTCGGCCGGCCTGCCGAGCGTGTCGCCCTTCCAGAACGGCAGCCTCCCGGGGACCCCCGGCGCGGGCGTCACCAGAACCCGGTCGTGCGTGATGTCCTCGATCCGCCAGGACGACGAGCCGAGCAGGAACACCTCGCCGACCCGGGACTCGTACACCATCTCCTCGTCGAGCTCGCCGACCCGCTTCGGCTGCCTGGCCCCGGCCCCGCGCACGGTGATGGTCCCGCCGGCGTCGTCGGCGGCGCCCCGGCCGGCCTCGGCCCCCGAGGCGAGG
>DATBDF010000138.1:0-11713 GCA_036270075.1 Nocardioides sp.
CGTAGTCCTGCTTCCGCGTCAGGAGGTAGGGCAGGACGTCGACCCGGGCAGGGCTGGCGAGCGCACGGATGTGCTGGATCAGCTCGACGAACTCGTCGTCGCTGCTGGCGACGACCTCCAGGAGCAGCGAGTAGCGGCCTGCCACCAGGACGACGAAGTCGACCTCGCCGATGGCGGCCAGCTGGTCCGCCAGCTCATCGGGGTTCGTCACGCTGTGGACCGCGAGCATGGCCTCGTGCGAGAAGCCCAGCTGGAGTGGGTCGGTGACGGCCACGATGTCGATGACCTCGTTGCGCCGGAGGTCGTTCACCCGTTTGCGCACGCTCGACTCGGACAGGCCCACATGCCGTGCGAGCTCGGTGTAGGTCGCTCGACCGTTGGTCTGGAGCAGCGCGACGATGCCCTGGTCGGCGGCGTCGAGGCGTGACCGCGAGAGAACGCGGTCGGAGCTCGAGCCCGGCGGACGAGCGCCCTCGGCAGGCCACGCCCGGGGTTCGCCCTGAGCGTCGTTGCTCACTCGCGTCCTCCCGTGCGCACGGTCAGGAGCCCGAGTCGGCGCTGCTGCTGGCGATGGCCTCCACGGAGTCCAGGAACACCTCGATGCCGGTCAGGAAGACATCGCGATCGACGAGGTCGACCAGCTCGGGGAGCACGGCGGCGAGAGCGGGGAGCCGGGCGGCATCGACCGCGCGAAGATCACCGATCCACGGTGACACCGGACCCTCGTCGTCCCGCAGGCGCTGGCGCGAGAGTGCCGCGGCGGCCGCGAGGACGTAGCCGGAGTACGCCGCGTAGAAGCGCACCGCCTGCTGCTTGTCCAGACCGGCACGCCCGAGCTGGGTCAGGATCCAGTTGATGGCTGCCAGCTCGCCCTCCCCACCGGTCCCGACCACGGACGCCTCGACGCCGATGTGCGGGTGGGCGGCGAAGAGGTCGATCGACAGCACCGCGCCGTGCCACAGCTGCTCGCGCCACGGTGCATCGTGGTCGAGCTGCTCGTGCATCCGCAGGATCAGTCGGTCCATGACCGTCTGGACGAGCTCCTCCTTGTCGCGGAAGTGGCGGTAGACGGCCGTCGGGTCGGTGCCCAGTGCCGTGCCGAGACCGCGGAACGTGACGGGTTCGCCGGCCGCGGCCAGCTCGATCGCCGCAGCGACGATCGACTCGCGGTCCAGCTGGGGGCGCCCGGAAGCACGGCGGGCCTTAGCGCCACTCATCGGGTAGACCTCCAGGTCGGACTGGGCAGGGGGCTGCATGTGACCCGTGACCCTAGCCGCGATCAACACCGTTGACAACGACGTGTGCCGGTTCTAGTTTCGCCGGAACCTGATGGGTCACGCATCCCTCACAGACAAAGGTAGGCGGCTATGCAGGCTGATCTGGTCTTCACCGGCGGCCCGGTGCACCTGGGCAACGCCGTTCGCAGCCGGGCCACGGCGCTCGCCGTCGTCGACGACCGGATCGCGGCCGTCGGTCACGCTGAGGTCAACGGCCTCGTCGGGCCCGACACGGAGGTCGTCGACCTTTCCGGCCGACTCCTCGTCCCGGGGTTCCAGGACTCGCACGTCCACCCCGTCGCCGGCGGCGTCGAGCTCGGTGCGTGCGACCTCAGCGGTGCCATCACCCTCGAGGAGTACCGGGAGAGGATCGCGGCGTACGCCGCGGAGCACCCCGACGTGCCGTGGGTCACGGGCGGTGGCTGGTCGATGGAGAGCTTCCCGGGCGGGGTGCCCGATCGCGCCTTCCTCGACGTCCTCGTGCCGGACCGTCCGGTGTTCCTGCCCAACCGTGACCACCACGGCGCCTGGGTCAACAGCCGGGCGCTCGAGGTGGCCGGGGTCGACGCCCGCACGCCGGACCCGGTGGACGGCCGCATCGAGCGCGACGCCGACGGCGTCCCGACCGGCATGCTGCAGGAGGGTGCGATGCAGCTCGTGGCGGCGCACGTGCCGCCGGCCACGGAGGCGGATCTCCTGGAGGGGCTGCTGCGGGCCCAGGCCGTGCTCCACTCGTTGGGGATCACGGCCTGGCAGGACGCGGCCGTGGGGTCCGAGATCGGGATGGGTGACGTGGGCGCTGCCTATCGCGCGGCGCGAACCAAGGACCTGCTCACGGCGCGCGTCGTCGGTGCCCTGTGGTGGGAACGCGACCAGGGCCTGGAGCAGCTCGACAGGTTGCTCGCGGCCCGGCAGGAGCTGACCGGCGGACTGATGTCCGCGAGCACCGTCAAGATCATGCAGGACGGCGTCGCGGAGAACCACACCGCCGCCATGCTCAGCCCCTACGGCCGAGGGTGCGCCTGTGCGCCCGGCGGCTCGCACGACGGCCTGTCCTTCGTCGACCCCGTGGCCCTGCGTGAGTACGTCACCGTGCTCGACCGGAACGGCTTCCAGGTGCACTTCCACGCCCTGGGCGACCGCGCGGTGCGCGAGGCGCTCGACGCCGTCGAGGCGGCGCGGAGCGCCAACGGGTTCAACGACAACCGCCCGCACCTGGCCCACATCCAGGTCGTCCACCCCGACGACATCCCCCGCTTCCGCGTCCTCGGGGCCACCGCCAACATGCAGCCCCTGTGGGCCGCACACGAGCCCCAGATGGACGACCTCACGATCCCTTTCCTGGGTCCGGAGCGCTCGGCCTGGCAGTACCCCTTCGGCGACCTGCTCCGGGCGGGTGCCACCCTGGCCGCCGGCAGCGACTGGCCCGTCAGCAGCCCGGACCCGATCCAGGGCATACACGTCGCGGTGAACCGGGTCGGGCCCGGCGGCGACGCCGACGTGTTCTACCCCGAGCAGCGCCTGGACCTCGCCAGCGCGCTCGCGGCGTACACCTCCGGAACGGCGTACGTGAACCATCTCGACGACACCGGATCGATCGCGGTCGGCAACCTCGCGGACCTGGCCGTGCTCGATCGTGACCCCTTCGCCGGACCTCCGGCGGAGATCTGCCAGACCACCGTCGAGCAGACCTTCGTCGGCGGCCGGCGGGTGTACGCCGCGTCGGCCTGAGCCCCGGGCCGAGGAATCGAGACGTGCCGGGAAGGAGCCGGCTCTCGTTCCCCAACGGTCATGTCAACACTATTGACAACGGCGTGCGCCAACCTTAGGTTCGCCCCCAATCAGCACCCCGAGGAGTCCCGGTGACCGATCTCCACTACCTCAGCGCGACCGAGGTTCTCGACGCCTTCCGGACCCGCGAGCTGTCGCCGGTCGAGGTCCTCGAGGCGGTCTCGGCCCGGGCGGACGCGACCGAGCCGACCGTCAACAGCCTCCTGGAGCGCGACCACGAGGACCTCCGGTCCGCGGCACGTGAGGCAGCCGAGCGCTACGCGGGCAGGGGCGAGGCGCCGCGCCCGCTCGAGGGCCTTCCGGTGGTGCTCAAGGAGGAGCAGCCGATCGCCGGGCGGAGCCTGCGGTTCGGCTCGCTGCTCACCGAGGGGCTGGTCTCCGACGAGACCCACCCTGTCGCGGAGCGGGTGTACGACGCGGGCGCCCTGGTCCACGCGCGCACCACCACGCCGGAGTTCTCGTGCGCCGCCTTCACCCACAGCGACCTGTGGGGGGTGACGCGCAACCCGTGGAACCCGGACTTCACCCCCGGCGGCTCCTCCGGCGGCTCGGGCGCGGCGCTCGCGGCCGGTACGGCTTACCTCGCGAGCGGGTCGGACATCGGCGGCTCGATCCGGATCCCCTCGTCGTTCTGCGGAGTCGTGGGCTTCAAGGCGCCGTACGGCCGGGTGCCCGCTCTTCCGCCGTTCAACCTCGACACCTACTGCCACGACGGGGCCATGGGTCGCACGGTCGCCGACGTCGCGCTCCTGCACAACGTGATCCAGGGCCGTCACCCCGTGGAC
The DNA here is from genome assembly GCA_036270075.1 of Nocardioides sp. Lineage (GTDB taxonomy): Bacteria > Actinomycetota > Actinomycetes > Propionibacteriales > Nocardioidaceae > Nocardioides. The sequence continues at coordinate 3,854 of DATBDF010000138.1, forward strand.
CACGTCTCGCTGCCGGCCGAGCCCATCCCCACCGACCTCGGGCACGTGGAGGGGATGCGGGTGGCGCTCGCGGTGACTCTCGGCGACTTCCCGGTCGAGCCCGAGGTGGAGGCGAACACGCGGGCGTTCGGGGCAGCGCTCAAGGATGCGGGTGCCCTGGTCGACGAGGTGGAGGTCGGCCTGTCGCTGGAGCGCCTCACCGAGGGCGCTCTGGTGCACTACGGCTCGATCATGGGGCCGTCCATGAGCGAAGCGGTGGCCCTGGACGACCCGCGCTTCATGTCCTACACGCGGCAGTTCCTCGCCGAGTCGTCGGCGGCCTTCCAGCGGACCAGTGTGTACGCCGGGATGGAGCGCGAGACCGAAGTCCATCTGGCGCTGGCGCGTGTGTTCGCCGACCACGAGGCCCTGGTGTGTCCGACGTTCGGCGGCCTGGGCCTGCGCGCCGGCGACGACTACGCGGGCGGCATCGACGTGGCTGGACGGCACCTCGACATCTACATCTTCGCCGCCCTCACCCCGGTCTTCAACGTGGCCAGCCGCCACCCCGTGCTCGCGGTCCCCTCCGGCCGCGCCTCCAACGGCGTGCCCACCGGCGTCCAGGTGGTCGCCCGCCCGTACGACGACGTCACCGCCTTCCGCGTCGGCGCTGCCGCCGAGCGTGAGCTCGGGCTGTGGTACGAGCCCGCCTGGCGCCCCTCCCTCTGACCCGCTCGACAGGTAACCCGCACCTCCGGAAGGAACCCGACGATGCCCCAGATCCCAGCCCGTCGCTGGACGGTTCTCGGAGCCGGCGCGCTCGCCTGCGCGGTGGCGTTCTCCGCATGCGGAGCCCCGCCGCCGAGCAAGTCGTCGAAGCAGGCGTCGACCGACTACACCGTGCTGACCCCGAAGCCGTCGACGCAGGCGGGCGACGTGGTCTGGTCGACCTACCGGGAGACCCAGACGCTGGACCCGATCCAGGCGTTCGACTACCCGGAGAACACCGTCGACCCGCTGCTGTGCGACTCGCTGCTGCGGCAGGCACCGGACCAGACCCTCGGGCCCGGCATCGCGACGTACACCGCGCCCACCTCGACCGAGTACGACTTCACCTTGAACTCCAAGGCGACGTTCTGGGACGGCTCCCCGGTCACGGCGCAGGACGCCGTGTTCAGCCTCGAGCGGGCCATGGACCCGAAGGCCGGCGGCTACTACGCGCAGGTCTTCGACCGGGTCAAGAGCATCAAGGCCACCGGCACCGACACGTTCACGATCACGCTGACCCAGCCCGACCAGTGGTTGCTCGGCGAGCTCTCGGCGACGCCCGGTGAGGTCGTGGAGAAGAAGTACGTCGAGGCGAAGGGCAAGGCCTTCGGCACCGTCAGCGGCGGCACGATGTGCTCGGGCCCCTTCAAGCTCGACTCCTGGAAGACCGGTCAGGGCGTCAAGATGGTGCCCAACCCGGACTACTGGGACACCTCCCTGCCCACGCCCCAGGTGAAGAGCCTGACCGTGATCGGAACCCCGGACGACGCGACGCTGACCGCCGGACTGAGCAGTGGGGCGATCAACGGCTCGTACGGCACCGGGATCAGCACGCTCGGCCAGATGGAGAAGAACTCATCGGTGAGCGTGTACCAGGGGGCGCCGTACGCGACCGCGTCCATGGTGGTCAGCGCCACCAAGGGCGCGCTGGCCGGCGTTGCCGGTCGCCAGGCGCTCTCCGAGGCGATCGACCGTCAGGGCATCATCGACACCGTCTTCCAGGGTGCCGGCAGCATCCCGCACGCCGCAGCCGCCAGCGGCACCTGGGGATACGCGCAGAGCAGCTTCAAGAGCGCCTACGACGCGTTGCCGGCCATGACCCAGGACCTGTCCAAGGCCAAGGCCGACGCCAAGGCAGCGGGCATCGTCGGCCAGACGATCACCATCGGTACGTCGTCCGGCATCCCGACCGTCCAGACCGAGACCCTCGCGGTCCAGCAGGCCGCGGAGGCGATCGGCCTGAAGGTGAAGCTGAAGAACGTCAGCCCGTCGAACTACATCAACTTCTTCATCGACCCGAAGTACTTCGGGTCGGTCGACATGTTCTCGACGATCAACTACGGCGACTACGCCGACCCGGCCGCGCTCTACAACAGCTTCGCCATGCCGGGCGGCTCGCAGAACTTCAGCGGCTACGACAACCAGCAGGTCACCGAGGCCATGAACGCCGCACGCGGTGAGGCCGACCCGGCCAAGCGGGCGCAGGACGTGATCGCCGCTCAGAAGGTCATCACCGAGCAGCTGGTCTGGATCCCCCTGGTCGCGCCGAACACGGTGCTGGTGATGAACGACAAGGTGACCGGCCCGCCGTCGACGTTCTCCTTCATGTTCAGCCCGTGGGCCAGCTACCTCGGCGGTAGCTGAGCCTCTGGCTGGTCGAGGAGTCCGCATGCTCGCGTTCGTCGTGAAGCGCCTGGTGATGCTCGTGGTCACTCTCTTGGTGGCGAGCTTCCTGGTCTACGGCTCGCTCTATCTGGCCCCGGGGAGCCCGATCGCCACCCTGACCGGCGGTCGGGCGCCCTCCCCGCAGGTGATCGCGCAGCTGAACGCCCAGTACCACCTCGACGACCCGTTCCTGGTCCGGTACTGGCACTGGCTGGTCGCAGCGCTGCACGGAGACCTCGGTCAGTCGATCCCCTTGCACGAGAGCGTCTCGACCCTGATCGGGCAGCGGATCGGGGTGACCGCGAGTCTCGTGCTGCTGACGTCGCTCATCATCGTCGTCATCGGGGTCGGGTTGGGGATCATCGGCGCTCTGTCGCACGGCACGATCGACAACGGCGTGCTGATCTCCTCCACGGTCTCCGCGGCGATGCCCGCGTTCGCCGCGGCGGTGGTGCTCCAGTTCGTGTTCGCGGTGAAGCTGCCCTGGTTCCCGGCACTGGGTGACGGGAACGGGCTGCTCGACTCGTTGCACCACCTGGTGCTGCCGGCCCTGGCCCTCGCGGCCTCGTCGGTGGCCCTCGTCACCCGGGTGACGAGGGCTGCGGTTCGCGAGGAGATGGAGCGCGAGCACGTGCAGACCGCCGTGAGCCGCGGCCTGCCGCGCAGCACGATCCTGCGTCGGCACGTGCTCCGCAACGCGGCGATCCCGATCACCACCGTGGTCGGCCTGACGATCGCCAGCCTGATCGCGCTCTCGGCGGTCGTCGAGACGGCGTTCGGGCTCAACGGCCTGGGCTCCTACCTGGTGCAGGCCGCCCAGAACAAGGACTTCGCCGTCGTCCAGGGGATCAGCCTGGTCCTGGTGGTGCTCTTCGTGGTGGTCAACACGATCGTCGACATCGCCTATGCCCTGCTCGACCCGCGGGTCGCGATCGGGAGTCGAGCCCAGTGAGCATCCCCGTCGGAAGCACCCTGCCGACCGGCGCTGCCCCGGACGAGCCTGGGCCGGGCGCGCTCGCCGCGCCGGGCGACACCAGGTCGGCGAGGACCCGCCATCTCCCCCGGCTCGGTGTCGGCGGATGGGTCAGCGTCGGGATCATCGTGTTCGCGGTGCTCCTGGCGATCTTCGGTCCGCTGGTGCGGCCCTACGACCCGAACCAGGTCAGCCTCTCCTACGCCAACGTCGGCCCGGTCGGCGGACACCTGCTCGGGTTCGATGGGGCCGGCCGCGACCTGCTGAGCCGACTCATGGTGGGCGCTCGGTCGACGCTCCTGGGCGCGGCGCTGGTCTCGAGCGTCGCGGTCGCGATCGGTTCGAGCCTGGCCGTGCTGACCGCCTGGTTCGGCGGTCGATTCGACACCGCGGTCTCCAGCGGCCTCGACGTGATGTTCGCGTTCCCCGGCATCCTGCTCGCCGTGCTGGCCGCGGCCGTGTTCGGGCCCGGGCTTCTCGCTGCCGGCCTCGCCCTGTCGATGGCCTACTCGCCGTACCTGGCGCGAGTGCTCCGCGGGGCCGCGCTGAAGGAGCGGGCGATGGCCTACATCCAGGCCGGTGAGGTGCAGGGCTTCAGCAGCTGGTGGCTGTGCTTCCGCCACCTGCTGCCCAACATCTCATCGCTGATCGTGGCCCAGGGCACCATCTTCTTCGGCTTCGCCGTGGTCGACCTGGCCGCGCTGTCCTTCCTCGGGCTCGGCATCCAGCCGCCCCAGGCCGACTGGGGTGTGATGGTCTCGGAAGGCAAGACCCCGTTGCTCCAGGGCTACCCGCTCGAGGCCATCTCGGCTGTCGTCTGCATCGTGCTCGTGGTGTCGGCGGTGAGCTTCCTCGGGGAGAAGCTCCAGGAGCGGCCCATGGATGTCCAGCGATGACTCACCCCGCGCTGCTCCGCGTCACCGACCTGACCGTCCGGCTCCGGCTGGGCGAGCAGATGCGCGAGGTGATCTCGGGCAGCACCCTCGAGATCGGAGCCGGCGAGGCGATGGGCCTGGTCGGTGAGTCGGGGTCCGGCAAGTCGATGACCGCCCGCGCGATCGCCCGCCTCCTCCCGGCTGGAGCCGAGGTGAGCGGCCAGGTGGACTTCGACGGCACCGATGTGCTCGCCCTCTCCGGGGCGGAGCTGCGCGCGCACCGGTCCAAGGTGGCCGTCGTGTTCCAGGACCCCCGCGCACACATCAACCCGGTGCGGCGGATCGAGGACTTCATGACCGAGTCGCTGCGCACGATCGACGACGTACCGAAGGCCGAGGCCGCTCGGCGGGCCGCTTACGGACTCGAGGAGGTCGGGATCGACGACCCGGCCAAGCGGCTGCGGCAGTACCCGCACGAACTGTCGGGTGGCATGCTCCAGCGCGTCATGATCGCCGGCGCCCTGCTGTCGGAGCCACGGCTGCTGCTCGCCGACGAGTGCACCACCGCCCTCGACGTCACCACCCAGTCCGAGGTGATGGCCATCCTCGACGACCTGCGTCGCGAGCGCGGGCTCTCGATGCTGTTCATCACCCACGACCTCGAGCTCGCGGGCGCGGTGTGCGACCGCACCTGCGTGATGTACGCCGGTCAGGTGGTGGAGACGCGCGCCGCCGACCAGCTGCACTTCGACCCTCTCCATCCCTACAGTGCGGCGCTGGTCCAGGCCCGCCCCGACATCACGTCCTCGGCGCACCGACTGGTGGCCATCCCCGGTCGTCCGGTCTCGGCGTTCGAGGCGCCGGGCGGGTGCCGCTTCGCGCCCCGATGTCCCCACGTCACGGACGCGTGCCGGGAGGACGAGCAGTCGTTGTCCGAGCTCGACGGAGGTCGGGTCCGGTGCGGACGGTCCGGCGACCTCCGAGGCTCCCTTCTGCCGCCGGTGAGCCATGCCTGAGCGCACGATGTCCTCGCCCGGCCCCGACGTGGTCCAGCCGGCCCTGTCCGTCCGCGGGCTGCGCAAGGAGTTCGGCGCCCACGTGGCCGTGGACGACCTGAGCTTCGACCTGCTGCCCGGCCGGTCGCTGGCCATCGTCGGCGAGTCCGGCAGCGGCAAGACGACGGTCGCCCGGATGATCGTCGGGCTCGAGCGCCCCACCGCTGGCACGATCACGGCCTGCGGCCGCGACCGATCGAAACCCGCGCGAAAGGGCCAGGAGCGCAAGCTCCGGGGGCGTGAGGTGCAGATCGTGTTCCAGGACCCCTACTCGAGCCTCGACCCGCGCCAGTCGGGTGCCGACCTGGTCGACGAGGTGCTGCGGCTTCACCACTCCTACGACGTCGCGACCCGGCGGCGTACCGTCGCCGAGCTCGCCGACCTGGTCGGGCTGGACGAGCGACAGATGCACGCCCGGCCGCGGTCGCTGTCCGGCGGCCAGCGACAACGCGTGGCGATCGCCCGGGCCCTCGCGGCGGAGCCCCGCGTGCTCATCCTCGACGAGTCGGTGGCCGCACTCGACGTGTCCATCCAGGCTCAGGTGCTCAACGTCCTCGCCGACATCCGCGACGAGCGCGGGATCAGCTATGTGCTGATCTCCCACGACCTCGCGGTCGTGCGGCAGCTGACCGAGGACGCACTCGTGATGCAGCACGGGAAGGTCGTCGAGCGCGGTGCGACCGGTCAGCTGCTGGACTCACCCCGACACCCGTACACGCAGATGCTGCGGGCCAGCGTCCCTGGTCCGGGATGGAAGCCGGTGCGGTCGCTGCGCGAGGCCACCCGATACTGACCCCGACTCACCCCGCGAGGGCTGCCCTGACGCCGGACCAGAGCTCGCGCATCGTGGCCGACAAGAGGGCGTGCGTCTGCACGGGGTAGGACGAGAAGCCGACGATCATGGTCGCCGTCTGACGATCGACCCAGCAGAACTGCCCGTGGATGCCGAGCATCGTCACCACGCGTCCCGGCTCGAGCACCCAGGTCTGGTTGTGGTACTCCACCCCGGGCATCGCCTCGCCCTCCGCACCGCGGGCGAACGCCGCAGCCCGCGCGGCGGACGGTGCGTAGGTGTCGTCGACCCAGGTGGCCGGCACCACCTGGGTGCCGGACAGCGACCTTCCGTGGTCCACGAGCAGGTAGCCCCACCGGAGGAAGTCGCGCAGCGTGAGGTTGACCTGGCCCTCGACGATCGGGTTGCCGGCGGAGTCGAGGTTGACCAGCGCCGGCCGCTCGGCGCCGAGATGCCGGTAGATGCGGTCCTCGTACAGCTCGACCGCCGGCACGCCGTACACGTTCGCCAGCGCGATGGGCAGCAGGTTCGTGAGGTAGGAGCCGTAGTTGAAGCGCTCGCCAGGAGGTTCGGCGGACCGGGTCAGCTCGGTCGTGACGAAGGCCAGGGTGCTGCTCGGGACGGCCCCGTCGCGGGCGTAGTAGCTGACGGCGTCGGCGTACCGCCAGTACATCGAGTCGGCGTCCTCGTAGTTCTCCTCGAGATCGACGCCGGTCGCCATGTCCAGCACGTGCTCGAGCGTGACCGGCTGCCAGGCGGGGATGGACGCCAGCTCCGGGACGTAGTCGCCGATCGGTCGCGAGCGCTCGAGCCTGCCCTCCTCGAGTGCGATGCCCACCATCATCGTGGTGAGTGTCTTCGAGCAGGAGTGGGCCACGTGCCGGTCCGACTCGGTCATGCCGTCGCGGTAGGTCTCGTAGATCAGGTGTCCACCCTGGACCACCGCGAGAGCGTCGGTGTAGAGGCGCCGGTCCAGGAGCTCGTCGCCGGTCATCGCGCGACCCGTGAGCGGATCCGTGAACGGCAGCCCGCCGACGTCGAGCCGAGGCCCGGTCGGGATGGGCTCCGACGGCCCGCCTGGACCGAGCTCGGCGGAGGGCATGCGCTCTGCCGTGGTGAGCTGACCGCGGGGCAGGTTCTGGGCCTGGTCCCAGGTGGTGCCGTCGTAGCCGACCCGGGCGAGCTCCTCAGGTGTTCCGGTCGCGGACAGGAAATCGACCACCGCGCGTGCTCCCTTCTGCCAGCGGTCGCTCGAAGCAGCCCACGCCACCGCCGCGATGCCGACGTGCTGACGTCTGGAGGTTGGCATACTTGGCGCCCGGAGATCGAAACACGTGCCGTGCGAGCCGGGGCCTTTCGTCCTGCGTTCGTGTCAGCCGTCGTTGCGATCCCACGGCCCCTGTAGCTCAGCTGGACAGAGCAAGAGCCTTCTAATCTCTAGGTCGCGGGTTCGAATCCTGCCGGGGGCGCTCGATCTGCGAAGGTCAGCGGATGTGTGATCGGAATCGGCTAGGTGGGATCTACAGGAGTTCCGCGATGAGGCCGGCGGCTCGGGTGGCGCCGTCGGCGGCGACCGGCTGATAGTCGACGGTGCGGCCGATCTCGGCCGCGATCGCGTCGGCGATTTCGACGGGGCCGCTGCTGGCGTAGTCCATCCGCCGGCCGGCTCGATGGCGGTCCAGGCGGTGTGCGACGTGGAAGTTCTGCTCGAAGTGGTGCGCGAGGGGGAAGTACAGGAACGGTCGTCGATGT
>DATBDF010000139.1:0-2102 GCA_036270075.1 Nocardioides sp.
TCGACCTGCCAGCCGGTCTTGGCGACCCACCCGAGGTGGCTCTCCAGGATCTGGCCGATGTTCATCCGGCCTGGCACACCGAGCGGGTTGAGCACGATGTCGACCGGCGTGCCGTCCTCGAGGAACGGCATGTCCTCCACCGGGTTGATCTTCGCGATCACGCCCTTGTTGCCGTGGCGGCCGGCCAGCTTGTCGCCGTTGGTGATCTTCCGCTTCTGGGCCACGTAGACGCGGACCAGCTCGTTCACGCCCGGGGGCAGCTCGTCGCCATCCTCGCGCGTGAACACGCGGACGCCGATGACCTTGCCCTCTTCACCGTGCGGGACCTTGAGGCTGGTGTCGCGAACCTCGCGCGCCTTCTCACCGAAGATCGCACGGAGCAGGCGCTCCTCCGGGGTCAGCTCGGTCTCGCCCTTGGGGGTCACCTTGCCGACCAGGATGTCGCCGTTGACGACCTCCGCGCCGATCCGGATGATGCCGCGGTCGTCCAGGTCCGCGAGCACTTCCTCCGACACGTTCGGGATGTCACGGGTGATCTCCTCGGGACCCAGCTTGGTGTCCCGGGCGTCGACCTCGTGCTCCTCGATGTGAATGGAGGAGAGCACGTCGTCCTGCACCAGTCGCTGGGACAGGATGATCGCGTCTTCGTAGTTGTGGCCCTCCCACGGCATGTACGCCACGAGCAGGTTCTTGCCCAGCGCCATCTCGCCGCTGTCGGTGCACGGGCCGTCGGCCAGGACCTGACCCTCTTCGACCCGCTGGCCCTCGTTCACGATGGGCTTCTGGTTGAAGCAGGTGCCCTGGTTGGACCGGCGGAACTTGGAGACCAGGTAGGTCTTCCGGTTCCCGTCGTCCTGGTGGACCGTGACGAAGTCGGCACAGACCTCCTCGACCACACCCGGCAGCTCGGCGACGATGACGTCACCGGCGTCGGTCGCGGCCCGGTACTCCATGCCCGTGCCGACCAGCGGAGCCTCACTGCGCAGCAGTGGCACCGACTGGCGCTGCATGTTCGAGCCCATCAGCGCGCGGTTGGCGTCGTCGTGCTCGAGGAACGGAATCATGGCCGTGGCCACCGACACCATCTGCCGGGCGGACACGTCGATGTAGTCGACGTCGTCCGGGCGGATCAGGTCGACCTCGCCGCCCTTCCGGCGGACCAGCACGCGCTCCTCGGCGAACGAGCCGTCCGCCGAGATCGGGGTGTTGGCCTGCGCGATGACGTGCCGGTCTTCTTCGTCGGCGGTCAGGTAGTCGACCTGCTCGGTGACCTTGCCCGCGGTGACCTTGCGGTACGGCGTCTCCACGAAGCCGAACGCATTGACCCGCGCGTAGGAGGACAGCGACCCGATCAGGCCGATGTTCGGGCCTTCCGGCGTCTCGATCGGGCACATCCGGCCGTAGTGCGACGGGTGCACGTCCCGGACCTCGAACCCGGCCCGCTCACGGGACAGACCACCCGGGCCCAGCGCCGACAGGCGGCGCTTGTGGGTCAGGCCGGCCAGCGGGTTCGTCTGGTCCATGAACTGGGAGAGCTGGCTGGTGCCGAAGAACTCCTTGATGGAGGCGACGACCGGCCGGATGTTGATCAGGGTCTGCGGCGTGATCGCCTCGACGTCCTGGGTCGTCATCCGCTCCCGGACCACACGCTCCATCCGGGCCAGGCCCAGGCGGACCTGGTTCTGGATCAGCTCGCCCACCGTGCGCAGCCGCCGGTTGCCGAAGTGGTCGATGTCGTCGGTCTCGAGCACGATCGTCTTGCCGTCGCCGACCGCCTGCTCCTCTTCACCGGCGTGCAGCCGGACGAGGTACTCGATGGTCGAGACGATGTCGTCCTCGGTCAGCGTGCCCTGCCGCAGCTCGATGTCCTCGCCGAGCTTCCGGTTCAGCTTGTACCGGCCGACCTTGGCCAGGTCGTAACGCTTGGCGTTGAAGTAGAGGTTCTCCAGCAGCGCCTGCGCCGACTCGCGCGTCGGGGGCTCACCCGGGCGCAGCTTGCGGTAGATGTCGAGCAGCGCCTCGTCCTGGCCTGCGGTGTGGTCCTTCTCGAGGGTCGTCATGACCGTCTCGGAGAACCCGAACCGCTCCGCGATCTGCTCGTT
>DATBDF010000140.1:0-16085 GCA_036270075.1 Nocardioides sp.
GGCCGCCCTGCCCCGGGTGGCGGTGAAGGTCAAGGGCGCGAACGTCGTCGAGGGCTGAGCCTCGGCCGGCAGCGCCGGACTGCTCGTTTCTGGTTTCTCCGGACGCCCGGTCCTTGCGTCCCTAGCATTTCGCCATCACGGATGTAGGGGTGGCCATGCTCAGCTCAGCCCGTCTCGGCCTGCTCACTGCTGCCGTGACGACGGCGATCACCGCGTCCGTGCTCCCGGCCGTGGTCTCCCCGGCCGACGGCGCGGCAGGACCGACGGTCTCCGTGCACGGCCGGCTGCTGGTGGTGCCCGCCGAGACACCCGGGGGTGCCACCCGGTACGGCGTCGCCTTGGCCGACGGCGACATCGTCCCGGTCCGAGGCGCCTTCGACCCCGACCTCCGCAGTGGCGCGACCTTCGGCGGACGGCTGAGAGTGCCGGGCGGGGTCGTCCAGGCGCTGTCGAGCCGGGGCGAGTCCGGGGCCAGGGCAGCGCTCCGGGTCGTCGACCGTCGTTCGCTGACCCTGAGCGTCGTCGGGACGCCGTCGATCTCCCCGGCGGACGTGTCGGCGAGCGTGACCCCGACGACCCACCAGCAGTTCGTGGCGGCCATCGACAACAAGGGCTCGCTGCAGACCGACAGCCAGCTGCTCGCGCACGTGAGCGCCGTGGGCGCGTACTGGGAGGGCGAGTCGAACGGCGCGATCTCGGGGATCACCGTCCCCGGCGCCGTGACGCACTACAGCACCTCGCTCAGCACGACCGACTGCGGCCTCGGCGGCGACTTCTTCGACGTCGTGCAGGAAGCGGCCGAGGAGTTCCCGTCGCTCGACCTGTCGCAGAGCAGCCCCGACCAGCTCGTCCTCTTCGTGCCGCAGTCCTGCAAGAGCGGGGGCGTCGTCGGTGAGGGCACGCTCGGGGACAGCTTCGCCACCGGTGGCGCCCTGGTCGTCAAGGCGACGGCTGCCATCGAGGGCACGTACGCCCACGAGACGGGCCACAACTACGGCTTCGCGCACGCGAACGCACGCGTGGGGAACCGGTCGCTGGAGTACTACGGCGTCTACGACGTGATGGGCTTCGCGCTCGACGGCTTCAACCAGCTGACGGCCCTCAGCACGCCGTTCCGGGTCTTCCAGGGCGTCACCGACCCGGGGGAGATCCAGGACGTCGACCTCGGCGACGGCACCTCGGCCGTGCACGCGACGGCCACGATCAAGCCGCGTAGCGACGACTCCGGCATCCGGAGCGTCCGCGTGACGAACCCCGACAACGGGGAGGACCTCTACGTCGACTACCGGTCGGGCACCGGTCAGGACGCCGACTCGTTCTACTCCGGCGCGGACGGTCTCTACCTGACCTACGACAACGACCTGAGCAAGAAGCTCTTCTACGGGCCGGGCGTGACGGTCAACGCCGCTCGTGGCGGCAGCGGCGAGGACGTCCTGGCGAACGCCTCCGGCAAGACGTTCCTCGGCACCGGGAGCTCCTGGTCGAGCGCGTCCGGGCTGTTGACGGTCACCGTGACATCGCTCAGCCCGACCGGAGCCGACGTCGCCGTCGACTACGCGCCGGCCCAGAGCTTCACCTCGGTCGGGACACCCGTGATCGGCGGCTCGGTGCAGGTGGGAGGCACCGTGACCCTGGACCCCGGGACCTGGAGCCCGACGCCGGACACCACGTCCGTGCGGTGGACCGCCGACGGACAACCGGTGCCCGACCTGAACGACAGGACACGGTTCAAGGCGCCCTCGTCGCTGGCCGGCACGACCCTGGTGGCGACCGTGACCCAACGCAAGCTGGGCTTCACGCCCAGCAGCGCCCACTCGGCGGGGGTCGAGGTGACGCGGGGAACGCTGGCGTCGTCCCGACCCACGATCGTCGGCTCGGCGAGGGTCGGCGAGGTGCTCAGGGCGAGGTCGGGCGCCTGGACGGCTGGTGCGAGGTTCTCCTACGCGTGGTTCGCGAGCGGGACCCGGATCCGGCACCAGTCGGCGCCCCGGCTGACGCTGACGAAGGCACAGAAGGGCAAGCGGATCGCGGTGAAGGTGACCGGGGTGAAGCCCGGGTACACGACGGTGTCGAGAACCTCGGCGCAGACTCCGAAGGTCCGCTGACGCCGGTGCGCTCGACACCCGCTGACGACACCCCGCTGAGACAGGAGGGGCTTGTCGGGCGCCCGTGGCCGGATCGGGACGTGGGAGCATCCGGGCGTGGACCCGGATCGGCTCGACGAGGCGCCCCTGCTGCGCGCCTGGGTCGAGGCGCAGCGTCGGCTGGGGTCGGGTGAGCTGCGGCCGTTCACGATCCCCGGTCACAAGCACCGGTCGGACCTGATCGGGGAGGTCGTGGCCGGCGACGTCCCGTTGTACGGCGGACTCGCCCCCGTCCGCGAGGCGGACGCCCTGCTGCGCGAGGCCGAGGCTCGGACCGCGGAGCGGACGGGTGCGGACTGGTGCCGTTACTCGGTCGGCGGGTCGACCCAGGGGAACCAGGCGCTGCTGCTCGCCGTGGGCCGCCCCGGCGACACCGTGATCGTTGACCGCACGTCGCACCGCTCGGTGCTGCTCGGCCTGGTGCTGTCCGGGCTCCGTCCGGTCTGGGTGCACCCGCCGATCCACGAGACGACCGCCCTGCCGCTCGGGATGGACGCCGGGACCGTCGCCGACGCCCTCCGCGAGCACCCGGACGCGTGCGCCGTGGTCGTCACCAGCCCGACGTACGTCGGGACCTGCGCCGACGTGGGCGCCCTGAGCGACCTGACGCGGGCGGCCGGCGTCCCGCTGGTGGTCGACGCGGCCTGGGGTGCCCACCTGGGCAGCCACCCCGACCTCCCGCCGCATCCGTTCGCGGCCGGCGCGGACGCGATCGTGACGAGCGCGCACAAGACTCTGCCCGCGCTCAACCAGGGCGCCGTGGTCCTCGCCCGCACCCGGGCCGGCGGGGGCTTCCTCGACCCGGACCGGCTCGACCGGGCGATGGACGCGACCGCCACGACCTCGCCGTCCGGAGCGATCCTGGCCGGCATCGACGGGGCGCTGGCGCTGCTGGCCGATCGAGGACCGGCGCTGACCGGCGCCCTGCTCGACCGAGTACGCCGTGCGCGGACCGCGCTGCGCGCCGTGCCGGGCCTGGTCGCCCCGGACGTCGGCACGTTCGACCCCGGCACCTTCGACCCCGGCACGTTCGACCCCGGCACCTTCGACCCCGGCACCTTCGACCCCGGCCGCTTCGACGACGCCAAGCTCGTCGTGCTCGTCGGGGGGACCGGAGCCGACGGTCTCGCCGTCGACCGGGACCTGGCCGCCGCCGGGTTCGCGCTCGAGATGGCGGACCGCGACCTGCTGGTCCCGATGGTCACGCTCGCCGACAACGACGCGGCCGTCGCCGGACTGGCCGACGCGCTCGCGTCCACGATCGAGCGGCACCGCAGCGATCCCCGCACCACGAGGGCCGCAGCGGCCTGGACCGTCCGGGCGGACCAGGTGCTGACCCCCCGCGAGGCGTTCTTCGCGGAACGCGAGGCCGTCCCGTGGGGCGAGGCGGCCGGACGGGTGTGCGCCGAGGTCGTCGCGCCCTACCCGCCCGGCGTACCGCTCCTGGCGCCGGGGGAGCGGATCACCGGAGCAGTGCTGGACGCGCTGCAGCGGGCTCGCGACGAGGGGGCTCGCGTCGCCTACGCCGCCGACCCGACCCTGCGGTCGGTACAGGTCGTCCGCGGCTGACGTACGGGACGCAGGTGTCGGGGGCGGCCCGTAGGGTTGAGCACGTGGCAGACCCGGCTTCCTACCGGCCGAAGGCCGGCGAGATCCCGACCCAGCCGGGCGTCTACAAGTTCCGCGACGCCCGCGGGCGCGTGATCTACGTCGGCAAGGCGAAGAACCTCCGCGCCCGGCTGTCGTCGTACTTCCAGGACATCGGCAACCTCCACGACCGCACCGCCGCGATGGTCACCTCGGCGGCCGGCGTCGAGTGGACGGTCGTGAACACCGAGGTCGAGGCGCTCCAGCTGGAGTACAGCTGGATCAAGGAGTTCGACCCGCGCTACAACGTCAAGTACCGCGACGACAAGTCGTACCCGTGGCTGGCCGTCACGGTCGGCGAGGAGTACCCACGCGTCATGGTGGGGCGTGGCGCCAAGAAGAGGGGCACCCGCTACTTCGGCCCCTACAGCCACGCCTGGGCGATCCGCGAGACCGTCGACCAGCTGCTGCGCGTGTTCCCGATGCGCTCGTGCTCGAACGGCGTCTTCAAGCGGTCGGGCCAGATCGGCCGACCGTGCCTGCTGGGCTACATCGAGAAGTGCTCCGCCCCCTGCGTCGGCAACATCTCCGCGGAGGACCACCGCGCGATCGTCGACGACTTCTGCGACTTCATGGCGGGCCACACCAACACGTTCGTCCGGCGCATCCGCGACGAGATGTACGCCGCGTCCGAGGCGCTCGACTTCGAGCGCGCGGCCCGCCTGCGCGACGACCTCGGGGCGATCGAGAAGGCGCTGGAGAAGCAGGCGGTGGTTCTCGGTGACGGCACCGACGCCGACGTGATCGCGCTCGCGGAGGACCCGCTCGAGGTGGCGGTCCAGATCTTCTACGTCCGCGGCGGACGAATCCGCGGCCAGCGCGGCTGGGTCGCCGACAGGGTCGAGGAAGGTGGCACGTCCGAGCTGGTCGAGCAGTTCCTGCTCCAGCTCTACGCCGGCGCCGACGACCGTGACGAGGGCGCCGTACCCCGGGAGATCCTGGTGCCGGCCCTGCCGCCGGAGCACGAGGTGTTCGAGGAGCTGCTGTCGGAGCGGCGGGGGAGCCGGGTCCGCATCCGGGTGCCCCAGCGCGGCGACAAGCGCACCCTGCAGGAGACGGTGGCCCGCAACGCCGGCCAGGCCCTGATGATGCACAAGACGAAGCGGGGCACCGACCTCACCGCCCGCAACCAGGCCCTGGAGGAGATCCAGCAGGCGCTGGGCCTGGACGCGGCCCCGCTGCGCATCGAGTGCTACGACATCTCCAACCTGCAGGGCACCGAGGTCGTCGCCAGCATGGTCGTCTTCGAGGACGGGCTGCCGCGCAAGGGCGAGTACCGCCGCTTCGTGATCAAGGGCGTCGACGGGCAGAACGACGTCGCGTCGATGCACGAGGTCATCACCCGCCGGTTCCGCCGCCTTCTCGACGAGCAGGCGAGGTCCACCGAGGTCGACACCGAGTCGGGCCCGATGCTGGTCGACCCGGAGACCGGCCGACCTCGGAAGTTCGCCTACGCCCCTGGGCTCGTCGTGGTCGACGGCGGTCCCCCGCAGGTGGCCGCGGCCCAGGCGGCGATGCGCGAGCTGGGCGTCGTGGACATCCCGGTCTGCGGGCTGGCCAAGCGGCTCGAGGAGGTCTGGCTGCCCGACCAGGAGGACCCGGTCATCTTCGCCCGCAGCTCCGAGGGTTTGTACCTCCTGCAGCGGGTGCGCGACGAGGCCCACCGGTTCGCGATCACCCATCACCGGTCGCGCCGGTCTAAGTCGATGGTCGAGAGCCTGCTCGACGACGTCCCCGGTCTGGGTGAGGTACGCCGCAAGACCCTGGTCAAGCACTTCGGCTCGCTGAAGAAGCTGCGGGCCGCGGAGCTCGACGAGATCGCGCAGGTGCCGGGCATCGGACCCCGCACCGCTGTGGCCATCAAGGATGCGGTGGACCGTTCGGGCGGTCACACTGGCCGTCAGACCGTGAACACGGCCACGGGTGAGATCCAGGAGGACTGATGGTCGAGTCGATCTCCGGGCCGACCTCGGGCCTGCCCCCTGAGCACCTCGGCGAGGTCGTCGTGGTCACCGGGATGACCGGCGCCGGCCGTAGCACGGCGGCCAAGGAGCTGGAGGACCTCGGGTTCTACGTCGTCGACAACCTCCCGCCCTCGCTGCTGCGCGAGGTCGTCCGGCTCGTCGACGAGAGCCGCGGCGCCAGCCAGCCGATCGCGGTCGTGGTGGACGTCCGCTCGGGGGCGTTCTTCGACTCGCTCCAGGCGAACCTCGCCCAGCACGCCGTCGGTCGCGACACGACCCTGTTGTTCCTCGACGCCAACGACGACGTGCTCGTCCGCCGCCAGGAGGCGGCCCGCCGGCCTCACCCGCTGCAGGCCAGCGGCCGGCTGATCGACGGCCTGCGTCGCGAGCGCACGGCCTTGGCCAACCTGCGGGCCAACGCCGATCTGGTGATCGACACCTCCGACCTCAACGTCCACCAGCTGACCGACAAGATCGCGGAGTCCTTCGGCACGCCGGACACGACGCGGCTGAAGGTGACGACGATCAGCTTCGGCTTCAAGTACGGCATCCCCATCGACGCGGACTTCGTCGCCGACATGCGATGGCTCCCCAACCCCTACTGGGTGCCCCACCTGCGCGGCCAGACCGGCCGGTCGCCTGAGGTCAGCGGCTACGTGCTGGAACAGTCGGGAGCCCGTGAGTTCGTCGACCGGTACGTCGAGCTCCTGACCGGCGTCGCCAAGGGCTACCTGCGCGAGGGGAAGCGCTTCATGTCCGTGGCGATCGGCTGCACGGGCGGCAAGCATCGCAGCGTCGCGATGGCCGAGGAGGTCGCCCGGCTGCTGCGCGAAGCCGGCTACGACGTCGGCACGGTCCACCGCGACCTCGGGAGGGAATGACGTGCTCGATGACGACGCGCCGTACCGGCGGGTCACGGCGCTGGGCGGCGGGCACGGGCTCTACGCGTCACTCTCGGCGCTGCGGCGGCTGCCACTGGACCTGACCGCGATCGTCACGGTCGCCGACGACGGTGGCTCGTCGGGCCGGCTCCGATCGGAGTTCGGGGTGCTCCCGCCCGGTGACCTACGGATGGCGCTGGCCGCCCTGTGCGGTGACGACGAGTGGGGGGTGACCTGGGCGAGCGTCGTCCAGCACCGGTTCGCCGGCACCGGTGGCATGCACGGGCACGTCACCGGGAACCTGTTGATCGTCAGTCTCTGGGAACTGCTCGGCGACCACGTGGCCGCCCTTGACTGGGTCGGCCGACTGCTCGGCGCACGAGGGCGCGTCCTGCCGATGGCGCTCACGCCGCTCGACATCTCCGCCCAGGTCAGCGGCCTGTACCCCGACGACCCGGAACGACTCGCCACCGTTCGTGGCCAAGTGGCCGTGGCGACGTCCGAAGGCACCATCGAGGCGATCTCCCTGATCCCGGAGGACCTGCGCCCGTGTCCCGAGGCCGCCGAGGCGGTGCGGGCCGCCGACATGGTCGTGCTGGGTCCGGGGTCGTGGTTCACCTCGGTGCTGCCTCACCTGATGGTGCCGACCCTGCGCAAGGCCCTGCTCGAGACGAGTGCCCACGTCGTCGTGGTGCTGAACGTCGGGCAGGACGGCGAGACCGCGGGCTTCCGCTCGGTCGACCACCTGCGGGTGCTGCTCGACCACGCACCCGACCTCCCGGTCGGGACCGTGCTGGTCGACCGCGCCGCCACCGCCGATCTGGCCGAGCTCGAGGAGCTCGCCGCCAAGAGCGGGGCGCGGCTGCGGGTCGCGGATGTCGCGAGCGACGACGGGTCGCCGCGGCACGACCCGGAGAAGCTGGCGGCGGCGTACGCCGCGATCCTGGCCGCATGGTGACCCGGAACGGCGAGGGTGATTGACGCGCGTGGCAGGATCGGCGCCATGGCGATGACGGCGCAGGTGAAGGCGGAGATCGCCAACACCACCATCACCAAGACCTGCTGCCGCAAGGCCGAGGTGTCGACGATGCTCCGGTTCGCCGGCGGCCTGCACATCGTCAGCGGCAAGATCGTCGTGGAGGCCGAGCTCGACACCGGCGCCGCGGCGCGCCGGCTGCGCAAGGACATCGCCGACGTCTTCGGCCACCAGAGCGACGTGGCCATGGTGCAGGGCAACGGGATCCGCAAGGGCAGCCGCTACCTCGTTCGGGTCACCAAGGACGGCGAGGCGCTCGCCCGCCAGACCGGGCTCCTCGACAACCGCGGTCGTCCGGTGCGCGGCCTGCCGCCGGCCGTGGTCTCCGGTGGCGCCTGTGACGCCGTCGCGGCCTGGCGCGGTGCCTTCCTGGCCCACGGCTCCCTGACCGAGCCCGGCCGGTCGTCGTCCCTCGAGGTGACGTGTCCCGGCCCCGAGGCCGCGCTCGCACTCGTCGGCGTGGCCCGGCGGCTCGGCATCCCGGCCAAAGCGCGCGAGGTACGCGGCGTCGACCGGGTCGTGATCCGTGACGGTGACGCCATCTCCCAGCTGCTGACCCGGCTCGGGGCGCACGAGGCCCTGATGGCCTGGGAGGAGCGCCGCATGCGCCGCGAGGTGCGGGCCACCGCCAACCGGCTCGCCAACTTCGACGACGCCAACCTGCGCCGCTCCGCCCGCGCAGCGGTGGCGGCGGGCGCTCGCGTCGAGCGCGCGCTCGAGATCCTCGGCGACGACGTACCCGACCATCTCCGGATGGCCGGAGGTCTCCGGCTCGAGCACAAGCAGGCCAGCCTCGAGGAGCTCGGCCAGCTGCACGAGCCGGTGCTGACCAAGGACGCCATCGCCGGACGCATCCGCCGCCTCCTGGCGATGGCGGACAAGCGGGCAGAGGAGCTCGGCATCCCCGACACCGAGGCGTCCCTCACCCCCGAGATGCTCGCCGAAGAGGACTGACGGCGCGGTTTCCGTCACCCGGTCCCCCGCACGGCCGGGGAGCAGCCGGGCGATAGGGTCGAGGCAGCGACTCGGCCCACCTTTCCCTGGAGGAGCATCCCGTGACCGTTCGAGTAGGCATCAACGGCTTCGGCCGGATCGGCCGCAACTTCTTCCGGGCCGTCCAGGCGTCGGACGCCGATGTCGAGGTCGTCGGCATCAACGACCTCGCGGCCAACGACATCCTGGCCCACTTCCTGCGCTACGACTCGATCCTGGGGCGCTACCCGGGCGAGATCGAGTCCGACGAGAGCTACCTGACCGTCGACGGCACGAAGATCCACGCGACGGCCGAGCGCGACCCGGCCGCGCTCAACTGGGGCGAGATCGGTGCCGACGTCGTGATCGAGTCGACCGGGTTCTTCACCAAGGCCGCGGACGCCCGGAAGCACATCGACGCCGGCGCCAAGAAGGTCATCATCTCCGCGCCCGCCTCCGACGAGGACATCACGATCGTGATGGGCATCAACGACGGTGCCTACGACGCGTCGCAGCACCACGTGATCTCCAACGCCAGCTGCACCACGAACTGCCTGGCGCCGATGGCCAAGGTCCTCCTGGACAACTGGGGCATCGAGAAGGGCTTCATGACCACGGTGCACGCCTACACCACCGAGCAGCAGCTGCTGGACCAGATCTCGCTCAACCGCAAGGGCGAGATCAACCTGCGCCGCGCCCGCGCCGGTGCCAGCAACATCATCCCGACGACGACCGGGGCGGCGAAGGCCATCTCGCTGGTGCTGCCCGAGCTCAAGGGCAAGCTCGACGGGTACGCCCTGCGGGTCCCGGTGCCGACCGGCTCGGTCACCGACCTGACCGTGACGCTCGGCGCCGAGGTCACCAAGGACGAGGTGAACGCCGCCTTCAAGGCCGCGGCTGAGTCGGGCCCGCTGGCGCCGTACCTGGAGTACACCGACGACGAGATCGTCAGCGCCGACATCGTCACCTGGCCCGCCTCCTGCACCCTGGACTCGAAGTGCACGCTCGCCAACGGCAACCAGGTCAAGGTGGTGGGCTGGTACGACAACGAGTGGGGCTACTCCAACCGCCTGATCGACCTGTCGGCCCTCGTCGGTGCGAGTCTGTGACGGGGCTCTGAGGTGGCGGGGGCCCCCTCCCTGGTCGAACAGCTCGGCGATCTCCGCGGCAAGCGGGTCCTGGTCCGCTCGGACCTGAACGTGCCGCTCGACGGGACGAGGATCACCGACGAAGGTCGCGTGCGAGCCAGCGTCCCGACGATCCGGGAGCTCTCGGACGCCGGAGCGCGGGTGCTGGTCGCCGCCCACCTCGGACGGCCGAAGGGCGAGCCCGAGGAGCGGTACTCCCTGCGCCCCGAGGCTGCACGGCTCGGTGAGCTCCTGGGGCAGGAGGTCGCCTTCGCCGAGGACACCGTCGGCCCGTCCGCCCAGGAGACGGTGGACGGGCTCTCGGACGGCGACGTCGCGCTGCTGGAGAACGTGCGGTTCAACCCGGGCGAGACGAGCAAGGACGACGACGAGCGCGGTGCGTTCGCCGACCAGCTCGCGCAGCTGGCCGGGCCCTCGGGGGCGTTCGTCTCCGACGGCTTCGGTGTCGTGCACCGCAAGCAGGCCAGCGTGTACGACGTGGCGCTGCGCCTTCCGCACGCGATGGGTCAGCTCGTCGCGGCCGAGATCGACGTGCTGAGGCGGCTCACCGTGGACCCGGAGCGTCCGTACGTCGTCGTGCTCGGCGGCTCCAAGGTCTCCGACAAGCTCGGCGTGATCGACCACCTGCTCGGCAAGGCCGACCGGCTGCTGATCGGCGGCGGGATGGTGTTCACGTTCCTGGCCGCCCAGGGGCACGAGGTCGGGAAGAGCCTGCTCGAGAGCGACCAGCTCGACACCGTCCGGGGCTACCTCGCGCGCGCCGAGGGGTCGGGGGTCGAGATCGTGCTGCCGACCGACATCGTGGTCGACACCGAGTTCCCCTCCGGCGACCGCGAGCCGCAGCCGCGCGTCGTCCCGGCCGACGAGATCCCCGCCGACAGTCTCGGGCTCGACATCGGCCCCGAGTCGTCACGTGCCTTCGCGGCCGCCATCGCCGACGCCAGGACGGTGTTCTGGAACGGCCCGATGGGCGTCTTCGAGACACCCGCCTTAGCCGACGGCACCCGGGCGGTCGCCCAGGCCCTGACCGAGGTCGACGGGCTGTCCGTGGTCGGCGGTGGCGACTCCGCGGCCGCGGTCCGGCAGCTGGGCTTCGACGAGGCGGCGTTCGGCCACATCTCCACCGGTGGAGGGGCCAGCCTCGAGCTCCTCGAGGGCAAGGAGCTCCCCGGCATCGCCGTCCTCGAGCGCTGACCACCCGCCCGACCCCGACATACCCCGACGTACCCCGACCCACCAGCCTGACCCGAGAAGGACACCGCATGCCCGTGGCCGCCCGTACCCCGCTGATGGCGGGCAACTGGAAGATGAACCTCACCCACCCCGAGGCGGTGGCGCTGGTCCAGAAGCTTGCCTGGATCCTGGCCGACAAGAAGCACGACTACGCCCGCACCGAGGTGGCGGTGATCCCGCCGTACACGGACCTGCGCTCGGTCCAGACTCTCGTCGACGGCGACCGGCTCTCGCTCCGGTACGGCGCGCAGGACGTGTCGGCGCACGACTCCGGCGCGTACACCGGCGAGATCTCCGCTGCCATGCTGGCGAAGCTGGGCTGCTCGTACGTCGTGGTCGGCCACTCCGAGCGGCGGCAGTACCACGCGGAGTCGGACGACCTGGTCAACGCCAAGGCGCGGCAGACGGTCGCGGCCGGGATGACACCGATCGCCTGCGTGGGCGAGGGGCTCGACGTACGCCAGGCGGGGGAGCAGGTGCCGTACACGCTGGCTCAGATCGACGGGTCCCTGTCCGGCTTCACGCCGGAGGAGATCGCCTCGCTCGTCGTCGCCTATGAGCCGGTCTGGGCGATCGGCACCGGTGAGGTCGCCACCCCCGACGACGCCCAGGAGGTGTGCGAGGCGATCCGCGGCCGGCTGCGGGAGACGGCCGGCGACCCAGCGGCCGACGGCTGCCGGATCCTGTACGGCGGCTCGGTCAAGGCCGCGAACATCGCGGGGATCATGGCACAGCCGGACGTGGACGGTGCCCTCGTCGGCGGCGCGAGCCTCCAGGCCGACGAGTTCGGCGGGATCTGCCGCTTCTACGACATGCCCGCGCTGTGATCGCGCCGACACCGGTCCAGACCGGCGTGTGGTCGGGTTCGGGAAGCCCGGAACGGTGACGTAGGCTATGTCGTCGTGATCACCGCCTTCACCGTTCTGCTCGTTCTCACCAGCTGTCTGCTGGTGACTCTCGTGCTGCTCCACAAGGGGCGCGGGGGTGGGCTGTCCGACATGTTCGGCGGCGGTGTGTCCAGTTCGCTCGGGGGATCATCGGTCGCGGAGCGCAACCTGGACCGGTTCACCATCGGTGTCGGTGCCATCTGGTTCGCCTGCGTCATCGCCTTGGGCCTGTTGCAGGCCTACTCCTGAGAAAGGTCTCGCACACGTGCCAGGTGGAGGAAACGCGATCCGAGGCAGCCGGGTCGGCGCCGGTCCCATGGGAGAGGCCGAGCGTGGCGAGGCCGCGCCCCGACAGGCGGTCACCTACTTCTGCTCCCACGAGCACCGCTCCGTCGTGACCTTCGCGGTCGACGCGGTCGTTCCGGACTCGTGGGACTGCCCGAAGTGCGGTCTGCCTGCGAGCCTGGACTCGGAGAACCCGCCTCCGGCGCCGAAGATCGAGCCCTACAAGACCCACCTGGCCTACGTGAAGGAGCGCCGCTCCGACGCCGAGGCCGAGACGATCCTCGACGAGGCGATCCAGCTGCTCCGCAGCCGGCGGAAGTCCGGCGAGATCATCTTCTGAGCGCACCCCTGGCGGTGAGCTGGCCACCGTTTGCGCGCGACGAACGGTGGCTCTTTCACCGCTTGATGCCCCCGGCTGCCAGCTGGCGGGAGCCCGGTGAGCTGGCCACCGTTTGCGCGCGACGAACGGTGGCTCTCTCACCGGTCCGGCCGCTGGATGGCCCGGGGTGCCAGATGACGGGAACGCGCGGTGAGCTGGCCACCGATTGCGCGCAACGAACGGTGGCTGTCTCACCGGCCCGGGCCGGTTGATGGTCTGGAGGCCAGCTGGCGGGAGCGTGCGGTGAGCGGGCCACCCTTTCTACGCGACGAACGGTGGCTGTCTCACCGCTCCGGCGGAGGTCCGGACGCCGGCTGTCAGGGCACCTGTGACGCGGAGGCCCGGTCGAGGAACCAGATCGTCTCCACCTGACCGCGGACGCCGACGGCGGGGATCTCGTGGATGCTGGGAGGGTGCGCGGCGAGGGCGCGGCCGACGGCCTCGGCCTTGTCGTCGCCGCTGACCACGAACCACACCTCCTCAGATCGGGCGAGAGCCGGGAAGGTGAGCGTGACCCGCTCGGGGGGCGGCTTGGGCGAGCCGGTGACGCCCACCGCGATCGCGTCGTGGACGTCGAGCTGGGGGAAGCCGGGGAACAGCGAGGCGATGTGCCCGTCGGGGCCGACGCCGAGCATCAGCAGGTCGAACGCACCGTCGCCCACGGACCGCACCGTGTCGGCGTACGCCGTGGCCGCAGCGTCGACGGAGCCGGCGTCCGCCGTGGACGGGAACTCGTGGACACGCGCAGGGTCGACCGGGAGGTGGTCGAGCAGCGCGGTGCGCGCCTGCGTCGCGTTCCGCTCGTCGGAGTCGGGCGCGACGAAGCGCTCGTCGCCCCAGAAGAAGTCGATCCGGCTCCAGTCGACGTCGCTGTCGGCGCCGAGCCGGGCGATCTCGGCGTGGATCTTGTCCGCGATCGTGCCACCGGTCAGCACGACCTGCGGCACCTCGCCGGCCGCCTGGTGAACCGTGACGAACCGGAGGAATGCACCCGCGACGGTCCGGGCCAGCTCGTCGGCCGACTCGTGGACCTCGACCCGGGAAGCGGGGAGAGCGCTCATGGCCGGTGCAGCTTCGTCAGCTTGCGGGCCGTGGCCGCGTACACGTCGTCCTCGTCGAGCCGCCGCAGCTCCTCGGCGAGCAGCTCGGGGAGCTGCCGGCGCTTGAGCGCCACGGGACGGTCGGGGCGGTCCGGCGAGGAGAACGTCGCCAGTCTGCCGTCGCGCCGCGAGATCACGATCGGTCCCTCCTTGGTGTCGAGGCGGACCTCGGTGATGCCGGGTCCGTTGGAGCCCAACCGGTCGACCCCGACCTTGAGCCGGTCGGACAGCCACGCCACCAGCAGGTCGGCGCTCGGGCTGATCCGCTCGGCGGTGACGGAGCCGCCGCTCACTTTCAGGGGCTGCTGGTCGAGCGCCGCGGCGAGCAGCGCCCGCCACGGGGTGACGCGGGTCCAGGCGAGGTCGGAGTTCCCGGAGGCGTACGTCGAGCACTGGATGTGGATGGCCTTGCCCTTGCCCCGGGTGGCTGCCGCGGCATCGGTGATCCGGCGCTGCGCCAGCCTCCCCAGCGGGTCCGACGCGGGATCCTGCGGAGGGTCGGACGGCCACCAGATCGCCACCGGCGAGTCCGGGAGCAGGAGGGGGAGCACGACCGAGTCGGCGTGCCTCACGACCTCGCCGTGGAGCCGGATCAGCGCCGTCTCGCCGGTCCAGCCGTCGCCGGTGCCGACCTGGGCGTTGACCTGCGGGTTGCCCCGTGCGTCGCCCAGGATCACGCCGAGGACCCGGGCGGGGTGCTCGTGCGACGCCTGCCGGGCGACCCGCATCGCGTCCTCCGCGCCGTCCTCGTCGACGACGATGACCAGGGTCATCACCATGCTCATGGCCGGGCTCCCGGCGCGGAGCCGGGACGCGACGAACTCGGCGGCGATGCCGGCTGCGTTCGTGTCGATCAGCTCGATCATCCGCGTGCCTCCCTCATGGCCGCCGCCACACACGTCCGTCGCGGGCCAGCATGGCGTCGGCCGACGGTGGCCCCCAGGTGCCGGAGTCGTAGGGCTCCGGCTTCCCCTTGCGGGCCCAGTGGTCCAGCACCGGGTCCAGGATCTGCCACGCGCGCTCGACCTCGGCGTGCCGGGGGAAGAGCGGCGGGTCGCCGAGCAGCACGTCGAGGATCAGGCGCTCGTAGGCCTCGGCGCTGGACTCGGTGAAGGACCCGCCGTAGGCGAAGTCCATGTTGACGTCGCGGATCTCCATCTGGGTGCCGGGCACCTTGGAGCCGAACCGCAGCGTCATCCCCTCGTCGGGTTGGATCCTGATCACCAGCGCGTTGTGGGTGAGCTCCTCGGTCGCCGCCCGCGTGAACGGCTGGTGGGGGGCCGGCTTGAACACGACGGCCACCTCGGTCACGCGGCGGCCGAGCCGCTTGCCGGTCCGCAGGTAGAACGGCACGCCGGCCCAACGGCGGTTCTCGACGTTCAACGTGATGGCGGCGTAGGTCTCGGTGGCCGAGGTCTTGCGGACGCCGTCCTCCTCGAGGAACCCGACCACCTTCTCGCCGCCCTGCCAGCCCGCGGCGTACTGCCCGCGCGCGGTGGTGAGGTCGAGACGACGCGGCAGGCTGACGGCCGAGAGCAGCTTCAGCTTCTCGATCCGCAGGCTCTCGGCGTCGAACGACGTGGGCTCCTCCATCGCCACCAGCGACATCAGCTGCATGAGGTGGTTCTGGATGACGTCGCGCGCCGCCCCGATGCCGTCGTAGTAGCCGGCGCGGCCGGCGATGCCGATGTCCTCGGCCATCGTGATCTGCACGTGGTCGACGTAGTTGGAGTTCCAGATCGGCTCGAACATCTCGTTGGCGAACCGCATCGCCAGGATGTTCTGGACCGTCTCCTTGCCGAGGTAGTGGTCGATCCGGAAGATCGACCCGCTCGGGAAGACGTCGGCCAGCGTCTGGTTGAGGGCCCGCGCGGACTCCTCGTCGTGGCCGAACGGCTTCTCGACCACCACTCGGCGCCACGAACCCGGCTCGGGCTCCGCCAGACCGTGCTCCTTGAGCTGACCGACGACCTCTCCGAAGAAGCCCGGCGGGATCGCCAGGTAGAAGGCGTGGTTGCCACTGGTCCCGCGCACCTCGTCGAGCTCCTCGATCGTGCGCCGGAGGGTGCTGAAGGCCTGGTCGTCGTCGAAGTTGCCGGGGACGAACCGGAACCCCTCCGAGAGCTGGTTCCACACCTCCTCGCGGAACTCGGTCCGGGCGTGCTCCTTGACCGCGTCGTGCACGACCTGGGCGAAGTCCTCGTTGCCCCAGTCGCGGCGAGCGAAACCCACCAGGCTGAACCCCGGTGGCAGCAGCCCTCGGTTCGCCAGGTCGAGCCGCGGTGGCAGTTGGACCGAGGCCAATAGCTTCTGCTTCTCGGCGCGGAGCGCATCGGCCTCGAAGGACCGCGGCTCCTCCATGCCCACCAGGGACATCAGCTGGAGGAGGTGGTTCTGGATGACGTCGCG
>DATBDF010000141.1:0-14701 GCA_036270075.1 Nocardioides sp.
CCGGCTTCACCACGTCCATCAACACCAACCTGTTCAAGGGCCCGCAGGCGGCGCTGCCGTTGATCATCTTCGACCAGGCCGGCCGTCCGTCCGACGTCGCGGTCGCTCGGGCCTGGGGCACCGCGCTCGTACTCATCGTCATCGTCATGCTCCTCAACCTGGTCGGGCGGCTCGTCGCCCGCTTCAGCCGAGTCCGTTAGACCACAAGGGAACTCATCACCATGGCCAAGCGCATCGACGTCTCCGGGTTGAACGTCTACTACGGGGACTTCCTCGCGGTGGAGGGGGTCAACATGACAATCAAGTCCAAGTCCGTCACGGCGTTCATCGGGCCGTCGGGCTGCGGCAAGTCGACCATGCTCCGCTCGCTGAACCGCATGCACGAGGTCATCCCGGGCGCACGGGTCGAGGGCAAGATCGTCGTGGACGGCCAGTCGCTCTACGACCCCAGCATCGACCCGGTCGCCGTACGCCGCCAGATCGGCATGGTGTTCCAGCGACCCAACCCCTTCCCGACGATGTCGATCTACGACAACGTCCTGGCCGGCAACCGGCTCAACTCCAAGCGCATGAAGAAGGCCGAGTCCGACGCCGTCGTGGAGAAGTCGCTCAAGGGCGCCAACCTCTGGGACGAGGTCAAGGACCGGCTGAACAAGCCCGGCATGGGGCTCTCCGGTGGCCAGCAGCAGCGGCTCTGCATCGCGCGTGCGATCGCCGTCGAGCCGGAGGTGCTTCTGATGGACGAGCCGTGCTCGGCGCTCGACCCGATCTCGACGTCCGCGATCGAGGACCTCATCCACGAGCTGAAGTCCGACTACACGATCGTGATCGTCACCCACAACATGCAGCAGGCCGCGCGCGTCTCCGACGACACCGGGTTCTTCAACCTCAAGGCCACCGGGCAGCCGGGCCACCTGGTGGAGTTCAACCCGACCAAGAAGATGTTCTCCACCCCGGACCAGGCCTCCACCGAGGCCTACATCTCCGGACGCTTCGGCTGAGAGCGAGCAGCCGGTCACCCTCGGACGAGGTGCGCGGCGGCGCCTACGGCGCCCAGCGCCCCGTCAACCGAGGAAGGGGTGGAGGACGGCGTAGCAGAGGGCGGCGGCGAGGCCGGCGGCCGGGAAGGTGAGGACCCACGCCGTGACGATGCTGCGGGCCATGCCCCAGCGGACGGCGGAGAGGCGCCGCGTGGCGCCGGAGCCCATGATCGCCGAGGTGATCACGTGCGTGGTCGAGACCGGGGCCTGCCAGATGAACGCCGTGGCGTACAGCACGGAGGCGCCCACCGACTCGGCGGCGAAGGCGTGCGGCGGATCGAGGTGCATGATCCGGCGCCCCAGGGTCCGCATGATCCGCCAGCCCCCGGAGTACGTGCCGAGCGAGATGGCGCCCGCCGAGGAGGCGATCACCCACAGCGGCAGCTTCTCGGTGTCGGGCGCCAGGTGTCCGCTGGTGATCAGCACCAGGAAGATGACTCCCATCGTCTTCTGCGCGTCCTGCAGGCCGTGACCGAGGGCCATCGCCGAGGCGGACACGGTCTGGGCCATCCGGAAGCCTCGAGTGGTGCGCCCGGCGTTGCGACGGCGGAAGAGCCAGAAGATGGCCAGCATCACGAGGAACGCGAGCCCGAACCCGACCAGCGGAGAGACGACCATCGGGATCACGACCTTGTCCACGATCGTGTTCCAGTGCACCGTCGTACCGGCTGCGAGGGCGGAGCCCACCAGTCCGCCGATGAGCGAGTGCGTCGACGAGGACGGCAGCCCGAAGTACCACGTGATGAGGTTCCAGGCGATCGCGCCCAGCAGGCCCGCGAGCACGACCACCAGCCCCTCGCGGCCGCTCGGCGGGACGATCACCTCGGAGACCGTCTGGGCGACCTTCTGCCCGAGGAAGGCGCCCACGAAGTTCATCAACGCGGCGAGCGTCAGCGCCACCCGCGGGGTGAGCGCTCGCGTCGACACCGAGGTGGCGATGGCGTTGGCCGCGTCGTGGAACCCGTTGGTGTAGTCGAAGAACAGTGCCACGACCACGACCGTGACGACGATCGCGAGATCCATGGAACGGGCCTCAGGATTCCTTGACGGCGATCTGCTCGACGATGTTCGCGACCCTCTCGAAGGCGTCGATCGCTCCCTCGAGCGAGGTCACGATGTCCTTCAGCTTGAGGATCTCGATCGCCTTGTAGTCACCGCTGAACAGCTTGGCGAGGGTACGCCGGTAGCTCTTGTCGCCGCTGTTCTCGAGCCGGTTGATCTCGATCCAGTACTCGTCGAGGTCGGTCATCGCCCGGAGCCTCGGCATCGCCTCGGCGGTGATCTCGGCGCAGCGCTGGATGATCTCGACCTGGGCCAGGACGTCCGCGGGGAGGTTCACCACCTCGTAGAGCAGGATCAGGTCGACGACCTCGTCCATGTCGTCCATGACGTCGTCGAGCCCGCTGGCCAGGGCGTAGAGGTCCGAGCGGTCGAACGGCGTGACGAAGCTGCTGTTGGCGCGGCGCACGATCTCGTGGGTGTTCTCGTCGCAGAGGTGCTCCGTCTCGCGCATCTGCTTGGCGATCTGCTCGCGGTCGGCCTCCTCGGTGACCATCTCGGCGAGGAGACCGGCGCCGGCCACGATGTGCTGCGCCGAGGCAGCGAACAGCTCGTAGAACGACGTGTCGGTCGGGCGCAGGCGCAAGGCCACGGACGTGCTCCTCGGGAGATGGGGCGAGCGAACGGGCGACATGCTACGAGCGAGCGGCCCCGGGACGTGACCTGCCCCGTCGTCACTCGACGATTCGCGGGCGTCGCTGCCTCTCGATGAGCACCTCCTGGAGGTGGTCGGTGCCGCCGTTGGGCGCCCAGTCGCCGTCCGGGCCGAGGTCCCAGGCGTACGTCGACTCCGCGAACGCGAGGTCGAGCAGTCCGGACACCTGGACGACGTTCTCCTCGCTCGGGAGCTGGACCAGCACCTCGACGCGGCGGTCGAGGTTGCGGTGCATCAGATCGGCGGAGCCGATCCACACACTCGGCTGACCGCCGTTCTCGAACCAGTAGACGCGGCTGTGCTCCAGGAAGCGACCGACGATCGACCGGACGCGGATGTTCTCCGAGAGCCCCGGCACGCCGGGACGCAGTGCGCAGATCCCGCGCACCAGCATCTCGACGCGGACACCGGCCTGTGAGGCGAGGTAGAGCGCGTCGGTGGTGGCCTCGTCCACGATCGAGTTGGCCTTGATCCGGATGCCGGCGGGACGGCCGTTGAGGTGGTGGTCGATCTCGCGATGGATCCGCTCGACCAGTCCGGTGCGCACGGAGTCGGGGGCGACGAGGAGCCGCTCGTACGTGGGGTTCCGCGAGTAGCCGCTGAGGTTGTTGAAGAGGTGGGCGACGTCCTCGCCGATCACCCGGTCAGTCGTGAGCAGCCCGAGGTCCTCGTAGAGGCGTGCCGTCTTCGAGTTGTAGTTGCCGGTGCCGATGTGGGTGTACCGCCGGATGCCCTCGGGTTCGTCGCGCACCACCATCGCCAGCTTGCAATGCGTCTTGAGGCCCACGAGCCCGTAGACGACGTGGCAGCCGGCCTGCTCCAGCTTGCGGGCCCACCGGATGTTGGCCTCTTCGTCGAAACGAGCCTTGATCTCGACGATCACCAGCACCTGCTTGCCCGCCTCGGCGGCGTCGATGAGGGCGTCGATGATCGGCGAGTCGCCCGAGGTCCGGTACAGCGTCTGCTTGATCGCGAGCACGTGCGGGTCGGCTGCTGCCTGCTCGAGGAACCGTTGCACCGACGTGGCGAACGAGTCGTACGGATGGTGCAGGAGTACGTCGTAGCGACGCGTCGCCTTGAAGACGTCGACCGGCTTGGCCGACTCGACCTCGGCCAGCAGGCGGTGCGTGGTCGGCACGAAGGCGGGGTACTTGAGGTCCTCGCGGGGCAGGTCGGCGATCGAGTGTAGTCCGACCAGATCGAGGAGGCCGTCGACGCGGAAGACCTCCTCCTGGGTGATCCCGAGCTCCTCGACGAGCAGCTCCAGCACCTGGGGAGCGATCGAGTCCTCGACCTCGAGGCGCACGGGCGGGCCGAAACGTCGCCGGAGCAGCTCCTTCTCAAGCGCCTTGAGCAGGTTCTCGGCGTCGTCCTCCTCCACCTCGAGGTCCTCGTTGCGGGTGACTCGGAACGTGTGGACCTCGAGCACGTCCATGCCCGGGAAGAGCCGCTTGAGGTGCTCGCCGATGACGTCCTCGAGGGGCACGAAGCGCTCGTTGCCCAGCGGCACGAAGCGGCTGAAGATCGGCGGCACCTTCACCCGCGCGAAGTGCTCCTTGCCGGTCTTCGGGTTGCGCACCAGGACCGCGAGGTTGAGTGAGAGCCCGGAGATGTAGGGGAACGGGTGAGCCGGGTCGACCGCCAGCGGCGTGAGCACCGGGAAGACCCGGTCGCGGAACAGCCGCTTGCACTGCTTCTGCTCCTCGCGGTCGAGGTCGGCCCAGCGGACGAGCTCGATCCCTTCCTTGGCCAGCTGCGGGACGAGCTCCTCGCGGAACAGCCGCGCGTGGCGCTCCATCTGGTCGCGGGTCTCGGCCCAGATCTTCTCGAGGACGTCGCGCGGCATCAGGCCGGAGGCGGCCCGCACCGCGACGTCGGCGGCGATGCGTCGCTTCAGGCCGGCCACGCGGACCATGAAGAACTCGTCGAGGTTGCTGGAGAAGATCGCGGCGAACCGGACGCGCTCGAGCAGCGGCAGGCCCGGATCCTCCGCCTGCCCGAGCACCCGTCGGCTGTAGGCGAGCCAGGACAGCTCGCGGTCGAGGAACCGGTCGTCGTACGCCGCGACCGCGGCGAGTGCGCGTTCGTCCGGTGTGTAGGGCGGCTCGACGTCGAACGGCTCGTCGGCCGGGATGTCGGGATCGCGCGACGGGTCGACGGAGGCGAGCTGAACCATGCGCATCAGTGTGGCACCGGCGGATGAATGGCGGTATCCGCCCGGGTGGTGAGGGCTAGGTTGTGGCGGTGCCGCTGACGTCGTCGTCGTTCCTCGCCGCGGCCGACCAGCGGGTCAAGGCGACCATCCTGCGGACGGCGCTCGGCCTCCCCGAGCGCGTGCAACGGGCGCTGGCCGGTCGACGGGTGGTGGTCGACGGGCAGACCCTCGCGGTCGACACCCAGCTGATGCTGCGGCTCGAGCGTGTGGTGCGGGAGCCGTCGACCGAGGGGCTGCCGCTCGAGCCGGGTCGCCGCCTGCTGGTGAAGCATGCGGTGATCGCCGGCGGCCGGCAACCGATCGGCGCGGCGCGCGACCTCCCGGTCGCGGGACGCCCTGCGCGGCTGTACGTGCCCACCGGGGCGTTCTCCCCGTCTCCGCTGCTGGTGTTCTTCCACGGCGGCGGCTGGGTGTACGGCGACCTCGACAGTCACGACCCGCTGTGCCGCTTCCTGGCCGAGCGGAGCGGTGTCCGGGTGCTGTCGGTCGCCTACCGGCTCGCCCCGGAGCATCGGTTCCCCGCGGCCTACGACGACGCCGTGGCGGCGTACCGGTGGGTGGTCGAGAACGCGGCCTCTCTCGGCGCCGACGTCACGCGCCTCGCCGTCGGTGGCGACTCGGCGGGTGGCAACCTGGCCGCGGGCACGGCGCTGGAGGCCGCGCGCGCCGGCCTGCCCCTCGCCCTGCAGCTCCTCGTCTACCCCGGCACGGACGCGACGACGACGACGGCCAGCCGACGGCTCTTCGCGTCGGGCTTCTACCTGTCGACGGAGTTCATGGACCAGGCGGTCGACCGGTACGTGTCGGACCCGGCTCAGCGTTCCGACTCCCGCGTGAGCCCCCTGCTCGGTGACGTGCCCGCGGGACTCGCACCGGCGTACGTCGCGACGGCCGGGTTCGACCCGCTGCGCGACGAGGGCGAGGCGTACGCCCGCAAGCTGGCCGACGCCGGTGTCGAGGTGGAGCTCCGGCGGTTCCCCGACCAGATCCACGGGTTCCTCAGCGTCGTGGGCGTCGGCCGGTCGGCGCGAGCAGCTTCGTCCGAGGTCGCGAACCGGCTGGGGGCCGGGCTCGGGTCCAGGCCCTCGACCCGTCAGTAGACGAGGGCCTGGACACCGTCGGCCAGCACCTCCTCGACGTACGACGAGGAGCCGGCGAGCCCGATGCCGTCCCGCAGGTTCGACTCCATGATGTCGCGACGCGCCGCACACTGCGAGCACACGGTGACGCGACCGGCGTCCACGACTGCTGCCAGCAGTTCTATGAGCGGCCTCGCGTGCGGGAGCTCGAACGCCTCCGCCCGGCCCGGGACGCCGAACCAGGCCGCCTCCCCGGTCAGCCAGAGCGAGACATCGGCGCCGGCGGCCACCGCTGTCGCGGCCACCGTGAAGCCCTGGTTGCACCGCTCGGGGTCGTTCGCACCGGCGGTGACCTTGACGACCAACGGGCGAGGCATGCCCTCCACCGTAGGGGAGACATCTCCCTAGACTCGAGGCCATGCCCTTCGAGATCCCGGAGAACATCCACCCGCTGACGGCGCGGCTGGCGTGGCTGATCGGGCGCTGGGCCGGCAACGGCCACGGCGAGTACCCGGGGATCGAGAAGTTCCAGTTCGGGCAGGAGGTCGTGTTCCAGCAGGACGGCCGGCCGTTCATCCACTACTTCAGCCGCGCCTGGATCGTGGACGCCGAGGGCGACCACGTCCGCGAGGCGGCGCAGGAGACGGGGTTCCTGCGGCCGCAGGAGGACGGCACGCTCGAGGTCGTCCTGAGCCACAACACCGGGTTCGTCGAGATCTGGACCGGGGAGATCCACCCCGAGCAGCCGCGGTTCGAGATCGTCACCGACGCGGTGGCGCGCACGGCCACCGCCAAGGAGTACGTCGGAGGCAAGCGGCTCTACGGATACGTGAACGGCGACCTGCTCTACGCCTTCGACATGGCCGCGATGGGGCACGAGCTCCAGCCGCACACCCACGCGCAGCTGGTGAGGCAGTAGCCGGACATGACCAACGACTGGCGCGAGCGGCTCCGGGAGAAGGGCTACCGGCTCACTCCTCAGCGGGAGCTGATCCTCGAGGCTGTCGAACGCCTGGGTCATGCGACCCCCGACGAGGTGATGGCGGAGGTGCGGACCCACTCCACGGCGGTGAACGCATCCACGGTGTACCGCACGCTGGAGGTGCTCGAGGAGCTGGGGCTGATCCGGCACGCGCACCTCAGCGACCGCGCGCCGACGTACCACTCGACCAGGGAGCACGAGCACTTCCACCTGGTGTGCCGGAATTGTCACAAGGTGATCTCGGTTGACCCTGACGTGCTGAGTCCCCTGTCCGAGCGCCTGGTCGCCGAGCACGGCTTCACCGTCGACATCGGACACCTGACCGTCTTCGGAACGTGTGGTGACCACGGATGACCTCCCCGCTGCTCTCCCTGCCCGGCGCCGTCGCCGGTGCCGGGATCGACGCGCCGGTGGCGGCCCACTACGGGTCGCTCTACGGCGAGCAGACGGCGCTCGTGGCGGGTGACGGCTTCGTCGACCTCTCGCACCACGACGTCGTCCGGGTCTCAGGGTCCGACCGACTCCAGTGGCTGCACGACCTCACCACGCAGTACTTCCTCGACCTCCCGCAGAAGACCTGGACCCAGGCGCTGATCCTCAGCCCGCAGGGCCATGTGGAGCACGCGTTCGCCGGCGTGGACGACGGGGAGTCGTTCACCGCCGCCACCGAGCCGGGAGCGGCCGCAGCGCTGGTGGAGTTCCTCGACCGCATGC
This sequence comes from Nocardioides sp., assembly GCA_036270075.1. Taxonomy (GTDB): domain Bacteria; phylum Actinomycetota; class Actinomycetes; order Propionibacteriales; family Nocardioidaceae; genus Nocardioides. The sequence goes on from DATBDF010000141.1 coordinate 7,745, forward strand.
GCTTCATGAGCCGGGTGGAGGTGGCCGACGTGACGGCCGAGGTCGCCCTGACCTACCGGCCGTCGGCAGGACACGAGCTCATCCCGCGGGAGAAGCTCACGAGGTACGCCGAGGCGGCCGGCCCCGCATGCGGGCTCTGGGCGTACGAGGCGCTCCGGATCGCCCGTGGCGAGCCGCGCCTGGGCCTCGACACCGACCATCGGAGCATCCCGAACGAGCTGGGCTGGATCGACTCAGCGGTGCACATGGACAAGGGCTGCTACCGGGGTCAGGAGACGGTCGCGCGGGTCCACAACCTCGGGCGCCCACCGCGCAGGCTGACGCTCCTGCACCTGGACGGCTCCGAGAACCGCCTGCCGGAGGTCGGCACCGACCTGACGCACGGGGAGAAGGTGGTCGGGGTCGTCGGCACGTCGGCCCGCCACCACGAGCTCGGTCCGATCGCGCTCGCCATCGTCAAGCGGAACGTGCCCGTCGACGCCCAGCTCGACGCCGGCGGCCTCCCCGCGGCCCAGGAGGTCATCGTGGATCCCGACGTCGGGCTCCACGTCAGGCAGGAGCGTCGCTGACGCGCCGGCGGGCCGGCGGTCGGCCGGTCGCGGTCAGACGGTGACGCTGAAGGTGTAGCCCACACCGCTGGTGGTGGTGGCCACGAAGCCGAGCGTCTGCCCCGAGGCGTTGCTGTGCAGCTTGATCGTGAACGTGGAGGTCTGGGTCGGGGCCCCGCAGGCGAGCTGGCTGGCGGCCACGCTGGTGAGCGTCGCCGAACCACCGCTGCCACCGGTCGCCGTCGTCCAGCCGGTGGCCGAGAGCGAGTCGAGGGTGTGCGTCGAGTCCGGGCCCGACACCGAGAGGGCGAGGCCACTGGTCGTGCCGCCGCTGTTGGCCAAGGTGATCGTGAACGTCACGGTCTTGGAGGAGCGGCTCGGCACGCCGTGGGACGACCCGCTGAGGTTGCCGTTGCCGGAGCAGGCGGCGAACGCCGGCGCGGCGGCAGCGACCGTGACGGCCGGGACCGCCCACGCGGCGGTCACGCCGGTGCGGACGACCGAGCGGCGGCCGACGTGGGCGCGCGCGTCGGTGGGGGCACGTGTCGGGGCATCGACACTCCTGCAAGTGCGTGTCCGGGGGGACGCCGCCCGAGCAGCCGACCAACCGTAGCGAACGCTTCAGGCGCGTGTTCACGGATTCACGAGGAGTGTTCCGGTTCCGTTACCCGCTCACGCGTGAGGTTTTCAGGGCCTGGCGTACTGCACGTGGGTGGAGGTGTGACGGAAGCCGAGATGGGTGTACGTCGCGATGGCGGGCGCGTTGTCCGACTCGACGTACAGGATGACCCGGCGTACGCCGAGACCGGCGAGGTGGGCCAGCCCCGCGGCGGTGACCGCCTTGCCGAGCCCGCGTCCCTGGGCGGCAGGGTCGACGGCGACGACGTACACCTCGCCGAGCTCGGGCGAGTGCTGCTTGGTCCAGTGGAACGCCAGGAGGCCGTCCCCGGTGGAGGCGACCAGGAGCCCAGCAGGGTCGAACCACGACTCGGCCATCCGCTCCGCCAGGTTCGCGGCGTCCATGGAGCCCTGCTCGGGGTGGTGCGCGAAGGCCGCGGCGTTCACGCGGAGCACTTCGGCGGCGTCGGAGTCGCGATAGCCCCGGATCGTGACGCCGTCGACCTGCGGGACCTCGACCGGGTCGCCCGGGCGCTCCATGAGCCACAGCCGCCGAGCGGCCACGAACCCCAGCCGGTCGGCGAGACGCGCCGCCCTCGGGTCGTCGGCGTGCGACCACGCGGTCACGTCGACCCGGGCCTCGGCCAGCGCCGCCTCCGCCAACGCGCGGCCGAGCCCGAGGTGGCGTGACCGCGGCGCCACGACCAGGTCCAGGGACGACCCACGCAGCAGCGCGAAGCCGACGTCGCGCCCGGGCTCCACGTCGTCCTCGTCGTCTCGCGCCAGCCACAGCCGTGCTCCGGTGAGCCCGTGGTGGGCCAGCGCCATCAGGGTGGCCTCGTCGACGGGAGCGACACCGTCGGCGGACTCGCTGTCTCCCACGGCGTAGTCGATGGCACGTCGCGCTCGCGCGAAGTCGTCGACGCGTTCGACGCTCAGCGGGGGCGCTCCGGGGTCGCGGCGCGCTCGGCCGAGGAGGACCGCCCGGTGGCGTCGTCGGTGCCTTGCTTGGTGGGCAGCACGAAGCGGTACCCGACGTTGCGGACCGTGCCGATCAGCGTCTCGTGCTCGGGGCCGAGCTTGGCGCGCAGCCGGCGTACGTGCACGTCCACGGTCCGGGTGCCGCCGAAGTAGTCGTAGCCCCACACCTCCTGGAGGAGCTGGTCACGGGTGAAGACCCGGCCGGGGTGCTGGGCGAGGTACTTGAGGAGCTCGAACTCCTTGAACGTCAGGTCGAGCGTGCGCGAGCCGATCGTGGCGGTGTACGTCGCGTCGTCGACCACGACCTCACCGGTGCGGATCACGTGTGCGTCGGCCCGGTCGTCGTCCCGCGCGGCGTGGAGCCGGCCGATCGACAGTCGGATACGGGCCTCGAGCTCGGCCGGCCCGCAGGTGTGGAGCACGACGTCGTCCATGCCCCAGTCGTGTGCGACCACCGCAAGCCCACCCTCGGTCACCACGAGGACGACCGGGCAGTCGGTACCGGTCGTGCGCAGCAGCCGGCACAGGTCACGAGCGTGGGCCAGCTCCTGTCTGCCGTCGACCAGGATCAGGTCCGCCTCCGGTGCGTCGATCAGGGCGGTGGCCTCCGCCGGCAGGATCCGCACCTGGTGACCGAGCAGGGCGAGACCGGGGAGCACCTCCGCGCTCGGCTGGAGGGCGCTGGTGAGCAGCAGCAGGGTGCTCATGCGCTGACCTCCGACTCGGACCGATGCGCAAGGATAACGAGCATGTCGACCGGTTCCGGCCACGACGCGGGAGATGAGACCGCGCCGATCACCGTGCGCTACTGGGCGTCCGCCCGTGCGGCCGCCGGTGTGGAGACCGACGACCTGGCCGTCTCGGAGGCGCTCACCCTCACCGACGTCGTACGCCGTGCCGCGGCGTTGCACCCCGGCACCCGGTTGCCGGGGGTCCTCGAGGCGTGCTCGGTCCTGGTCGGAGACCAGCCGGTGAAGTCGCGCGAGCCGGACGACGTCCTGGTCCGGCCCGGGCAGACCGTGGAGTTCCTGCCGCCGTTCGCCGGGGGCTGACCAGAGGGTCAGGGGCCCGGCTGGTGGGTCAGTGCGATCAGGCGAAGGCTCTCGCTGCCGCCCTTCACCGTGAGCTCCCGCACGTCGCCGATGTCGCGGACGTAGTACTTGTGGTCGACCACGCCCGGCTCGAGCGGGGTCGTCTCCTGGGTGAGCAGCGCCTGGTGTGACGCGAGCAGGGGCACCGTCACGCGCGCGCCGCGGCGAACGACGGTGAAGACGTCCTCGGCGTGACCGGGGTAGTCCTCCTGCCGGAACGACGGGCCACGGTGCGGACGCGGGGTCATGAAGATGCCGGCCTGAGCGCCGTCCACGCCGGACATGAACGAGCCTTCTCGGCTCTGCACGTGGCCGTGGCGATCGAGGGTCGCGGTGTTCTCGCCGAAGTACCAGACGGTCCCCCGCTTGGTCTGTGCGTAGAAGTCGTGCGTGCGTTCGCTCAGCCGCCCGTTGGTCCAGACGCGGTCGAACACGACCCGGCAGGTCACGCCGTCGATGACCTTGGTGCGGTAGGTCGCGATCATGACGTCGCGGGTGCGGTCACCGTCCTCGGAGCCGCGATAGACCCAACGCGTACCGGGCTTGAGCGGGAACCACCGGTTGTCGACCCGCCCGTGCGTGAAGTGCGAAGGCGACGGGTGGACGCGGTGCGGGGCGCCCGCAGCGGCGTGTGTGGCGGCGTGTGTGGAGGCGGCGGCGTGGGCGGTGGTGGTGAGCGCTCCCGCGAGCGCCAGCGCCGCGACCGTTCCGGCCACTCCGGTCATCGTCGCGGTGGAAGTCATCGGTCGTGTCATGTCCCCTCCTGGTCCCTGTGCTCGTGCAGGCTAGGCGTTCCAGATGAGCACCGCGTGAGCGCTCATCGGCGCCTCATCCGGGCGAGGACACTGGTGACGTGCGCATCCTGCTCGTCGAGGACGAGGCCAAGCTGGCAGCCCTGCTGCAACGCGGTCTCCGCGAGGAGGGGATCACTGCCGAGATCGCCGGCACCGGTGCCGACGCCCTGTGGCGGGCGACCGAGAACCCGTACGACGTGGTGGTGCTCGACCTGATGCTGCCCGACACGGACGGGCTGGAGGTGTGCCGCCGGATCCGGGCAGGCGACACGCGCACACCGGTGCTCATGCTGACCGCGGTCGGCTCGGTGCCCGACCGTGTGGCGGGGCTCGAGGCCGGCGCCGACGACTACCTGGTCAAGCCGTTCGCGTTCGACGAGCTGTTGGCCCGGCTTCGCGCCCTCGCGCGCCGCGGGAACGTCGTACCCGGGGACCAGCTGCGTGTCGGAGACCTGCTGCTGGACCCCCGGTCGCGGGCGGTTTCGCGCTCCGGCGTCCCCATCGAGCTCTCCACCCAGGAGTTCGCCCTGCTCGAGGCGCTCGCGCGCCGCCCGGGCGAGGTGCTGACCCGCGAGCAGCTGGTCCATCTCGCGTGGGACATCGCCTACGAGGCGCGCTCCAACGTGGTCGACGTGTGCGTGAAAGGGCTGCGGGACCGGATCGACCGACCCTTCGGCCGCACGTCGCTGCAAACAGTGAGGGGTGTCGGGTACCGGCTCACCGAGGGTCTGGCGTGAGGGCCCTTCCCATCCGGCTCCGACTGGCCCTGGCGTTCGCCGGGGCCGCGGCGGTCCTGCTGACGGCTGTTGGCGTGTTCGGGTACGTCCGACTCGCAGCGGGGTTCTCCGACGACCTCGATCTCGAGCTCCGTCAGCGTGCTCAGGATCTGGTCGGACTGGAGAGCGGTCGGCGCGCCGCGCTCCCCGACCTCGCGAGCTCGGGCTTCATCGAGCGTGGCGAGAGCTTTGCGGAGGTCGTCACGCCGTCCGGTCGGGTGGTGGACGCGACAACGACCCTGGGCGGCCAGGCGCTCCTCACTCCCGAGCAGGTCGACCTGGCCACCCGAGGCACGATCACGGTGGACCGGCCGAACGCTCCCGGACTGGACGAGCCGGCCAGGCTGCTCGCCACGCCGTTCTCCCGCGACGGCCGGCCGCTGGTGCTCGTCGTCGGGAACACCCGGGAGAACGGGACGGAGTCACTGCGCCGCGTCCGCAACGAGCTCCTCGTCGCCATCCCGCTGCTGGTGCTGCTCACGTTCGGCGGCGCCTACGCCGTCGCGGGGGCGGCGCTACGACCGGTCGAGCTGATGCGGAAGCGAGCCTCCGAGCTGACGGGCGAGGACCCCTCGTCGCGGCTGCCGATCCCGGACGGCACCGACGAGATCTCGCGCCTGGGGGCGACCCTGAACGAGTTCCTGGACCGGGTCGAGGAGACGCGTGAGCGGGAGCGCTCGTTCGTCGCCCACGCGAGTCACGAGCTCCGAACCCCGTTGGCGCTGCTCCGCACCGAGCTCGAGCTCGCACTGCGTCGGCCGCGAGACTCGGTGGAGCTCCGGGCAGCGATCGAGTCGGCGGCCGTCGAGGTCGACCGGCTCGAGCGCCTGGCGGAGGACCTGCTCCTGCTCGCGCAGTCCGGCGAAGGCGGGCTCCAGGTGCACCGCGAGGCGGTCGCCCTGCCCGATCTCGTCGACTCCGTCGCCGCACGGTTCACGACGGCGTTCCAGGAGAGGGGACGCCGTCTCGACGCCGTCGCGTGCGACGACGTGGTGCTCGCCGACCGCCGCCTGCTGCAGCAGGCCCTGACGAACCTCCTCGCGAACGCGCTGGAGCACGGCGACGGCGAGGTGGGGTTGGCCGCTCGTGACTCCGGTCGCGACGTCGAGCTCGTGGTCACCGACACCGGTCCGGGCGTCGATCCGGACCTGCGAGGTCGTGAGGCGGACCGGTTCGTGCGGAGCCCGGCGTCGCGGGGGGCAGGTCTCGGGCTGGCGATCGTGACCGCGATCGCCGACGCCCACGGAGGGGCGTCGGGCGTGCGCCGCGTCGACGGGATCACCGAGGCCTGGCTCTCGGTGCCGCGCGGGACGTCCTAGCGGGTCAGCTGCTCGAGCAGCTCCGCGGTCGACATCGACCCGGGTGCTTGGCGCCGTGCAGCAGCGCCGGCCACCAGGGCCTGGATGCGCGCGTTCGCGGGCGTGGGGACGCCGTACAGCCGGCCCAGGAGCGCGATCTCGCCGTTGAGGAAGTCGGTCTCGACGCCCGAGCCGCGGGTCAGGCTCTGCCAGGTCGAGCCGCCGGCTCGCGGCTCGTCCCCGATCGGCCGCAGCTGCAGGTGGTCGGCACGGCGTACGTCGTCCTCCTCGTCGGTGACGGGATCGATCTCGGCCGCCACGAACACCGCCTCGGCCTCGGCCGTGAGCACGTCGAGCGCCTGACGGACCTCCGCCGTGTCGAGGACGCGGCCGCAGAGTGCCTGGACGGCGTTGCCGAGGTTGTTGACGAGCTTGCGGTACTTCCACCGCATGATGTCCGGCCGCGCGACGCACTCGATGCGTGATGCTCGCAGGGCCGTCGCCAGTGCGTCGTCGACCTCGTCCGTGCCGTCCGGGAACCGCCCGATGTCGAGGATCCCGGTCGCGGCCACGGAGTGGGCCTGCACGACGCCCGGCTCGAGGTGAGCGGTCGGCATCATCACGCACATCCCGTGCACCTGGCCGAACCAACGCGCGAGCGTGCGCTCGTTAGCCACGCCGTTCTGCGCGGAGACGACCGGGATGTCGCCCGCTGCGGCGTACAGGTCGCGGGCTGCCGCCTCGGTGTCCTGGCTCATCGCCGCGAGCACGACGACGTCGCCCTCCTGCCAGGTGACCTCGCTGGGGCGGGCGTACGCCGGGATCCGCAGCGTCACCCGCTCCTCCGGGGT
>DATBDF010000142.1:0-8306 GCA_036270075.1 Nocardioides sp.
CTCGACCTCGGCGAGGACCTCGGGGTCGAGCAACTCACGGAGCTCGGCGCGCCCGAGCAGCTCGGCCAGGAGCCCCTGGTCGAGCGAGAGCGCAGCGGCCCGACGCTCGGCGATGGGGGAGTCACCCTCGTAGACGAACTGCGCGACGTACCCGAACAGCAGGCTGCGCGCGTACGGCGACGGCTGGTGGGTGTCGACGTCGTGGATGCCGACCTCGCGGCTCTGGACGCGGCGCATCAGTCCGACGAGTGCGGGCAGGTCGTAGACGTCCTGGAGACACTCGCGCACGGCCTCGAGCACGATCGGGAACGACGGGTACTTGACCGCGACCTCGAGCAGGGCGGCGCTGCGCTGGCGCTGCTGCCACAGCGGTGAGCGGCGGCCGGGGTCGCGGCGGGGGAGCAGCAGCGCGCGGGCGGCGCACTCGCGGAACCGCGAGGCGAACAGCGAGGAACCGCCGACCTCCTGGGTGACCAGGTCGTCGACCTCGTCCGGCTCGAAGGCGATCACCTCGCCGGTGGGCGGGTCGGCGTCGGTGTCGGGGATGCGGATCACGATGCCGTCGTCGGAGGCGATCGCCTGGCCGTCGACGCCGTACCGCTCGCGCAGCCGGGCGTTGATCGCCAGCGCCCACGGGGCGTGCACGGGCGTTCCGTACGGCGAGTGCACCACCAGCCGCCAGTCGCCCAGCTCGTCGCGGAATCGCTCGACGACCAGCGTGCGGTCGCTCGGCAGCACCCCGGTCGCCTCGACCTGCTCGTGCACGTAGCCGACCAGGTTGCCGGCGGCCCAGGGGTCCAGCCCGCGCTGCTCGGCGTCGGCGACGGCCGTCTCGCGCTGCGACGCGGCGAGGTCGCGGGTGAACGCACCGATCGCCTCGCCGAGCTCGGCCGGCCGACCCAGCGCGTCGCCCTTCCAGAACGGCAGCCGGCCGGGGACGCCCGGCGCGGGCGTGACCAGCACGCGGTCGTGGGTGATGTCCTCGATCCGCCAGCTGGTCGCCCCGAGAGCGAAGACGTCGCCGACTCGGGACTCGTAGACCATCTCCTCGTCCAGCTCGCCGACCCGACGGCCGGGGCCGTCGCCACCCACGAGGAAGACACCGAACAGCCCACGGTCGGGGATCGTGCCACCACTGGTGACCGCGAGCCGCTGCGCGCCAGGACGGCCGGTGAGCCCGCCGGTCACCCTGTCCCAGACGATGCGTGGGCGGAGCTCGGCGAACTCGTCACTGGGGTAACGGCCGCTCAGCAGGTCGAGCGTGGCGTCGAACGCCGGTCGCGGCAACCCGGTGTACGACGCGGAGCGGCGCACCAGGTCGAACAGGTCGTCGGCGGACCACGCGTCCATGGCCAGCGCCGCGACGACCTGCTGGGCGAGCACGTCGAGGGGGTTGGCGGGGACGTGCAGCGACTCGATGAGCCCGTCACGCATGCGCTGGACCGCGACGGCGGTCTGGGCGAGGTCGCCCCGGTGCTTGGGGAACAGCACCCCACGGCTGACCTCGCCCACCTGGTGTCCGGCACGGCCCACGCGCTGCAGGGCGCTGGCGACGCTGGGCGGCGACTCGATCTGGATGACGAGGTCGACGGCCCCCATGTCGATGCCGAGCTCGAGACTGCTGGTCGCGACCACGCAGGGGAGCCGGCCGCGCTTGAGGTCGTCCTCGATGAGCGCCCGCTGCTCCTTGGAGACCGAGCCGTGGTGGGCCTTGGCGATGACCGGTGCGGCGCCGTACGACGCTCCGGACTGGGCCATTACCTGCGCAGGGGGTGGTCCCTCGTCGTCGATCTCGAAGCCCGCCCGCTCGGCCGCGATCTCGTTGAGCCGTGCGGTCAGCCGCTCGGCCAGGCGACGGGAGTTGGCGAAGACGATGGTCGACCGGTGCTCGCCGATCAGGTCGGCGACGTGCTGCTCGACGTGGGGCCAGATGGACGTCGCCTGGCGCCCGTCGTCGTCGGAGTCCTCGTCGTAGTCGCCCGGCTGCGTCATGTCCTCGACCGGCACCACGACCTTGAGGTCCCATTCCTTTGCCGACGGGGGTGCCACGATCTCGACCGGCGTGGTGCCGCCGAGGAACCGCGCGACCTCGTCGAGAGGGCGCACCGTGGCCGACAGGCCGATGCGCTGGGCAGGCTTCGGGAGCAGGGCGTCGAGACGCTCGAGGGTGAGGCCCAGGTGGGTGCCGCGCTTGGTCCCGGCGACCGCGTGCACCTCGTCGACGATCACCGTCTCGACCTGCCGAAGGCTCTCCCGAGCCTGGCTGGTGAGCATCAGGAACAACGACTCCGGCGTGGTGATCAGGATGTCCGGAGGGGTCCGGGCCAAGGTGCGACGCTCCGCGGCCGGGGTGTCGCCCGAGCGGATGCCGACGCTCACGTCGGGCAGTCGGCCCTCGAGTCGTTCGGCGGTCTGCCGGATGCCGGTCAGGGGGGCGCGGAGGTTCCGCTCGACGTCCACGGCGAGCGCCTTGAGCGGGGACACGTAGAGGACCCGCGTCCCCTTCTGCGAGGGAGGTGGCCGGGTCAGCAGTCCGTCGATCGCCCAGAGGAACGCCGAGAGCGTCTTGCCGGATCCGGTCGGTGCGACGACGAGAGCGTGCCGGCCGTCGGCGATGGCCTCCCAGGCCCCCGCTTGCGCGGGCGTCGGCGCCGCGAACGCCGCCCGGAACCACTCGCGCGTCGGGGCGCTGAAGCGCTCCAAGGCAGCCAGTGGCCCGGACGGCCCGGACGGCCCCGACGGCCCCGACGGCTCGGTCATGCAGCCATCCTTGCTCACCGCACCGACACAGGCCCACAGCCTCGGGGGTCGACCAGGCGGCCGCAGCCGTCGTCCACAGATCGGTCGGGCTCGGTAGGCGTAGAGACGGCCAGCGGCAAGAGTCGAACACATGTTCGATCACCTCGACAGGCGCGCGGCGATGCTGGACGCCGTTCGCGTGCGCGCCTGTGTGGAGGAGGTCGCGCACGCTCCGGATCTCGCCGACGATGGCGCGCGGCTCGAGCTGATCAGGGCGCTCGAGGAGCTGAAGTGCGCTGCCGAGATCGCCTTGGCTCGTCGCGTCTCCCTCCATCGGGGGCAGCAACACCTGGCGCTGGCCACGGTGCTGCGTGCCGAGATGCCCTTCACGCGAGACGCACTCCGGACAGGTCGGATCACGGGGTGGCGGGCCACGATCATCGCCCGCGAGACCGCGTGCGTCTCGAGGAAGGACCGCGGCGAGATCGATCGGTGCATCGCCGGAGACCCGGAACGCCTGGAGCGGATGGGCGATCGCGAGCTGGGCAACGCCGTACGCCGGCTCACCTACGAGGCCGACGCCGAGTCATGGGTGACCAGACGGCGGACCGCGGAGTCCGAACGCCGGGTCACGCTCCGCCCGGCGCCGGACGTGATGTCCCGGCTGTCGGCCGAGCTGCCGGTGGCTCAGGGCGTCGCGGTGCTGAGGACGCTGGGCGAGCACGCCGACGCCCCTCCGCGCCACCGGAGATCCACGCAGTCGCGGTCAGCTGATGGCCGACACGCTGGTCGCCCGCCTCCTCGGCACCGAGCAGCCGACAGGCCTGCCCGTGACGACGCACGTCGTCGTGGCCGACGACGTCCGCTTCGGCACACGCGAGGAGTCGGGCCATCTCGTCGGATACGACTCCATTCCGGCTGAGCTGGCGCGAGAGCTGGTCAAGACGGCAGCCGCTGCCTCGCTCGCGCAGCTCCGCCGGCTCTACGTCGTGCCGCGGACCGGGGAGCTGGTCGCGTCCGACTCGCGATCGCGGTGCTTTCCGGCTGCTCTCGGCACGCTCATCGAGCTCCGCGACCAGTCTGCCGTACGCCGTGGTGCGACGCGCCCATCCGACATCGCGACCACGTGGAGGCATACACCGCCGGAGGCACGACCTCTCAGGGCAACGGCCAAGGGCTCTGCGAGGCCTGCAACCACGCCAAGGAGGCCTTCGGCTGGAGGGCGAGACCGTCACCCGGCGACCGCCACACGGTCGAGATCACCTCGCCGGGTGGACGCAAGTATCGATCGACCGCGCCGCCCGCACCACGCCATCGCGTCGACCTCCGATATCCGTTCACTCTGGCGGCTTGAGTTCGCCCGAACCCACACTCAGACCCCGCCGAGCAGCTCCTTCAGTGCGGCTCGATGGTCCTCCAGGGCGGCGCGGTCTCGTCGCCGTGCCCGGTCCACCATGCGGCGTGCCCGATCAGGACTGCGTCCCGGACGCTCGCGCCTATTCGCAGGACGTGTCAACCTTTCAGGAGTCTCGGCGACTCCCTCATGTGACACGAGAAGTGCCGGAGGCGGCCATGGACCGCTTGAGTGGACCCGAACCACGGACGGTGAGAGCGGGCGGGTCGGCCGACTCGCCCGACGTGGCCGTGGATGTCCTCTTCAGGCGGCACTATCCCAGCCTCCTGCGGATCGCCTACGCCCTTCTCGGCACCCGTGAGGGTGCCGAGGACGCGGTGCAGGACGCGTTCGTGTCGCTGTACCGCCACTGGCGCGGGTTGCGTGACCCCGGCGCCGCGGAGGCCTACGTGCGCTCAGCCGTTCTCAACCGCTGTCGCTCGCGTATCCGGACGCGGGTTCGGGACAGCCTGCGCGCCAGCAACGACCCCGCCGTCCCGCTCTTTGTCGTGGGCAGCGACGAGGTCGTGGGCAGCCGTGAGGACGCGGAGCTCGTCGGGCGCGCGTTGCGGCGGCTGCCGCGGCGGCAACGCGAGGTCATCGTGTGCCGCTTCCTGCTGGAGCTCACGGTGGCGGAGACCGCGGAGACCCTCGGCATCAGCGGCGGAGCTGTGAAGCAGCACGCCCATCGAGGCCTCCGAGCCCTGCACACCGCTCTGGAGGTGACCCGGTGAACGAGCTCGACGAGCGACGCGTCATCGAGGCGCTCCAGGCACTGACCGGAGGTCTCACCGTGACCGAACAAGACATCATCGACGCTGACGGCCGGTTCCGGGACCGGCTCGAACCGCCTTCTCCGCGTCGCCGGCTGCCCTTCCTGGTGGCGGCGGCCGCCGCCCTGGTCCTTCTCGTCGGCTACGTCGCCTTCCACGTGATCGGCCGCGACGGGAACGCCGCGCCTCCCGTGAACCAGCCGCACTCGCCGGCCGACGTTCTCAGGACGGCTCTCCAGGCCGACGCCTACACGCTCCCCGCCGCACAGTTCGAGGCGGGAGAGCCTCCCACTTCGCGGGACGTCGCCGGCTTCTGGCTGCTGCGTGCCCCCTACGGCTTCTCCATCTTCGTGGATGGTGACGGCCGCTGGATGGCAGGCTCTCCCAGCCGGCCGGACGGGTACGGCACCTCCACCCTGGCCGACGGCAGGTGGAAGCTCCGGATGAACGCCCGCAGCGGGTGGGCCCGCTGCATCGCGGATGCCCACGCCACCGGCACGACCGGGATCTCCCAGTCGAGGAACGTGGCCCTGGCACGCGACGGCTCGCTGCGCGCCCAGCTGGCGGGCACCATGCCGCCTTGCACCCCGGCCGAGAACCGCGAGGTGTGGGACCGGGTCGATCCGGGATCACCCATCGCGGACTACCTGCTCGCGACTGCGAAGCAAGCCGAGTGGCAGGCCGCTCCCGAAGACGTCGGGTTGAAGGGTTTCTACGTGTCGCCCAAGACGGGCCACTTCCTCGAGGTCGACAAGGCCGGGAGGTACCGCTACTACGACACGCGGGCCGGTGCGCTGCCGGTCACCGCGGACCGCGGGAAGCTCGAGCCCGCCACGGGGACGGTCACCGGTTCGTGTGCTGGGGGCCACTTCTCCGGCAACCTCGAGACCGCGCGGATCCGGGGCGTTGAGGGATACGTCGTGCCCTACGACGCCATCCGCATCACCAGCACTGGCGACGGCTGCGCGCCTATCGCCGCGCACGACGTCTGGGTGAACCTCTACTCCTAGGACGGTGACCCGACCGAGACCGTGCCTGGCTCACCGCCCCGGCCCATCCCCCGCAAGCGGTGAGTCAGGATCGCCTCGTGGGGCCCACCCGAACGGGTGACCCGGTGGGACGGGTGTGACGGGTGGGTCGCTAGGCTCGGGCGCGTGTTCGGGGCACTGGGCCGGCTGGCCACACGGCATCCTTGGTACGTCCTCATCGGCTGGGTCGTCGCGTCGGTGGTGATCATCGCGACGGCGCCGAAGCTGAGCTCGACGGCGGACCAGTCGGAGTTCCTCCCGTCGACGTACGAGTCGATCCGTGCGGCGGAGCTCCAGACGTCCGCTTTCCCTCAGCAGACCAGCGTCGGGGCGCTCGTGGTGTTCGACCGCACCGACGGCCGGCCGCTCACGGCGTCCGACACCGCCAAGATCCAGCAGGTCGTGGCCGACCTCGACGGCAAGGTCGACCCGGTCTTCTCCGGAGTCACCGCGCAGCCCCCGTCGCAGAACAAGCTGGTCCAGCTCGCGGTCGTGGGGATCGCCAAGGACAAGAACCCCTACGACCCGGACGCCATCGACGCCGCCAAGAAGCTGCGCGAGGACGCCCATGCCGCGGTCGACGGCACGGACCTGACCGTGGGAGTCACCGGCGCCGCCGCCCAGGCGCTCGACTCCCAGGACGCCTCCGCCAAGGCCGAGGCGATCGTCGGGCTCACGACGTTCGGCCTGATCCTGCTGCTGATGGTGCTGATCTTCCGCAGCGTGATCCTGGCGGTGTTCCCGCTGATCGTGATCGGGCTGGTCTCCCAGGTGGCGGTCGGGCTGATCGGCGCGGCCAACAAGATCTTCGACCTGAAGACGGACAGCTCGATCCAGGTCATCCTGATCGTGGTGCTGTTCGGCATCGGTACCGACTACATCCTGTTCTTCCTCTTCCGATATCGCGAGCGCCTGCGCCTCGGCGAGGACCACAAGACCGCCGTGACACAGGCGATCGCCCGCGCCGGCGAGGCGATCCTGTCGGCAGGCGGCGCCGTCATCGTCTCGTTCATGGCGCTGGTCCTCAGCTCGCTCGGCATCTTCAAGTCGATCGGGCCGGCCCTCGCCATCGCGGTCGCCGTGACGGTCGTCGCCGCGCTGACCCTGGTGCCGGCGGTCGTGTCTCTCTTGGGCACCAAGGTCTTCTGGCCATCGAAGTCGTGGCAGAAGGAGCCGAAGTACGCGCGGTTCGGCGCGATCGGTCGTGCGCTCGGACGCCGCCCGGCCGTGTTCGCTGCGGCGTCCGGCGGGGTACTCGCCCTGCTGGCGGTCTTCGCCTTCGGGTTCAACCCGAACTTCGACCTCGGCGACTCGGGCGCGCCCGACACGGTGGAGTCCGCGGTCGCCCTCAAGACCCTGGAGAAGGGATTCCCGCCGGGGGCCACCGACCCGACGGTCGTGCTGCTGCACTCCACGGACGGCCAGCCGCTCGACCAGGCCACGACCACGGCGTACGGCAGGGCCCTGGCCCAGGCCGAGGGCGTCGGGCAGGTGGGTCCCGCCGCGCTGAGCTCGGACAGCCTCACGGCGTCCTACCAGGTCGTGCTCGACAGTGATCCGACCTCCGACGCGGCGCTCGCCGCGATCAAGGGCCCGGTCCGTGACGCCGCCCATGCGAACGCGCCACCCGGCACGGAGGCCCTGGTCGGAGGTACGACCTCGGTGTTCGCCGACTTCCAGAAGGCGATGGACCGCGACTACGCCGTCGTCTTCCCGGTCGCAGCCATCGTGATCGCGATCATCCTCGCGCTGCTGCTCCGGAGCCTGGTCGCTCCCTGGTACCTGATGGCCTCGGTGGGTCTCGGCTTCGGGGCCACGCTCGGGGCCGCCGTGATCCTCTTCCAGCACGTCAAGGGCGACGAGGGCCTCATCTTCCTGCTCCCCATCTACATCTACCTGTTCGTCGTGGCCCTCGGCACGGACTACAACATCTTGATGATCGCCCGCCTCCGGGAGGAGGCGCGCGAGGGCAAGGACGCCCACGACGCCGCCGCCGAGGCGGTCACGCATGCGGGCCCGACAGTGGCTGCCGCCGGCCTGATCCTCTCCGGCACGTTCGCCTCCCTGATGCTCGGCGGCAACTCGCTGCTGGTGGCCCTGGGCTTCTCGATCTCGTTCGGGATCTTCGTGGCGGCGTTCGTGATGGCGATGTTCTTCACGCCCGCGCTGACGGCCCTGATCGGGCACGCGGCGTGGTGGCCCGGGCACGGCGACGAGAAGCGGGAGCCCGAGAAGGAGGCCCAGACCGTCTAGAGGCGCACGGCCGCGTCGGCCTCGACCTCGACCAGCCATCGCGGGTCGAGCAGGCCCGCGACGACCACCATCGTGCTGGCCGGACGGACGTCACCGAACACCTCGCCGTGCACCGCGCCG
>DATBDF010000143.1:0-7828 GCA_036270075.1 Nocardioides sp.
GTTGGTGGAGAAGCGCGAGTGCACGACGGCGAGCGCGGTGGCGACGCGCTCGTCGGTGAGGTCGGGGTAGAACGTGTCGAGCTGAGCGGTGGTCAGCATGCCCTTGTAGAGCAACGTGCGACCACTGAGCGAGGCGAAGTAGGCATCGGTCTCGTGCTCGGCGCGCTTGCGCAGGCAGAAGACCATCCGCTCGAGCGCCAGGCCGGTGATCCGCACCCCCTTGGCCTGGACGACGAGCTGGCTGAACCGGGGCATGACGCCACGAGCCGTGGCGCCCAGGCCGGCGGGGTCGACCGGAACGTCACGCCAGCCGAGCACGGCGAGCCCCTCCTCGTCGGCGAGCTCCTCGACCCGCCTCCGGGTCTTGCCGACGTGGTCGTCGTCACCCACGAGGAACGCCGTGCCGACGGCGTACGCGCCGCGGGGCGGGAGCTCGAAGTCGACCACCTCGCGGAGGAACGCGTCGGGGATCTGGAGCAGGATGCCCGCGCCGTCACCGGAGTTCACCTCTGCGCCGGCCGCGCCGCGGTGGTCGAGGTTACGCAGCGCCGTCAGCGCCCGGACCACGATGTCGTGGGACGCCTCACCGGTCAGCGTCGCCACGAAAGCGACGCCGCACGCGTCGTGCTCGAAGCGCGGGTCGTAGAGACCCTGGGCGGCTGGGCCAGGCTGCAGTGCGTGCATCCGGTGCTCCCGTCGCTGGCGCCCCGTGCGTCAGGCGACGTTGGGGCGATCGGGCGAGGCGTGCCGGGGACGGCGTTGGCCCAAGCGTGTTCAGGCTAACAACGAGACGCGAATTGTTCTGTCACGTTCTGATCGGCGGACACCTGTGTTGTGGGCGCCGGTACGGGGAAACCGCGGACGAATCGACCCTCACCCCGGCGAGTCGGACGATTTCTTCCGCGGTTCCTCCGGATCGGGCGCGGCTCTTGCGCCGGGATCGGCGGACTCGAGGGCTGGACTCCTCGCCGTGTCGTCGCCCGCCCCCGTACCGTCGCCCGCACCGTCGCCCGCATCGACGCTCGTGACTTCGCTCGTGCCCTGGGAGCGCTCGTCCTCCGCCGCCGCGGCGCGGTCGCGGGCCAGCCGCGACTCGACGTACACCTCGGTCTCGCGCCCAGGGTGAGTCCGGCCGACGACGACGAAGTACACGGCGGCCAGGCAGAACAGCACGATCGAGGTCCAGACGTTCAGGCGCAGGCCCAGGACGTGCTCGTACTCGACGGTGTCGATCCGGAGCATCTCGATCCACACGCGGCCGGCGGTGTAGGCCATCACGTACAGCGCCATCACCCGGCCGTGGCCGAGCTTCCAGCGACGGTCGGCCCAGAGCACGAAGCCGAACGCGCCGAGGTCCCACAGACACTCGTAGAGGAACGTCGGCTGGAAGGTGGCGTACTGCTCGTACCCCGGCGGGCGGTTGCTCTCGTCGATCTTCAGCGCCCAGGGCAGCGTGGAGGGCTTGCCGAACAGCTCCTGGTTGAACCAGTTCCCCCACCTGCCGATCGCCTGCGCAACGAGGACGCCGGGCGCCAGCGCGTCGAGGACCGGCGGCACGCGGATGCCCTTGGTCTTCGCGCCGATCCAGATGCCCACGCCACCGAGCGCGATCGCCCCCCAGATGCCGAGCCCACCGCGCCACACGTAGAGCGCCTCGATCGGGGTCCTGCCGGCACCGAAGTAGAGGTCGTGGTCGGTGATGACGTGGTACAGCCGACCGCCGATCACCCCGAACGGGACCGCCCACAGGGCCAGGTCGGTGACCTCTCCCTGCCGGCCGCCGCGGGCGACCCAGCGCCTCTCGCCGATCCAGATGGCGGCGATGATCCCCGCGATGATGCACAGGGCATAGCCGCGCAGGGGCACGGGTCCGAGGTACCACACGCCCTCCGAGGGGCTGGGGATGAACAGGCTGGTCACGGGATCCTCGGGTCGTCAGGAGAGCAGCTGGTGGATGTCGTGGGCGAACTCGGGGGCTGTGGTGCCCAGGGTCCAGACCACCGGGATCTGGTTCTTGCCGTCCAACCCCAGCACCTGGGTGCCGTGGGTGACGTCGTAGCCGCCGGACGGGAGGCGCCGACCCTTCGCGATCGGGACGCCGACGTCCGTGGCCACCTTCTTGATGGTCGGCAACGGGCCGGTGACGCCGACGAAGGAGCTCGAGAAGTGGTCGAGCCAGTGCCGGATCACGGGCCCGGTGTCGCGGGCGGGATCGGTGGTCACGAAGACGACCTGGACGTTGTCGCGGTCGGCGTCGTCGAGCTGCAGCATGGCCGACGCGAGGGTGGCCATGGTCGTCGGGCACTCGTCGGGGCAGTGGGTGTAGCCGAAGAAGACCAGGGTCAGCCGCTTGTCGGTGCTGTCGGCCAGGGAGAAGGGGCGGCCGTCGGTGTCCCTGAGCTCGGTGGTCGGCGCGTGGTACGGCTCGTGGAGCACGGCACCGCTGAACGTGTCGGCGGAGCTCTTGGCGCACGACGTCAGCGCTGCCCCGAGCAGGAGCGCGAGCACGGGCAGGAGGGCCCTACGCACGGCGTACCCCGCGGGCCAGGTCGTCGGTCAGCGCGGTCAATGCGCGCAGCCCGGCGGCCGGCTCGTCCTCGTCGAGGAGGCAGCGGACGAACGCCGAGCCCACGATCACCCCGTCGGCGTACGCCGCGACCTCGGCCGCCTGCTCGCCGTTGCTGACCCCGATCCCGACGGCCACCGGGGTGTCCCTGCGCTGGTCCTCCAGGGTGGCCTTGGCCCGCGCCACCAGGGGCTCGCCGAGCTCACTGGTCGTCGCCCGGGCTCCCGTGACGCCCATGACCGCGGCCGCGTAGACGAAGCCCCGGCAGGCGGCGGTGGTCATCGCGAGCCGCTCGTCGGTCGAGGAGGGCGCGACCAGGAACACCTTGTCGAGGTCGTGCGCGTCGGCCGCGGCGATCCACGCGCCACCGGCGTCCGGCGTGAGGTCCGGAGTGATGAGCCCGGCTCCCCCTGCAGCCGCGAGGTCGGCGGCGAAACGCTCGACGCCGTACCGCTCGACCGGGTTCCAGTAGGTCATCACCAAGGTGGGGGTTCCGGTCGCGGCGACCGCCTCCACGGTACGGAGGACGTCGCGGGTGCGGACGCCGCCCTCCAGAGCGCGCTGGGCCGCGGCCTGGATCGTGGGGCCGTCCATGACCGGGTCGCTGTACGGCAGGCCGATCTCGATGACGTCGCAGCCGGCCTCGACCATGGCACGCAGCGCCGAGATCCCGGCGTCCACGGTCGGGAAGCCGGCGGGCAGGTAGCCGACGAGAGCGGCCCGGTCGTCGGCGCGCGCCTTCTCGAAGGCGGCGGACACGCTCACGTGGGGTCTCCCGCGTCGGCGTCACCGAGGTGGAACCACTCGCTGGCCGTGTCCATGTCCTTGTCGCCGCGGCCGGAGAGGTTGATCAGCAGGATGTCGTCGGGGCCGTACGCCCTCGCGACCTCGAGCGCCCCCGCGACCGCGTGCGCCGACTCGACCGCGGGGATGATCCCCTCGGTCCGGCTCAGCAGCGCCAGCGCGTCCATCGCCTCGGCGTCCGTCACCGACGTGTACGACGCCCGGCCGGAGGCCGCGAGGTACGCGTGCTGCGGCCCGACCCCCGGGTAGTCGAGCCCCGCCGAGATCGAGTGGGACTCGATGGTCTGACCGTCCTCGTCCTGGAGCACGTACGTCCGGGCACCGTGCAGCACCCCTCGATCGCCGGCCTGGATGGTCGCGGCGTGACGCCCGGTCTCGAAGCCGTCCCCCCCGGCCTCGAAGCCGTGGATCTCGACGTCGTCGTCGAGGAAGGCGGTGAAGAGCCCGATCGCGTTCGAGCCACCTCCGACACACGCGGCGATGCCGCGCGGCAGCCGGCCGTACTGCTCGAGGCACTGGGCGCGTGCCTCGTCGCCGATGCCGCGCGTGAAGTCACGGACCATGCTCGGGAACGGGTGCGGCCCCGCGGCCGTACCGAACAGGTACGCCGTCCGGTCCACCGTCGCGACCCAGTCGCGCAGGGCCTCGTTGATGGCGTCCTTGAGCGTCGCGCTGCCCGAGTCGACCGGGACGACCTTGGTCCCGAGCAGCTGCATGCGGGCCACGTTCAGGGCCTGCCGCTTCACGTCGACCGCGCCCATGTACACGGTGCAGTCCAGTCCGAAGTACGCCGCCGCGGTCGCGCTCGCGACGCCGTGCTGGCCGGCCCCGGTCTCGGCGATCACCCGGGTCTTGCCCATCCGGCGGGTCAGGAGGGCCTGGCCGAGCACGTTGCGGATCTTGTGTGCTCCGGTGTGGTTCAGGTCCTCGCGCTTGAGCAGGATCCGGCAGCCGACCTTCTCCGACAGCCGGGTCGCGTCGTACAACGGGCTCGGCAGACCGGCGTACTCACGACCGATGGTCGCGAGCTCCTCGGTGAAGGCCGGGTCCGCCATCGCGTCCTGCCAGGCGACCGTGAGCTCGTCCAGCGCGCGGACGAGCGCCTCCGGCATGAAGCGGCCGCCCCATCCCGTCTCCGGAGCGCCGAACCACCCGCGCTCGTCCGCGTCCCACCGGGGCACGTCGTGCGACCCGCTCATGCCGTCACCCCGGTCAGCGCGCGCACGGCCCCCTCGGGGTCACGGTCACGCACGAGGGCCTCGCCGACCAGCACGACGTCGGCGCCCTCCCCCACGAGCCGGCGTACGTCGGCGGGCGTCGTGATGCCGCTCTCGGCGACCTTGACCACGCCATCAGGCAGCAGCGGCGCGAGCTTGCCGAACGTCGCGGCGTCGACCTCGAGCGTCTTCAGGTTGCGGGCGTTGACGCCGACCATCTTCGCGCCGAGCTCGACGGCTCGCTCTGCCTCGGTCTCGTCGTGCACCTCGACCAGGGGCGTCAACCCGAGCTCGCGTGCGCGGTCGTAGTGACGTCGCAGCGCGTCACCGGGCAGCGCCGCCACGATCAGCAGGACGAGGTCGGCTCCGTGGGCCCGCGCCTCGAGCAGCTGGTAGGGGTCGACCACGAAGTCCTTGCGCAGCACCGGGACGTCCACCGCGGCGCGCACGGCATCCAGGTCGGCCAGGCTCCCGTCGAAGCGGCGCTCCTCGGTCAGCACGCTCACCGCCGCGGCGCCGCCCCGCTGGTACGCCGCGGCGAGCGCGGCCGGGTCGGGGATGTCGGCGAGGGTCCCCTTGCTGGGGCTCCGGCGCTTCACCTCGGCGATGACCGACGACCCCGGCCGCTCGAACGCCGGCGCCGGGTCGCGCGCGGGCGGCACGTCGAGCGCCCGGGCCCGGAGCTCCGCCTCGGGATGCTCCGCCCGTCGACGGGAGAGGTCTTCGCGCACGCCCGCGACGATGTCGTCGAGCACGGACATGACACGGCCTCCCAGGTCTGACTGCGCCGACCAGCCTCTCACGCGGCCCCAACGCCACCAGCACCCGCCCGAGGGAGGGACGGGGCGGCGTCGGCGCGTTCGTTGGCCGCACGACGACCCGCGCGGATAGGGTCTCGCGCCAAGGCCGTCCGTCCGGGTGGCTCTGTAGAAGGGGACGACACATGAGCTACGACGCACCTCCGCCGCCGCCTCCCGGTGGATCGCCGTACGGCGCTGCACCGCCGGCCAGGGCGAACAGCTCGAAGGCTGTCTGGTCGCTCGTGTGCGGCATCGTCGGACTGCTCTGCTTCGGGATCATCCTGGGTCCGGTGGCGATCGTGCTCGGACGCCAGGCGCAGCGGCAGGGCGGTGGCGGGATGGCCAAGGCCGGCGAGATCCTGGGCTACGTCGACGTCGCGCTGTTCGTGCTCTGGATCGTCATCTACGCCAGTCGCTGAGCCGGACGAGCCCGACGATCCCCGCGTTCACGGCGCAGGGATCACCCGCGGCATCAGGGAGCGAGCCAGCTCCCCGGCAGGTTGCGGGCGACCGTGAACGCGACCACGAGGACGATCAACGCTGTGGTGACCGATCGGGGTATCGCCGGGACCGGTCGCACCTCGCGGCCCGTCCACGCTCCGTAGCTCCAGCGGAGGAAGAACACCACGGCGAAGGGGATCGCGAGCACCAGCAGCAGGTTGCTGGAGGCTGCCTGGCCGAGGTGCCCGTTGCTCAGGTCGTTGACCCCGCGCAGACCTCCGCACCCCGGGCAGTAGACACCCGTGAGCGCGTAGAGCGGGCAGACGCCCCAGGAGTGAGAGACGTGCGGGTCGCGCACGTGCAGGGCCACCGTGGCCGCGGTCAGCCCCGCGATGCTCAGCAGCGGACCCACGAGGCGCTCCGACCTGGGTCGGGTGCGGGTAGGTGCTGCTGCGAGTGTCATCCGACGACCATCAGTGTCCGGGTCCGTTGAGCCCCATCTTCGCCATCACCACGAACACGACGAGCGAGGCGCAGCCGATGGCAACGCCGACCCAGAAGACCGGGAGGCTCACGGGGTCGAACATCAGGCCGATGCCTGCCACCACGAAACCGAGCATGGCGACCGCCACCGCAGCCCAAGCGGCCGGGGTGTTGCCGTGGTTGTCAGACATGCAGGGGCTCCTCAGGGGGGTCCGCGCGGTTCGGGTCACCGCATCCTAATCGTCAGGGGGATCCGTCGGGTCGCGCCCCTGGTCGATGGCGCGCCACAGGTCGAGGTCCTCCATCTCGGCCGGATCCTGCTCCTCGCGGGCGCCTGTGGGCGCGTCGTACCGACTGCCCATCTCGGGCCACGTCGCGACGTGACGCACGGCGAGGGCGGACGCGGCCAGTGCCACGATCGACCCGACCAGCGCCACGAACCACCACGTGGTCGTGTGTGCGCCGGCCGGTGTGGGACCGAGGTCGACGGTGGCTTCTCGGGCCGAGTCGAGGGCGGACGACCGGCCCACCACCACGGTGGCCACCAGGCCGACCGCGACGACCGCACCCAGCACGGCCACGGCCCGACGTACGCGACCGCGGGTGACCAGCAGGACACCCCAGACCGCCAGCCCGACCAGGCCCAGGGCGGCGGCCAGTGGCACGTGACCGCCGGACCTCTCGACGAGCGTCGATCCCGGCTCGCCGTCGGGGGCCGCCCACGGCTTCCCGCCGGCGAGTGCGCACAGTCCGGTGCCGCCGAGGCCGAGAACGACGGCCGGACCGAACCAGCGCCGACCCTCAGGCACCGGCGGTGGCCGCGGGCTCGTCGGCCTCCCAGACCAGGCCGTCGTCGAAGCAGGTGCGGGTGCCGGTGTGGCAGGCCGCCCCTTCCTGGTCGACCCGCAGGAGCACGGTGTCACCGTCGCAGTCGACGCTGACGCTGCGCACCCACTGCCGGTGTCCGGACGTGTCCCCCTTGGTCCAGTACTCGCCGCGGCTCCGGCTCCAGTACGTCGCGCGTCCCGACGCGAGTGTGCGGGCCAGGGCCTCGTCGTCCATCCACGCGAGCATCAGCACCTCACCCGTGTCGTGCTGCTGGACGACGACGGCGACCAGACCGGCGTCGTTCCGCTTGAGCCGCGTCGCCACGGCCGGGTCGAGGTCCATCCCGCCAGTGTCCCATCCGGTCCGGAGCACGCTCGCCGGCTGGTCCGAAGGTAAAGATTCGGCGCTCCGGGCGAGCGACCCCCGGCCACGCGATCCGCGCCCCACCGGGCGCAGATCGGGCGTTTTCGGGCTCGGGACGGGTGCTCCGCCGACCAAACGGCCGACCGATCGACCCGGCCGCCCCTCCCGCGCACGGCTCCGCATGACCTCTCGGTCTTGGTCAAGTTTTTGCAAACCCCCACCGGCGGCGTCGCGCCGTCGCTACCTTCTCCAAAAGTGGCCACACCCCCCAAGCCCATGGCCACGACGAACGGCGCTCGCGCTCTCCATGCGAGCGCCGTTCTGGG
>DATBDF010000144.1:0-1641 GCA_036270075.1 Nocardioides sp.
AGCCCATATGACGATGGGCGGTATGTCCGAGCTGCCAACGTGGGCACGCGACGCGCTTGCCGGGGTCTACGATCCCTGCTGCCGGGAGAAGGGCATTTCCGTCCTGGACATGGGCCTGGTGCGATCGGTCCAGGTGGAAGAGGGGGTGGCCACGGTCGAGTTGCTGCTGACCTCGGGCTGGTGCCCGTTCGCGGCCGGCGTGCTCACCGAGGTGAAGGAGCAGATCCTCAGGGCACCGGGGATCACCGACGCCGACGTGTCGATCGTCTGGGACGAGGCCTGGACGACGGACCGTCTCTCCCCCGGGGCGCGGGACATCCTGCGCTTCCTTCCCCCGCCCGCGGCCGTGGCCGACCGGGACGAGTACGTCCGCGCCCACCCGCCCGCCAAGGAGTAGCGATGATCGACGATGCCTTCGTGTTCGACTGCGTGGCGCACCCCTTCAACTTCGACCCGAAGAACGCGTTCGGCAATGCCGGCCTGATGTTCAACAACCACCTGTACGCGTTCCACAACGCGCTGACCCCCGACGACCAGCCCAAGCTGCCGTCCGAGGAGTTCCTGCGCGAGTGGACTCCGTCGGACATCCGCAAGATGGTGTACGAGGAGTCGGACACCGACATGCTGGTGGCGATGCCGCTGCCGCTGACGGACCTGTTCCGCGACGGGCTGTCACCGTGGGAAACCTGCGCCGACCTGGCCAGCCGCGACCCGGACCGGACGGTCTTCTGGGGATCGGTCAACCCGCTGGAGGGACGCAAGGCGCTGGACCTGATGGAGCGCCAGGTCGGCGAGTTCAACGCGCGCGCGTTCAAGTTCTACAACGTCCGCTACGACTACGGGAAGCCGTATCCGTGGCGGATGGACGACCCGAACATCGCCTTCCCCATCTTCGAGAAGGCCCAGGAACTCGGCGTCAACCTGATCGGCGTGCACAAGGGCGTGCCGCTCGGCCCGCAGCCGATCGAGCACACCCAGACCTGGGACATGGACGGGGCGGCGGCCAACTTCCCCGACATCAACTTCGTCATCTTCCACGTCGGGCTGCCGTTCATTGACGAGACCTGCTGGCAGCTGATCAGGTACCCGAACCTGTACGCGTCGATCGCGGCCACCGTCAACTTCGTGGTCCGGGCGCCTCGCATGTTCGCGGAAATCCTCGGCAAGCTGCTGTTCTGGTGCGGCGAGGACAAGATCATCTACGGCTCCGAGGCCCCGCTGTGGCATCCGCAGTGGGCGCTGCGCGCGTTCATGGACTTCCAGATCCCCGCGGACCTGTGCGCCGGCTACGGCTACCCGCAGCTCACCGACCAGGCCAAACGCAAGATCCTCGGCGAGAACCTGCTCCGCCTGCACGGCATGGACCTCGCCGACGCGAGGGCCAGGGCATCAGCGAAGCCCTAGGGGCAGCAGCTCGGGCGGGAAGTCCTGGTAGGCGACGGGGACGAGCCAGCGGCGGATCGCGGCCGTACCCACTGAGGTGTAGGCCGGCACCGTGGTGGCTGGCCAGGGGCCGCCGTGGTGCTGCGCGGCCACCACCGCGACGCCGGTCGGCCAGCCGTTGCAGACGACCCGGCCCGCGATGTGCTCGAGCACCGCGACCACCTGGCGGGCCAGGTCCAGGTCTTCCGGGGATCCGGT
>DATBDF010000145.1:0-4304 GCA_036270075.1 Nocardioides sp.
GGAGGAGAACCTCGGCGAGCGAATCAACACCAACCGCACCAAGGAGGCGGTCGCCACCGGGGCGGACCAGATCGCGGTCGGCTGCCCCTTCTGCCGCGTCATGCTCTCGGACGGCCTCACCGCCGAGCAGGCTTCCGGCGCGGCGCGCGAGGAGGTCGAGGTGCTCGACGTCGCCCAGATGCTGCTGGCGTCGGTGAAGGGAGAGTCGGCGTCCAGGACTCCGGCTCCGTCGGCCACCGCCGTCGCGCCGGTCGAGACCAAGGCCGAGCCGGAGCCGGGTGACCAGACCCAGACCCCCGAGACCGTCACCGAGACCGCGGACGTCGGCCCGGCGGCCAAGGCGTCGGGCGGATCCTCGCTGTTCGACGTCGACGAGGATGCAGCACCGGCCACACCCGTCCCGGCCCCGTCCACCGGGTCCCTGTTCGACGTCGACGAGGATGAAGCACCGGCTCCACCCGTCGCGGCCCCGTCCACCGGGTTCCTGTTCGACGTCGACGAGGACGCAGCTCCTCCGGCAGCCTCGGTCGAGCCCGTCGAGACCTCGCCCGCCACCGGCTCCCTCTTCGATGTCGACCAAGAAGCCCCTCCGGCAACGTCGGTGGAGCCCGACACCAAGCCCGCCGGCGGCTCCCTCTTCGATGTGGAGGAGGACGAGACGCCGGGGACGACCTACGCAGGCTCGCTCTTCGACGTCGAGCCCGGTGAGCCACCGGGTGCGGCACCTACCGAGGTCGAGTCCGCCGCAGAGGCGGAGCCCGAGCCCGCCGCAGCCCCGAGGCGGCAGCCCGCGGCGACGTACACCGGATCGCTCTTCGACGTCGAGGACGACGCCGAGACCGGCGCATCGTCGGCGCATGATGACGACGAATCTCCCCAGGCCGACGACGGCGTCGAGCCCGAGTCTGCCGAGGAGAAGACCATGCCTCGCACGGACGTCGACCTGAGCGAGGGTGGTTCGCTCTTCGACCTGTAAGGGGCCTCTGACCTGCGGAAACGCGTCATGACGCCGCCATGACATCATTTGATGTCATCAGATTCTTGACATGACATCATCGTGATGTCATAGTGATGCACATGGACATCACCCCCTACGTCGAGAGCCTCCGGTCCTCGCTCGTCTCCGCTGCGGACTCCGCGGGCGACGAGGCCCGCCAGGCCGCCGAGCGGCTCGGCTTCGCCCTCGACTCCAGCGCCCGGCTGGCGATCATGGAGGCGGTCTCACAGGCCGCTGCCGAGATCACCGCCGAGATGCCGAACGGTGGCGTCGACGTACGCCTCAACGGTCGCGACCTCGACTTCCTCGTGCACGTCGCCGCGCCGACGCCGCCGGCACCTCCCCCGCCGCCCGCGCCGGAGGAGGTCGAGGAGGGCGGGATGTCGCGGATCACGCTCCGCATCCCCGAGTCCGTCAAGACCAAGGCCGAGGAGCGCGCGGCGGAGGCTGGCCAGTCGCTGAACACCTGGTTGGTCAACATCGTCCGGGCGGCCACCCGCGAAGGCGCGATCAACGTCGACATCGACCTGTCGAGCCTTCCCTTCTTCGGCGGCGGCGGTGATCCGTTCGAGGGCCGAGGAAAGCGCGGCAGCAAGCGGATGACCGGCTGGCTCTGACCGGAGAGCACCACCAGCACCACACCACACACCCACCGGGGACGGCGTCAGGCCGCTCCCCCGGCACCCCACACCCTGCAGCACCTGCCACCAGGAGGCACCAGATGAACCGCCAGTTCGAGACTCTCGAGCCGATCGAGCTGTACGTCGAGATCGGCAAGGGCAACGTCGAGGTCCGCGCCACCGGCACCACGACCACGACCCTCGACATCGAGGGACGGGACGCCGATGAGGTGACGGTGACCTTCGAGAGCAACCGCCTGACGGTGATCGGCCCGAAGGACGGCGGGAACTGGTTCGGCGGACGCGACCGCGAGCTGCGGGTCGAGGTCGAGCTGCCGACGGCCAGCGACGTCGCGATCAAGACGGGCAGCGCCGACATCGAGGTCGAGGGCCAGGTCAACGAGGGACGCATCAAGACCGGCTCGGGCGACGTCACCTGCGACACCTTCTCCGGCGCTGCCCAGGTCGACACCGGCTCCGGCGACGTCGAGGTCTCCGAAGGGCTCGCCGAGCTGCGGGTCAAGAGCGGCTCGGGCGACATCTCGGTCGGCAACTGCCTGGGCAACCTCAACGTGTCGACGGGCTCCGGTGATGTCGAGGTCGGCAGCACCAACGCCAAGACGGTCGTCAAGACCGGCTCCGGAGACCTCAAGGTCGTCACCGCGAACTCCGACATCTCCCTGTCGACCGGCAGCGGCGACGTCAACATCGTCACCGCCCGGCGCGGCCGCGTCAGCCTCAAGGGCGCGAGCAGCGATCTGGAGGTCGGCATCCCGGCCGGCACCCCGGTCTGGGCCGACATCAACACCGTCACCGGATCCATCCGCTCGGGCATCGAGAGTGTCGGCGCCCCCCAGGAGGGTCAGGAGCACGTCGAGCTCCAGGCCCGCACCGTCAGCGGCGACATCACCCTGAACCAAGTCTGACCACCACCACACCCACGCGCACACGAACCGGAAGGAGCACCGCCATGAACGAGACCGTGATCGAGGCCCAGGCCCGCTACCTGATCGAGGACCGGATCCACCCGACCCACCGGGCGCCGAACACCGGCGTACGTCGTCGCCACCGCCGGCTCCGTCAGCTGAGCTGGCTGTGACAGCCCATCCCGACAGGCACGCAGAAGGCACCGGACGATCCCGTCCGGTGCCTTTCTGTATGCCGGTCGGCCGGCCTCAGAGGCCGGTGACCCGAAGACCCGCCTGCACCTTGTAGCGGCGGTTGACGGCGATCAGGTTCGCGGTGAGGGCCTCGACCTGATAAGCGTTGCGCAGCCGGCCGGCGTACACGCCGCGGACACCGGGGATCGCGTCGGCGAGCGCCCGGACGAGGTCGGTCGCGTCGCGGTGCTCCCTCTCGCCGAGCACGAGGACGTCGGTGTCGACCGAGGAGATCTCGGGGTCGTTGAGGATCGAGGCACTGACATGGTGGAACGCCGCCACGACCACCGAGTCGGGCAGGAGGGCCGCCGCTTCCTGGGCCGCGGAGCCGTCCGGCACGGCCAAGGGGTAGCCACCCTGCTGGTCGAACCCGAGCGGGTTCACGCAGTCGACGACGACCTTCCCGGACAGCTGCCCGGCCAGCGTCCGGAGCAGGTCGGCGTGACCGTCGTACGGCACGGCGACCACCACCACGTCCCCTGCATCGGCCGCGTCGGCGTTGCTGAGCCCGCGGACGTCACCCCCCGTCGCCTCGGCCAGGTCGCGCGCCACCTCGGCCGCCCGGTCGGCGTCGCGGCTGCCGACCACGGTCGCCAGCCCGGCCGCCGCCCAGCGGCGTACCAGGCCGCGACCCTGCGGACCCGTGCCACCGAGGACCGCGACGGTGACCCCGTCGAGGGCCGCCATCAGATCGAGGTCCGGTGGAAGTTCTGGAACGAGCGAGATGGGGTGGGGCCGCGCTGGCCCTGGTAGCGGGAGCCGTACTTCTCCGAGCCGTACGGGTGCTCCGAGGGCGACGAGAGCCGGAAGAAGCAGAACTGCCCGATCTTCATCCCCGGATAGAGCTTGATCGGCAGCGTCGCGACGTTGGCCAGCTCGAGCGTGACGTGGCCCGAGAAGCCGGGATCCACGAAGCCCGCGGTGGCGTGCGTGAGCAGACCCAACCTCCCCAGCGACGACTTGCCCTCGACGCGCGCTGCGATGTCGTCGGGGAGCGAGCAGACCTCGTACGTCGAGCCGAGCACGAACTCGCCCGGGTGCAGGATGAACGGCTCGTCCCCCTCGGGCTGCACCACCCGGGTCAGGTCGGACTGGTCCGCGGCCGGGTCGATGTGGGGGTAGCGGTGGTTCTCGAAGACCCGGAAGAACCGGTCCAGCCGCACGTCGATCGACGAAGGCTGCATCATGGCCGGCTCCCACGGGTCCATCACGATCCGGCCGGCGTCGATCTCCGCCAAGATATCGCGGTCGCTCAGCAGCACACGGGAACGCTACCGGGGCGTACCCCGCCGCGAGGAGTGGGTCTCGACACCGCTCGCTCACGCTCGCGGGCTCGACCACCGAACCCGCCCCTCGGTGGTCGAGCCGGCCGAGCCCCCGGGCGAGGCCGTGTCGAGACCCAGTACGTCGGTGGTCGAGCCGGCCGAGCCCCCGGGAGGGGAGTGGGTCTCGACACCGCTCGCTCACGCTCGCGGGCTCGACCACCGAACCCGCCCGTCGGTGGTCGAGCCGGCCGAGCCCCTGGGC
>DATBDF010000146.1:0-6316 GCA_036270075.1 Nocardioides sp.
CTCAAACTGGTGACGTCGACGCCGAGAAGCGCCCCGATCTCCGCGGTGACCGCCGCGAAGACCTCGGCCGGAGCGCCTGACCGAGCCACCAGGGTCGCGACCCTCCGCAGCGCCGCCTGCTCGTCGGCGAAACCGCGCAGCTCGCTGCGCGCCTGGGCATTGGCGATCGCGGTCGCCACCAGCTCGGTGAAGCCGGCGAGGCGTGCCTCGGTCTCATGAGGCAGCGGCTCCTCGCGGCGCGAGCCCACCGTCATCACCCCCCAGAGCCGATCCTCGACGCTGATCGGGGCCGCGACCATCGACCGGATCCCCAAGGAGCGGGCCAGCTGCGTCGCCGGATCCGACGCATCTCCAGGATCGTCCACGCGTGCCGGGCGCGACGTCCTGTAGACCAGGGTGGCGACGTTTCTCGGCGTGAGGGCAGACCGGGCGCCGACCTGGAGGGATGGCCCGTCGGTCCGGCTCCAGGACCCCACCCGCGTATAGGTGTCTTCCGAGTCGTACCGGCTCAGGCTCGTGGTGTCCGCGCCCACCACCAGGCCGACCTCCGCAGTGACGGCTGCGAACAGCTCCTCCGGAGCAGCCGCGCTGGCCACCAGGGTGGCAACTCGACGCAGCGCCGCTTGCTCGTCGACGAGCTGATGCAGATCTTCCCGGGCCTCGGTGTTCGCGATCGCCGTCGCGACGAGCTGCGTGAACCTCTCGAGCCGCACTGCCGTGTTCGTCGGCAGGCTCTCGGGCGCCGTCACGACGATCGTCCCCCAGAGGCGGTCGTCCACGGTGATCGGGCTCGCGACCGACGAAAGCGTCCCCAGACGACGCGCCAGCTGGCTGATCCGCGCGGCTCCGGACCAGTCGGCAGCCTCCACTCGGGCCGAACGTCCGGTGCGATACACCGCGGCAGCCGCCATCCCCTCCTCGAGCTCGTAGCGCGCCCCGAGCGGGACCTCCTGCATCTCCCTGGCGACCCCGACGACCAGGAGGGACCGCCCGTCCGGATCGAACTTCGCGACCGCGGCGTGGTCCGAGCCGAACAGCCGCCCGACCTCCCTGCTGACCACGGCGAAGATCTCCGCAGGCGGCTTGCCCTGGGCGACGAGCGTCGCGACGCGCCGCAGCGCCACCTGCTCCTCGACCACCTGCTGGAGGTCTTCCCGCGCTTGGGCGTTGGCGATCGCCGTCGCGACCAGCTGCGTGAACGCCGCCAGCCTCGCCTCGGCGTCCCCCGGCAGCACTCCCTCGCGCGCGAACGCCACGACCATGACGCCCCAGAGCCGACCCTCCACCTGGATGGGCACTCCCAGGGAGAGCCGGAGCCGCCAACGGTGCGAGGCCACCTCGCCGATCGCCCCCGACACCCCGTCGTACTCCAGACGCGCCGGCTCGCCGGTCTCGAAGACGATCGTGGTCACGTTGCGTCCGCCCAGCGGCAGTCGGCTTCCCACCGGCGTCGGTGGCTCGGCGCCCGTGCTTGTCCACGCGCCGACGACCGTGACCGACTTGTCCGGGTCGAAGCGGATCAACGCCGACGCGTCCACCGCCAGCAGCCGGCCCACTTCCTCGGCGACGGTCGCGAACACGTCCTCGGGAGGAACGCCACTCGTCATCAGGGTCGCCACTCGACGTAGCGCCGCCTGCTCCTCGGCCTGGGTCTGCAGCTCGCTCCGAGCGTCGGCGTTCGCGACGGCAGCGGCGATCAGCTCGGTGAACCCCACGAGCCTCTCCTCGGTGTCCGGCCGCAGTCGCTCCTTCGTCGCCGTACCGACTGCCATGACACCCCACAGCCGTCCCGCGACGCTGATCGGCACTCCGGCGGCCGCCCCCATCCCCCAGCGACGCGCCGCCTCGGCGACCTCACCGCCCGCCTGCCTGTAGTCGTCGATCCGCGCTGGCCGGCCCGTCCGCATCACCAGCGAGACGACGTCGTGTCCTCCGAGTCGAACCCTGGTGCCCACCGGGAAGGGCACCGCCCCGGCCGAGCGACTCCACGCGCCGACAGACACCTGCGTGGCTTCGGGCTCGTGCCGGCTCAGGATCACGTAGTCCACGTCGAGGACCCGACCGACCTCACCGACGACCGCGGCGAAGAGCTCCTCTGGCCGGGCGACGCGTCCGACCAGCGCCGCCACTCGGCGCAACACCGCCTGCTCGTCGACCAGCCGACGAGCAGCGGAAAGGGACGGTTCGCCTTGCGCCACCACGATTTCACCTCAACGGGAGCACTCGGCATGGCACCGTCCGAGCACCGACGCTCCAGACAGCGTGCTCCTCGCCACGGGGATGAAGCAAGGCAGCACTCCTCGGCGGAGTCGTCCTGCCGCCGCGAGGACTCACGTCGTCCATGGGGGCTAGCCGGAAGACGCTGACTACGGCTAGCGGGGGTGCTTCTTGCAGGTGGCGGCGATGCCCCGCCCTCTGGTGAGGAACATCGTTGTGTGTTGCCAGCCACAGATCTCACGAGGGATTCACCATGGCGGACGCACAGACCTTGCACGACACCAGTCGGGCCACTCGGACCACCCGGACTTCCCACGCCGGCCCCGGCGACGCCGGCAGGAAGTACGTCGTGGAAGGGATCGGGACGTTCTTCCTCACCTTCACCGTCGTGACGGGCGTGCTCAGCGGCGTCGTCTTCACACCGCTGGCAGCGGGTGCGATGTTGATGGTGATGGCGTATGCCGGTGCGCACATCTCCGGCGGGCACTACAACCCCGCGGTCACGGCTGCGGTCCTGTGGCGCCGCCGGATCGGGATCCGGGACGCGGTCGCCTACTGGATCGTCCAGTTCGTCGCGGGTGCCGTGGCCGCGCTCGCGGCCCGCGCGGTCGTGGTCCACCCACAGTCCAGCACCCTGACCCTCTCGGGTCACACCCTGATCGCCGCGGCCGTCGTCGAGCTGATCTACACCTTCGCGCTGTGCTACGTGGTGCTCAACGTGGCGACCAGCCGCGACCAGAGCGGCAACGGGTTCTACGGCTTGGCGATCGGGTTCACGGTCGCGGCGGGCGCCTTCGCGGTGGGTGGGATCTCGGGCGGTTCGTTCAACCCGGCGGTCACGCTCGGAGGTGCGATCGGCGGATTGTTCGCCTGGTCGACCCTGTGGGTCTACTTCGTCGTCGAAGCGGCCGCCGGGGGGCTCGCCGGGCTTGCGTTCCTCCGCCTCAACCCTGCCGACAGCTGACCGACACGATCACCGAGAGGAGAGATGGATGACCGACCAGCAACCACCCATCCAGACGACGGATGCGGGCATCCCGGTCGAGAGCGACGAGTACTCGCTCACCGTGGGCGCAGGCGGCCCGATCCTGCTGCAGGACAGCTACCTGATCGAGCAGATGGCCAACTTCAACCGGGAGCGGATCCCGGAACGACAGCCACACGCGAAGGGCAGCGGCGCGTTCGGTCGCCTCGACGTCACCGGTGACGTCTCGGCGTACACCAAAGCTACGGTCTTCCAGCCCTCCGCCATCACCCGCCTGGTGGCGAGGTTCTCCACCGTCGCCGGCGAGCGCGGGAGCCCGGACATCTGGCGAGACCTGCGCGGCTTCTCGCTGAAGTTCTACACGCCCGAGGGCAACTACGACATGGTCGGCAACGACACCCCGGTCTTCTTCATCAAGGACCCGATGCACTTCCAGAACTTCATCCGCTCGCAGAAGCGCCGCACGGACAACAACCTGCGCGACAACGACATGCAGTGGGACTTCTGGACCCTGCTGCCTCAGACCGCGCATCAGGTGGTCTGGCTCATGGGCGACCGCGGACTGCCGCGGACCTGGCGGCACATGAACGGCTACAGCTCTCACACCTACATGTGGATCAATGACGAGGGCCTGCGGTTCTGGGTGAAGTACCACTTCAAGACCGACCAGGGGATCGAGTTCTTCACCGACGCGGAAGCAGCCGAGCGGGTCTGGAGCGACTACGACTACCACACCCGGGACCTCTTCGAGGCGATCGAGCGGGGCGACCATCCGAGCTGGACGATGTACGCGCAGATCATGCCGTTCGACGACGCGCCCGGATACCGGTTCAACCCGTTCGACCTCACCAAGGTCTGGCCCCACGCGGACTATCCACTGGTGGAGGTCGGGCGGTTGACCCTCGACCGCAACCCGGTCGACAACCATGCCCAGATCGAACAAGCGGCATTCGAACCGAACAACCTGGTGCCGGGGATCGGCCTCTCCCCCGACCGGATGCTGCTGGCGCGCAGCTTCGCCTACTCCGACGCACACCGAGCACGGCTCGGGGTGAACTACAAGCAGATCCCGGTCAATGCGCCTGTGGCGCCCGTACACGCCTACAGCAAGGACGGTGCGATGCGCATGGTGAACGCCACCGACCCGGTCTACTTCCCGAACTCCAAGGGCGGTCCCGAGGCCGACAGCGCCTACCACGCGCCGCCGAGCTGGTACGCCGAAGGCGAGATCGTGCGCACGGCGTACGAGACTCACGTCGAGGACGACGACTTCGGCCAGGCCGGAACGCTCGTGCGTGACGTGATGGACGACGCCGCCCGGGACCGCCTGGTCGGCAACATCGTCGCCCAGCTCACCAACGGGGTCACCGAGCCGGTGCTGCAACGCGCTTTCGACTACCTGCGCAACGTCGACCAAGACCTCGGGGACCGGGTCGAGGAAGGCGTCCGCAAGGGGCAGGGGTGATCCAGACGAGTCCTCTCACCTCGGGGCCCTCACCTCCTACGAACGCAAGGAGCCGACGATGTCGCTCGCAGCCGTCCCGGACACCAAGCTGGCCCGCGAGGCCACCGACCTGGTCAGAGGACGCACCAGCGACCTCATCTACCACCATTCCCGCCGCGTCTACTGGTGGGGCAGTCTGCAGGGCGGCACCCGGGGCCTCAGCTACGACCCCGAGCTGCTCTACGTCGGCGCGATGTTCCACGACCTCGGTCTGAACGACGAGCATCGGCGCAGCGGCCGACGGTTCGAGGTGGACAGCGCCGACGAGGCCAGGAGCTTCCTGCAGAACCATGGTGTTCCCGAGGACAGCATCCGCCGCGTGTGGACGGCCATCGCACTCCACACCACGCCCGGCATCCCGGAGTTCATGGAACCCGAGGTCGCCCTGGTCACAGCCGGCGTCGAGTACGACGTACTCGGCATCGGCTACCACGACATCGACGAGGCCGATCGCGAGGCTGTCGTCGCCCTGCATCCGCGGCCGGACTTCAAGAGGCAGATCCTGCAGGCCTTCACCCGAGGTATCGAGGACAAGCCCGAGACGACGTTCGGCAACGTCAAGGCCGACGTCCTCGATCGCTTCGTCCCCGGCTTCGAACGCCGCAACTTCGTCGACACCATCCTCGACTCGGACTGGCGCGAGTAGTCGCGTCCGGCATGGTCATGAGTCGAGCGCGTCCGCACTGGGGATCTCCTCGCTCGTCGCCACCGGGATGCTGACCCTCAACGCCGTGCCGTGGCCCACCGGGCTGCGGACCTCGAGGCTGCCGCCCAACGCGTGGACGCGGTCGAAGAGGCCGACCAGGCCCGATCCGCGGCGAGCGTCCAGACCCCCCACGCCGTCGTCCCGCACCTCGAGCCACACCGATGTCGAGTCCTGCTCCAGGACGACGACGACGCCCGTGGCGTGCGCATGCTTGATGGCATTGGTCAGCGCCTCGGAGACCACGTAGTACACGCACACCTCCACCGGCCCCGGCAAGCGGCTCGTCACGCGGACATCGAGCTCGACCGGGATCGCTGACCGACGGGCCAGCGTGGCCAGGGCGGGACGGAGCCCGCTCTCGGACAGGATCGCCGGGTGGATCCCGTGGGACACGTTGCGAAGGTCGCCGACGGTCTCGACCAGGCCCTCCCGCAGGCCGGTCACCTGGGTCGCCAGGTCAGCTTGCTCCCCGTCCACCAGACCCTCGACCCTGCGAGCATCGAGGGCGAGGGAGACCAGACGCTGCTGAACCCCGTCGTGCAGATCGCGCTCGATCCGACGACGCGCCTGGTCACCGGAGGCCACGATGCGTGCGCGGGACGCCATCAGCTCACGTCGAGCCTCGGCATTGGCCACGGCGGTGCCGGCCAGCTCGGTGAACTCACCCAGCCGGAGCTCGGTCCCCGGAGGGAGGCTCCCCGACATGGAGGCGCCGAGCATGACCCCCCAGAGCCGCCCCTCCACCATGACCGGGCTGCCGGCGCTCGAACGGACACCGAGCTCACGCAGGGTCACGGCGAACTCGCCCCGTGCTTCCTCGTAGCCGTCCAGACGTGCCGGCCTGCCCGTCCTGAGGACCGCAGCTGTCACGGAGTCGCCGGTGAGGTCTGTTCGGAAACCGATC
>DATBDF010000147.1:0-5253 GCA_036270075.1 Nocardioides sp.
CACGACCCACAACTGGACCAACGTGTGCGAAGACCCGGCGATGTGCAGCGCGCTGGGCCGCAGCCTCGAGATCGGGGTGCTGGCCACCCTCGGCGCCACCGTGCTCGGCACCATGGCGGCGTTCGCCCTGGTCCGCCACGACTTCCGGGGTCGCTCGGCGACCAACCTGCTGATCTTCCTGCCGATGGCCGCACCCGAGATCGTGATGGGCTCCTCCCTGCTCGCCCTGTTCGTCGCGGCCGGCTTCGCGGGTCAGCTCGGCTTCTGGACGATCCTGGTGGCGCACATCATGTTCTGCCTGTCGTTCGTCGTCGTCACGGTCCGGGCCCGGCTGGCCGGCATGGACGACGTCCTCGAGCAGGCGGCGATGGACCTCTACGCCACCCCGCGGCAGACCTTCTGGCGGGTCACCTTCCCGCTGGCGTTCCCCGGCATCCTGGGCGCGGCGCTGCTGAGCTTCTCACTGTCCTTCGACGACTTCATCATCACCAACCTGAACGCCGGCACCACGGTGACGTTCCCCATGTACGTGTGGGGCGTCGCCCAGCGCGGCGTCCCGATGCAGGTGAACGTCGTCGGCACGGTGATGTTCCTGATCTCGGTGCTGATCGTCGTCGGTGGCGAGCTCAACGCTCGACGTCGTCGCCGAGCGCTGGAGGGGGACCGTCCGGCACGGCGCAGGCCGGCGCCGGAGCCCAGGACCGAGGCCGAGAGCCTCGTGATCGCCGGCCCGCGCTCGTAGGGCACGCGCCTCGAGACCCGCTGACGTCATGCGGACACGTCATACGGACACGCCATGCGGACACGTCATACGAACGGAGCCGTCTGGCTCCGTCCGCATGACGTTGGGGGGTCAGGACGCGGACACGTCGAAGTCGGTGAAGTCCCAACGCGCGGGCTTGCCGTCGGTGGAGACGACCTCCACTCCGTAGTCGACCTGTCCCAGCGTGCTCGTCGACGGGAGGCGGCCGTTGGTCATCAGGTAGTCGAAGAAGCCCTTCAGGTCGACCGTGCCGCTGGTGACGGTGGCTCCGCCGGTGGGGACGAAGGCGAGGTAGTGGTTCGAGGACGCCGACCACACGTCCCAGGTGTGTCCCGACAGGCTCACCTGGCCGACCTTGGACCCGGAGGGCCGCTGGTTGTGGTTGTCGGTCCAGATCATGACCTCCGTCGAGCCGCGGTCGGCGACGCCGTTGACCCAGATGTCGTAGGCCACGTCGTAGATCCCCACGCCCGGGCTCGTGTGCGCGAACCGTGAGGTGATCGTCGAGAACGACGAGATCGCGGGCTCGTACCCCGTGCCCCAGTCATGGAAGTCTCGGTGGACGTTGGGGTACGCCTTGACCGCGCCGTCGCCGGTGGAGTTGTCCGCGGTGGCGGTCACGTACCACGAGTGGTAGCTGCAGAACACGGTCCGCTGGGCGTAGGAGTACCCGCCGGTGTTCCACCAGTCGGCGTCTGCGTAGTAGGCACCGAGGCCACCGGAGCTCCAGTTGGTCCAGACGTACTTCGCGCTCGCGTCCTGACAGGTCTGCCCGGCGGATGGAGTCGACGTGGGCGTGGCGCTGGACGAGGGGGCCGTCGGCGTCGGGCTCGGCGTCGACGTGCTCGTCGTCGTGGAGCTCGGCGTCGGCGAGGGTGTCGTGGTCGGGGTGGGGCTCGGCGTCGGACTCGACGTCTGTGTCGGCGTCTGTGTCGGCGTCTGCGTCGGCGTGGGGCTGGGCGTCGGGCTGGGCTTGGGGGCCCGCGTCGGCGTCGGGTTGCACCTCGATGTCCGGTGCCGATCGCAGAAGCCGGCGTTGTGCGAGGCGTCGGCCTGCGACATACCGATCGGGACCAGGATCAAGCACGCGAGCGCGGAGGCGCCGGCGAGCATGCGGGAACGGCTCATGGCGGGTGCTGCTCTCTGTCCGGGGGGTGACAGCCACGACGGCGTCGTGGGGTCGCGTCCCGAGCAGTGACCAGCAGCCAGCCTGCCCCGATCCCGGTACGGCCCGTGGGAGAACCCGAGAAATTTGACCGAGGAGCGGCGTCATGCGTCCGGAGGTGACCCCCACCGGATGCCGAGCGAACCCGTCAGAGGAGCGTGCCGGCCTTCGTGAGCACCGTGCGCAGGATCTGCTCCATCTCGTCGAAGTGCTCCTGCTCGCAGATCAGCGGCGGAGCGAGCTGGACCACGGGGTCGCCTCGGTCGTCGGCGCGGCAGTAGAGACCGGCCTCGTAGAGGGCCTTGGACAGGAAGCCACGCAGCAGCTTCTCCGACTCCTCGTCGTTGAAGGTCTCCTTGGTGTTCTTGTCCTTGACCAGCTCGATGCCGAAGAAGTAGCCGTCGCCGCGGACGTCGCCCACGATCGGCAGGTCCTTGAGCTTCTCGAGCGTCTCGCGGAACGCGCCCTCGTTCTGCCGGACGTGCTCGTTGATCTTCTCCTTCTCGAAGATGTCGAGGTTGGCCATCGCCACCGCGGTCGAGACCGGGTGACCGCCGAACGTGTACCCGTGGAGGAACGTCTCGGTGCCCTTGAGGAAGGGCTCCATCAGCCGGTCCGTCGCGATCATCGCACCCAGGGGCGCGTAGCCGGAGGTGATGCCCTTGGCGCAGGTGATGATGTCAGGCTGGTAGCCGTAGCGCTCCGCGCCGAACATGTGCCCCAGCCGGCCGAACGCGCAGATGACCTCGTCGCTGACCAGCAGGACGTCGTACTCGTCGCAGATCTCGCGCACCCGGTCGAAGTATCCCGGCGGGGGCGGGAAGCAGCCGCCGGAGTTCTGCACCGGCTCGAGGAACACCGCGGCGACCGTCTCCGGACCCTCGTTCTCGATCGCGGTGGCGATCTCGTTGGCGGCCCACAGGCCGAACTTCTTCTCGTCGTCCTCGAAGTACGGCGCGCGGTAGTAGTTGGTGTTGGGCACGCGGAACGTCGACGGCACCAGCGGCTCGAACGGCGCCTTCATGCCCGGCAGGCCGGTGATCGACAGGGCGCCCTGCGGCGTCCCGTGGTAGGCGATGGCCCGGCTGATCACCTTGTGCTTGTACTGCTTGCCGGTGACCTTGAAGTAGTTCTTGGCGAGCTTCCACGCGGTCTCGACGGCCTCGCCGCCACCGGTGGTGAAGAAGACCCGGTTGAGGTCGCCGGGGGCGTAGTGCGCGACCCGCTCGGCGAGCTCGATCGCGTTGGGGTGCGCGTAGGACCAGATCGGCATGAAGGCGAGCTGCTCGGTCTGCTTGGCCGCGGCCTCCGCGAGCTCCTTGCGCCCGTGGCCGAGCTGGCTCACGAACAGACCGGCGAGCCCGTCGAGGTAGCGCTTGCCGTGGACGTCGTAGATGTAGGGACCTTCACCACGCACAATGATCGGCACCTCGGCGTCGGCCTGGTCATAGGACGAGTGACGGGTGAAGTGCATCCACAGGTGCTCGCGCGCCTGGTGCTGGAGGCGTGCGTTGTCGTAGGCGGACTCGCCGGGCATGAATATCGATTCCTCGCATCTCGATGGGTCTCCACATCATGATGCGCCTCTCGTGCGCTCGCAAGCGAATCAGTAGGTCTCACCCGCGATTCGTCACTGAATCCGAAGGTATGCGCGGCCCCGACGTGGCTGGTAGGAAGTCACCATGACCCGATACGGCGCCCAGTTCGGCCCCGACATCACCTTCCTGGGCGTCCCGCCGGTCGACGTGGCCGACAGCGCCGCGCTGGCCGCCGCGGACGTCGTCGTCGTGGGCGCCCCGTTCGACGGCGGCACCTCGCACCGGCCCGGCACGCGGTTCGGCCCGACGGCCATCAGGCAGACCGACTACCTGCCCCAGGACGGCTCGCGACCGCACCTGGCCCTCCGGGTCGACGCACTGCAGGACCTCGCCGTGGTCGACATGGGGGACGTCGAGATGCCGCCCGGCGAGATCGAGCGGGCGCTGCAGGCACTCGAGGACGCCGTGTACGCCGTGGCGTCGGCCGGGTCGATCCCGCTCGTGCTCGGCGGGGACCACTCGATCGCGCTGCCCGACGCCACCGGAGTCGCCCGACACCTGGGGATGGGCAGGGTCTCGATGATCCACTTCGACGCCCACGCGGACACCGGCGACATCGAGTTCGGCTCGCTCTACGGCCACGGCCAGCCGATGCGCCGTCTGATCGAGTCCGGCGCCGTCCGGGGTGACCGCTTCCTGCAGGTGGGCCTGCGCGGCTACTGGCCGGGTCCGGAGACCATGAAGTGGATGGCCGACCAGGACATGCGGTCCTACGAGATGACCGAGATCGGCAAGCGCGGGCTCGAGGCGTGCCTGGACGAGGCGTTCGAGATCGCGATGGACGACTGTGACGCGGTATTCCTCTCCGTCGACATCGACGTCTGCGACCCGGGGCACGCGCCCGGCACCGGCACGCCGGAGCCGGGGGGCCTGTCGTCGCGCGAGCTGCTGGACGCCGTCCGCCGGATCTGCCGCGAGCTTCCCGTGGCGGGGATCGACGTGGTCGAGGTGTCGCCCCCCTACGACCACGCCGAGATCACGGCGTACCTCGCCAACCGGGTGTGTCTCGAGGCGCTCTCGGCCCTGGCGGTGCGCAAGGTCGGCATCACGCACGACCCCGCGGGTCCGCTCCTGGAAGGGCGATGATGGCGACGCTGTTCACCGGCGGTTCGGTCTTCGACGGACAGCGCCACCTGCCCGGGCACGGTCTCTTGGTCGACGCCGGGAACGTCGCGGCGGTCCTGGACCCCGACGAGCTCGGCAGGCTGGGCGACGGACACGACGTCGTGGACCTCGCGGGCGGGCTGGTCTCGCCCGGGTTCACCGACGCCCACTGCCATCCGATCCAGGGCGGTCTCGAGCGGATGCAGTGCGACCTGACCGACGGCGCGACGCGCGAGGACTACGTCGCGATGGTCCGCGAGTACGCCGAGCGGTACGACGGCGAGTGGATCACCGGAGGCGGCTGGGCGATGGCTCCGTTCCCGGGCGGCACGCCGTCCGCCGCCGACCTCGACGCGGTCGTGCCGGACCGTCCGGTCTTCCTGCCCAACCGCGACCACCACGGCGGCTGGGTCAACTCGCGGGCGCTGGAGCTGGCCGGGATCACGGCCGAGACCCCGGACCCGCCCGACGGTCGGATCGAGCGCCAGGCGGACGGGAGCCCGCAGGGCACCCTGCACGAGGGTGCGATGGACCTCGTGGCCCGGCTCATGCCACTCCCGACGCAGGGGGAGTACTCCGCCGGCCTGCTCGAGGGGCAGCGGTACCTGTTCTCGCTCGGGGTC
>DATBDF010000148.1:0-12327 GCA_036270075.1 Nocardioides sp.
GGATCGCGTCCTGGTCCTCGGTGAGGCCCTCGGTCTGGCAGAGACGACCCATGTGACTGCTGCTCCTTCGTCGACGGGAGTGAGGGGCGCGGCTAGCGGCTGGTCAGCCGCCGCCGGAGGCGCCCCACCCAGGCCCGCGCGCCCGACGCCGGGGGCGGCGCCGCACCCGGCAGCGTAGAGCGGTCACGGACCTCGCCGAGCAGGCTTGCGACCAAGGTCACAGCCACGGCGGCCACCTCGGTGTCGGTCACCGACGAGGGGTGACGACGTGCGGGGAGCTCCTCGGGCACCAGGAGGTCGTCCAGGTCGCCCACCACGTCGTACGACGAAGCACGCACCAGCTCCACCGCCCGTCGACCGCGCGCCCGGGCATCGGCGATCTGGTCCTCCCCGGGCCAGAAGGGCTCACCCGTGCGCGTGGCGAGGAAGCGGTCGGCGAGCAGGGCCCGGATGAAGCGTCCCCGGTTGTAGGCGTTCCAGCTCCCCGTCAGGCGCCGGTTGACCCGGCGCAGGGTCTCGGCCTCGACCACGCCCATCGTCGGGTTGGCGAACGCCTCGGGCTCGCCCACCACCGCCGGGTCCACGCCCACCACGCCGCTGAACCGGCGCCAGAGCTCCTCCCGCGGGTGCTCGGCACCGGGCGCGACGACGACATGGACGCGGTCGGGCGACACCACGCTGCCCCAGCGGCCGAGGACGAGTCCGAGGTCCAACGAGCGCCAGTTCCACACGGCCCGGGAGTCGTCGGACTCCCGCAGGCCGTACTCCTCCAGGGGCTGCGTGCCCTTGTTCTTCAGGTGCTCCTGCCAGCTGGAGGTGAAGATGCCCAAGGGGTCGCGCGCGGTGACGACGACGTGCACCTCGGCCGGCGCGAGGTCGGCGACCATGGTCGCGGCCTGGTCCGACCGCGCTGCGGAGAAGAACTCATGGGAGATCACCGCGTCCCCGTCGAAGCCCTCGATGTCCTTGCGGACCGCCGACCACGCGCCGGTGGCGCCGGGCCCTCGCCGATGCACGCCGAGGTCCTGGCGCACGATCATCGAGCTCAACAGATGGTCGCGCTTCGCCCGCCCCGGCAACAGCAGCCCCGCCTCCCGGAGCTGGTCCCGATGTCCCCAGAGGATGGCCTGGAGGTACGACGTCCCCGTCTTCGGCAGCCCGATGTGGACGAAGACGCGCCGGCTCACGAGCCCAGCTCGTCCGAGTACCGGTCGAGCACGGCCTTCACGCGATCGGGGTCCTGGGCGGACAACGGCACCAGGAGCTCCTGGACCACGTCAGTGAGCTCGGCGAGCCGCAGGTGGAGTCGACGGCACTCGTCGACCTCCGCCTCGAGCCGGTCGATCCGTTCCGCCAGGTCGCCGAGGAGGATCCGTCGAGTGACTCGGCGAACCCGTCCCCGCACGTGCTCGGTCTCCGTCATGCTCCCCACTCCATCACCATCCGGTACGCCGTCGTCTCGAGGCTGGACGCGCCGACCGGCGGTTGGCCGGTGTGCTCCGTGGTGACCTGCTCGGCCTCGACGACTCGCCCTCCGAGCTCGGCGGCCTCCTCGGCCACCAGTTCGGGGTCCAGAGGGTACAACAGCGTCCCGGCCAGGCTCGGCGCGTGCGGGTCGCCGGTGACGATGTCGGCGTACAGACGACCTCCGCCGCCCAGCGTCATCCGCGCGAGCCGGAAGAGGTGACGACGACCCCGGATGTTGGTGGCGTCGAGCACGTGCCGCGCCAGCATGGCGCGCGGCCCGGTCAGCCGGGACAGGCGTGCTCCCCACGCCAGGGTGTGGCGCAGGTCCAGCAGGTTCAGGGTGTGGTACGACACCGGACGACCCTCGGCCGTGGCCGCGGCGTCGAGCGCGGCGTACCCGGCCGAGGCGAAGTCGAAGGCGTACGTGCGATGACCGCGCCCCGCCAGCCAGTAAGCGTCCTGGCCACGACCGCAGCCGACCTCGACGACCGTCGTGTCGGCTCCTTCGCGCTCGGCCAGGTGCTGGGCCAGGGCGTGCGGCCCCATGTGCGCGGGCCTGGTGAACCTCGCCATCGAGTAGCGACGGTCCCACTCGGGTCGTTTGACACGCGTGCCGCGGAACCAGTTGCTCAGCCGGCGGTCCGTCGCCTCGGGCTTCTCGTACCGGAAGGCCGGGTCCGGCACGCGCCACGACGGACCGTAGGTGGCCTCGAGCAGACGTTCCGGCTCCGCCGGCACGGACAGGGTGCGGCCTGCGAGGTCCATCGTGCCGAGCGGAAGGAGCCACTCGCGCTCGAACGGGACGAACAGCTCCCCCATGAGGCCGAGGTGTCCGTCGAGCAGGAAGCCGGAGAAGACGTCGACCCCGCGGACGAAGCCGTCCTCCTCGACCACCTCGATCTTGATCGCGCCCCCGCTGTAGCGCATCGTGCGGTAGCCCGCACGCTCGAGCAGGCGCTGCAGCCGGAAGGACTCGCGCATCACGTCGACGGGTGCGCTGAACTCGCTGATGTAGGCGAGGTCGGCATCGCTGTCGTGCCCGATCAGCGCGCCGTCGCGCACCGCGCCCAGGAGGGTGCCGTACGCCGGGAAGGCCGAGACGCCCGCGGCGTTGAGCCGTCCGAGCACGTCCTCGACGGTGTCGAGCACCCGGTCCGGCACTGCGTCGGAGCCGAAGATGACGGCCAGCCGGCCGGACGACTCGACCACCATGGGCCGGCCGTAGGAGTCGACGACCGAGATCGGCCCCGAGCCACCTCCCAGGCGCACGACCCCGTCGAAGGCCGGCGCCTCGTCGTCCGGCACGCGGACCGTGACCCGGCCCTCGCCCACGAGGAACGGGACCAGGTCCGTCGGCCAGGGCACCACCCACAGGTCGCCGTCCCTCGCCGCGACGTCGCGGGGGCGGAACGACCAGATGCGTCGTTCGTCGAGAAACACGTCGACCAGGCCCTCGGCCGGAGCCTCCACGCGGAGGCCTACGTCGTCGACGCGCCCCGGCCCCGACTCGGCGGTCACAAGCGGCCCAGGAACCGGTCGGGGACCCGCGCGAACACCCGCTTCCTCATCGCCGGCACCTGGCCGGCACCGGTGGTGCGCCACACGTCCGGTTCGAGGTGACGCACGATGGGCTCCAGCCGCTTGGGTCCGGCCCGGAACGGCTTGACGGCACCCAGGTCGACGTCCGCGGTGATCTCGTCGAGCAGCGCGACCATCTCGTCCCCCGAGCTGGCCCAGCTGGTGCGAGAGGCGCGACCCTCGGTCGTGTTGAGGTGGTGCCGGTGGGCGGCGGACTCCGCGAGCCGGTCGCGGTCGGCGTACTTCATGTGGAACATGAACAGCTCCGGGTCCACCTCGAACGGGCACTTGATGCCGTGGGAGGCCAGTACCCACGGCGCCGGGTCCCACTTCAGGCTCGGCTTGCACATCAGTGTGAGGAACTTGGCCAGGGTGCGCTGGCCGAGGATCGGCTCGCCCTCGCGCAAGGGACCCTCGCGGCGGGTGTCGTGCACGACGTTGAGGTTCATGGCGCCGACCGCGGCCACGTTCGGCCGGGCGGCGACGAAGTGGCGGAGCGTGGGATAGACCCTCGGCTCGGCGACCAGGAACTCGTCGGCGTCGCAGAAGGCGACCGCGTCGTAGGCCTCCAGCAGACCGGCGGCCAGCCCACTGACCAGCCCCATGCGAGAGGGCTCGAAGCCGCGCTTGCGCAGGTAGGGGATGCGCAGCACCGGGCACGGCAGGTCGTCGGTGGAGCCGTCGGTGCTGTTGTCGTCGACCACGATGACGTGCTCCGCGCCTCCCACCTCCTTGGCGTGGTGGTCCACCCATCGACGGACCATGTCGCCCTCGTCGCGGGCCATGGTCACGACGGCGAGGCTCGGCAGCTCGCCCGGAGGCCTGGGCGGGGCGCCACTGGGCTCCACGGAGGGCTCGACGTAGCGCTCGGGGGTGGCGGATCCCCGGCGGCGGAGTTTCATGCCTGCTGCTCCATTCGCTGGCGCCGGCGC
Organism: Nocardioides sp.; assembly: GCA_036270075.1. Classification (GTDB taxonomy): domain Bacteria; phylum Actinomycetota; class Actinomycetes; order Propionibacteriales; family Nocardioidaceae; genus Nocardioides. Next base: position 3,978 of record DATBDF010000148.1, read on the forward strand.
TCCTGGCGACGACTCGTGCGTTCGGCCTCGGCCCACCCCGTCACCAGATGGGCGATGCCGTCCACCGCCGCAGCCAGGACGTCCTCCTGCGGGACGTCGGACGGCTGCACGCCGGGGACGGGGCGGGGCTCCAGCTCGGCGAGGTCACCCACGACCCGGTAGCCGGCGCGTTGCAGGCTCTCGACCTGTTTCCTCCCCGCCTTGGTCACCCAGGCCTCGTCCAGACCCAGCCGTGGCTCCTGGGCCTGCCGGTCGACCAGGCCCCGCTTCGAGAGCTCGTGCTTGACGAACCGGTCGTAGCCCCCAGGCACGGTCCCGTCGACGACCATCTGCTGGTTCAGCTGACGCAGCAGCAGCGCCGTGGCCAGGCCGATCGCCGGGTTCGCCCGGACGTCGAGGTCGCACCCCGCGGGGTCGACGTCGAGCAACGAGGCGAAGCGCTCCCACAGCACCTCCGGCGGACCACCCCGCGGGGGCACCGTCACGAGCGTCAGGAACGGTCGGCCGAGGGCGTTGGCCCACCGTTCCGCGATCTGGACGAGGTCCTGGTGGCGCCAGAAGTTGCGGCCCGACGGCGTACGCCCGTCGTGCTTGCGGACCCCGTCGAGGTAGGTCTCCCACGACGCCACGGCACCGTTCTGGACCGACTCGAGCCACATCGCCGGGATGTTGCGCGCGATGTCCCGGCAGGTCAGGACCGCGTCGATGCTCGTGGTGTCGGGGAAGGACCGGATGATCTGCCGGATCTTGTCCGGGCTCCGGGGGCCGAGGAACTCCATGGACACCACGGCCGTGCCGGACCAGGCGTTGATCTCGTCCGCCAATGTCTGCCAGGGCCCCTGGGGGTCCAGGGGTTCCTGGTCGTCCCCGCCGCGGCTGATCAGGTCCCTGACCGCGGCGACCTGCCGGCGCCAGCGCTCACCTGCGAAGAGGACGCCGGCGTCCTGGAGTCGAGCCTTGTTGTGGCCGAGCACGTTCTGGATGAAGCTGGTCCCGGACTTCATGGACCCGATGTGCAGGACCAGGCGCTCCGCCACGGACCCTCCTCTTGACTCCCTGCGCCGCCGCGGCGACGCCCCACGCAGACGCGCGGCCGGTCAGGGGACGGTCACGCGGACCACGGGTACCCAGTGGTCGGTGCTGAGCCTAACGAGGGCGTCCCGGACGGTCTGATAGCCCTGGTACGACGCGGTCCCGGGCCCGAAGATCCAGTCGACCCGCATCGTCTTCCTGGGCGGGTGGCACGTCCCGCCCGTGAACGAGCCGCCGAGCGGGCTCACCAGGCCGGTCTTCCCGGTGACCTTGCAGAAGACCGTCGCCTTCTCGTTCATGTCACCGACGAAGAAGACCGGCAGGCCGCTCGCCTGGAGGTCCTGGATGACCCCGATCTCCTGCTTGACCTGGGCGTTCCGCTTGCGCTGGTAGGCCCAAGGGGCGTTGTGGACGTCGAAGACGTAGATCTCGCGGCCCGTGGCTATGTTGCGCAGGCGCACGATGGGGCGCGGCAGCGTGCGGCTGATGAAGGGGATCTTGACCACGCGGGTCTCGGTGGCCTGCCAGACGCGGGTGTCCCAGATGATGGCCGACTCGACCCCGAGGTCGCCCTGGGCCGGGGTCTGGAACGACGCGTAGGTGCCGCCGGTGGCATCCAGGATGCCCTGGAGCTGGCCCGCCGTCGCCTCCTGGAGACCCACGACGCTCGCCCCCATCTTGGCGATGGCGTTGGCCGCCCACTCCGCTCGCAACCGGCTCGGCGCGAACTTGTCGTCGCGTGCGTACGGGCGGCTGTGCCCGTTGCCCAGCACGTTGAACGTCGCCAGCTTGAACGTCAGCCCGCCCTTCCGGCTGACCGACGTCGAGGGCGCGGAGCCTCCCGAGGCAGTGGCACCGGCTCGGGTGGCGACGGCCGTGGTCCCGAGCTCGTTGTGCTCGTCGTTGCCCCAACAGCTCACCGTCGACCGGGCGAGGCCGCAGAAGTGCAGCCAGCCACCGGAGATCGCGGTCGCACCGGAGCCGGCTCGTCGTACCGGGGTCGTGAACCTGCCCGTGGGCGAGCCCGGGTCGACCTGGCCGTAGTCGTTGTCGCCCCAGCACCAGACACGGCGCCTCGCATCGATCAGGCAGGAGCTGCCCTCGCTCACCGCGACCATTCGGGCGTGGTGCCGGGCGCTCACCGCCTGGGGCTTGTTCGCCGTGACCGTGTTGCCGTGACCCAGCTGGCCCTCGAGGTTGCGGCCCCAGCACTTCACCACGCCCCGACCCTTGATGCCGCAGGCATGCGTCCACGAGAGGGTCACCGTCCTCCAGTTCTCCCGGCCGGACCTCACCTGCCGCGGGACGGAGCTGTCCGCCCAGCTGCCGTCGCCGAGCTGGCCGAACAGGTTCCGGCCCCAGCACCACAGCGAGTGGTCGTCCTTGATGGCGCAGGTGTTCCAGCCCTCGACGGACACCGAGGTCCAGTGCCGGCCACCCCCGACCCTCGTCGGTGTCGCGTGGTTCCTCGTCGAGCCGACACCGAGCTGACCCGCGGAGTCGTCGCCCCAGCACCACAGCGACTTGTTGGTCCGGATCGCACACGTGTGGAACCACCCGGTGCTGACCTGCCGCCAGGCCCGGGCCGGACCCACGCGGACCGGCGAGGTCCGGATCGTGGTCGTGCCGTCTCCCAGCTGGCCTCGGTGGTTGACGCCCCAGCAGTACAGCGACCCGGTCCGGCGTACGGCGCAGGTGTCCTGACCGCCGGCGTCCACCCGGCTCCACGCGTCGCTGTGTCCGACCTGCATCGGGGTCGGGCCTCCGGGGCCCTGCTTCCCCACGCCGAGCTGTCCGAAGGTGTTGGAGCCCCAGCACCACAGCGTGCCGTTCCGGCGTACGTCGCACGAGTGGTCGCCGCCGGAGCTCACCGACGTACCGGTCGAGGTCGCGGCAGCCGCCTGGCGTGCGGCGGTCACGGAACGGGCGGAGTCCGGCATCGCGACGCCCAGCGCGGCTCCGAGGGTGAGGACGAGGAGAAGGGCGCGGACGAGGGGGGCACGCAGGGACACGCGGTACCTCCGGTACGGAAGTGAACGGGTGTGACCGGTGTGACGATACCCCCAACCGGGGCGAGACGAGGAAAATCCCTCGTCTCGCCCCGCTCAGGAGCCGCTCGTGACCCTCGGCCCGGCGCACGACCGGGCCGACGATCGTCAGTCGAGCTCGACGTGCGCGTACGGGTTGATCTTGACGATGCGGCCGTCCGGGGTCCGCCGGGTGGTCGGGGCGACGACCTTCGGCCTCGGCGGCGGGTGCTCGAAGATGTGGTTGATCCAGTTGATGTACTGGGTCACCGCCCGCGGCCGGTGCAGGATCAGGCCCTGCTCGTCGGACTTCAGCGACATACCCGACCAGTTGGCGCTTCCGTTCAGCACGACCTTGTGCGAGTGGTCCTTGCCGTAGTGGCCGTTGATCGCGATGGCCTTCATGTGCAGGTAGCGGTCGTACAGACCGTCTCCGTCGAAGTCCTGGACGATGTGGCGCTTCGGCACCGGCGCCAGCACACGCTGCGACGAGTTGGCCATCGCGGTGTAGTCGATGCGGATGTTGCAGCCCTGGTTGTACAGCTGGCGGAGCCGCTGCGCGATGTGCAGGCCGCGCTTGCCGTTGAACACGGCCTGGGCGATCCGGATCACGGTCGTGTGGTTGGCAGCGGCACCGATGGCCCCCTTGCAGTGCACCGGGGCCAGGAGCTTCAGGATCGTGTCCCGCTGCCCCATCCGCGGGTAGAACCACCCTTCGAGGGAGCCGTCGGTGAACTGGTGGTACGCCGGCCTCACCGGCTTGTCGCGGGATGCCTGGGCGAAGATCATCCCGAAGTTCCGGTAGGTCTTCGGCCGGTTGACGATCGTGGTGAGGTCGTCCCACTGCCGGTTGGCGGCCACCTCGGTGAGGTTTCCGGAGGCGGACATCACGATGTCCTTCGCTCCCCCGACCTTGCTGAAGAGGAAGAACTTCGAGTGCACGATCCCGTGCCTGCCGCGGCAGGAGTCGTGGCAGGTGTGGATCCAGCTCTTCAGCCGCGCCGGACGCCCCCTGTTGCCGTTGGAGAGAGCCCGTTTGATGGTGGCGTAGGAGCCGTGCCCGCTCTGCCCGCGGGCGAGGCCGGCGGACATGATGACCCGCACCCCGACCCCCCGGCGGTGCGCGTTCACGATGGCCCGGGTGAACAGCGCGCTCTTGAGGTTCCACGTCATCAGACGGATCGTCTCGCCCTTGCGGGTGTTGCTGATCGCCATCCGGACCTTCTTGTTGATGACGTGGCTCCGCTTCGGCAGCAGCGGGTTGTTGAAGGTGATCCCCGGCGCGGGCGACCACGGCTTGTGATGGTGGCCCGTTCCCGCTTGCGCGGGCGGAGCCACGGGGGTGCCGGCGACGGTCCCGAGCGTGGTGAGGGACGTGAACAGCAGCGCACCGGCAGCACCGGCGACGCAGGCGCGCACGCGTCGTACGGACATGGGCTTCCCTTCATGGACGCGATGGGGCCCCTGTCGAAACCCCCCGTGGTCGGACTCTCTCCGCGCGTCAGCCTTGGCAGCTGCGCAACGCGGAACGGTACCGATGGCTGGAGTCGAGGCCTGACGTCTCGATGACCGGGTGACCTGGCACGGCATAGAACCGGTTGTCGTAGAGAACGATCGAAACCCCGTACTCACACCGATGACGCACCGGCGCGATCAGGCCGGCGGCCGCGGTGCAGCCGTGGTACTTCTGCGGCAGTGTACGTCCGTCCACCCAGACACTGTCGCAAGCCGGCATGCCCGAGTCCGACGTCGCCGCCGTGTCGGTGGCGGCCGGGTCGGCGGCCACCTCCGAATCCGACCCGCAGCCGGAGAGGACGACGAGGGCGGCGGCCGTGGCGCCCACACCCGTGAGCGTCGTCCGGAGGCAGATCTTCATGGGAGGGATTGTAAGTCAACCCCGACTCCCCGGCATGCTCTCCGAGCGATGTCCTCGGGGCGGGTCGGCGTCTCCGGCGCGCGTGCCCCGGTAGCGTGGCCCGCTGTGAGCACCGCCCAGTCCGGGCCGGCCAAGCCCGGCCGTGTGTACGCCGCCCGGCTGGTCGGTCTGCCCATCTTCGACCCCCTGGGCGACCAGGTCGGGAAGGTCCGCGACCTCGTGGTCGCGATCCGCTCGGAGGTGAACCAGCCGAGGGTGCTCGGCATGGTCGCGGAGGTGTTCGGGCGCCGTCGCATCTTCGTGCCGATGACGCGGGTGACCCACATCGACAGCGGTCAGGTCTACACGACCGGGCTGCTCAACATGCGGAGGTTCGAGCAGCGGCCGACCGAGACGCTGGTCATCGGACAGATGCTCGACCGGACCGTGACGATCGAGGACGGCGCCATCACCGGCACCGTGTACGACGTCGCCATGGAACAGGTGCGGACCCGGGACTGGGTGCTCAGCAGGGTCGCCGTGCAGGAGGCCGGCAAGGGTCTCCGTCGCCGGGGTCAGACCCACGTCGTGGAGTGGCGCGACGTCGTCGGCCTGGTCGGCCGAGAGCCCACGCAGGGCGCCACCCACCTGATCGCGGCCCTGAACGAGCTGCGGGCGGCAGACGCCGCCAGCGTCCTGCACGACCTGCCGCCCGAGCGGAGAGCCGCGGTGGTCGCGGCCCTCGACGACGAACGGCTCGCGGACGTGCTCGAGGAGCTGCCGGACGAGGACCAGGTCGAGATCCTCGAGCACCTCGACAGCGAGCGCGCCGCGGACGTCCTCGAGGAGATGTCCGCGGACGACGCGGCCGACCTGATCGCCGACCTCGCCCCCGAGACGGCGGCCAAGCTGCTCGAGCTGATGGAGCCCGACGAGGCCGAGGACGTCCGGCGGCTGATGTCGTACGCCGAGGAGACGGCCGGCGCGATGATGACGCCCGAACCCGTGATCCTCGGCCCGGACGCCACCGTCGCCGACGCGCTCGCCCAGATCCGCGACGAGGAGCTGCCGGTCTCCCTCGCGGCCATGGTCTACGTGTGCCGACAGCCGCTCGAGACGCCCACCGGGAAGCTCCTCGGCGTCGCGCACTTCCAGCGCCTGCTGCGCGAGCCACCCTCGACGCTGGTCGCGGCGGCGCTCGACCAGTCCATGGACCCGCTCCACCCGGAGGCGACCATCGACGAGGTCGCGGCGCACCTGGCGACGTACAACCTGGTGGCCGCGCCCGTCGTCGACGAGACCGGGCACCTGCTCGGGGCGGTCACCGTGGACGACCTCCTCGACCACATGCTCCCGGAGAACTGGCGCGACCAGACCGTGGCCCACCCGTCCGAGATCCGCCATGGCTGAGCGCCGCGGGAGCCGCCTCGACACACCCAAGGAGCAGCGTCGCCCACTGATCCCCACCCCGTCCTACGACCGGGACGCGTTCGGGGTGTTCGCCGAGCAGTTCGCGCGGTTCATGGGCACCGCCCGGTTCCTGATGTGGATGACGGTCTTCGTCGCCGGCTGGATCGGGTGGAACACCCTGGCGCCGAGCCACCTGCGCTTCGACGAGTACCCCTTCATCTTCCTGACCCTGATCCTCAGCCTGCAGGCGTCGTACGCAGCGCCGCTGATCCTGCTCGCGCAGAACCGCCAGGAGTCTCGGGACAAGGTCGTCGCCGAGCAGGACCGGCAGGCGAACGCGCGCGGGCACGCCGACATGGAGTTCCTGGCCCGCGAGGTGGCCTCGCTCCGGATGGCGGTCGGCGAGGTGGCCACCCGCGACTTCCTGCGCTCCGAGCTCCGCTCCCTGCGCGAGGAGCTGGCCGACGAGGAGGAGAGCGGCGCGGCCAGCACGGCCTGACCCGCGGACGCCCGGGCCGGCGCGATGCCGCGATGGGGGAAGCCGTCCGTCCGGATTCGCCTCTACGGTGAAGCCGGACACCGGACGACTCGAAGGCGTGGCTCCATGGCTGACTACACGGTGAGAGCTCTCGACACCGACACCTGGGACGCGTACGCACGCATGATGGAGCGCCACAACGGCGTCTTCGGTGGCTGCTGGTGCACGTGGTTCCACACCATGCAGGTGGAGAAGACGTACTCGGCCGAGAGCAACCGGGAGCTCAAGCAGCGGCTCGTCGCCGCGGACCGGGCGCACGCAGCGCTGGTGTTCGACGGCGACGAGGCGGTTGCGTGGTGCCAGTACGGGTCGCCGGAGGAGCTGCCGAACATCTACCACCGCAAGCAGTACGACAACGAGCAGGACGTCTTGCCCGACTACCGCATCACGTGCATGTTCGTGGACAAGAAGTACCGCCGGAACGGCGTGCTCACCGTCGCCCTGGAGGGAGCCCTGGACCTGATCGCACAGACGGGCGGCGGAGTCGTGGAGGGGTATCCCCACGACAACCAGGGCAAGAAGGTGTCCGTGCTGTACGACGGCACCCGTGCCCTCTTCGAGCGTGCCGGCTTCACCTATGTCCGTCCCAAGGGCACGCGGAACTGCGTGATGCGGATCGAGGTCGGCTGAGTCCCACATGTGGTCCCACATGTGGTCCCACATGTGGTCCCAGATGTGGTCGCGGCATCCCGGATGCCGGGCGGGACCCGGGCGCGAACTACGCTGGACCCATCATGAGCACGCCCACCGTCGAACGGCTGACCGCAGCACTGGCCACCGTCATTGACCCCGAGATCAAACGGCCGATCACCGATCTCGGCATGGTCGACCATCTCGCGATCGACGACTCGGGCCTGGTGGCGGTCACGGTGCTGCTCACGGTCTCCGGCTGCCCGCTCAAGGACACCATCGACCGCGACGTACGCCGCGCCCTCGGCGACGTGGACGGCGTCACCGGCGTGGACCTCACGCTCGGCACGATGAGTGACGAGCAGCGAGCCGACCTGCAGAAGAACCTGCGCGGCGGTCAGGCTGCCAAGGAGATCCCGTTCTCCCAGCCCGGCTCGCTGACCAAGGTCTTCGCCGTCGCGAGCGGCAAGGGCGGCGTCGGCAAGTCGTCGGTGACGGTGAACCTCGCGCTCGCGATGGCCAAGGCCGGGCGGACCGTCGGCATCGTCGACGCCGACATCTATGGTCACTCGGTCCCGGCCATGCTGGGCATCGCCGACCAGCGCCCCACCCAGGTCGAGTCGATGATCATGCCGGTGCCGACGCCGTCGGGCGTCTCGGTGATCTCCATCGGCATGCTCAAGCCGCGGCGCGACCAGGTCGTCGCCTGGCGCGGACCGATGCTCGACCGGGCACTCGTGCAGATGCTCGCGGACGTCTACTGGGGCGACCTCGACGTGCTCCTCCTCGACCTTCCGCCGGGCACCGGTGACATGGCGCTCTCGCTGGGTCAGCATCTTCCCGGGGCCGAGATCCTGG
>DATBDF010000149.1:0-9710 GCA_036270075.1 Nocardioides sp.
GGACAGCTCACCGCCACCCTCCCGCCTCGCCCCGGAGCGGTGAGCCAGCCACCGTTCCGCGGACCACAACCGTGGACAGCTCACCGCTGCCCTCCCGCCTCGCCCCGGGGCGGTGAGCCAGCCACCGTTCCGCGGACCACAACCGTGGACAGCTCACCGCCACCCGCGAGTGCACGGGGTCAGACGGACGAGACCAGACGTCTCAGGACAGCTTGCCGTCGAGGACCGTCGGCTTCCCGTGCAGGAACGTCGCGACGACGCGGCCGGGCAGCTCCATGCCGGCGTACGGCGTGTTGCGCGACAGCGACACCGAGTCGGCAGCCTCGACCGTGCGGCGGACCGAGGGGTCGTAGAGCACGACGTTCGCCGGCGCTCCGTCCTCGAGAGGCCGCCCGTGGTCGCTGACCCGGCCGATCCGAGCCGGCGCGTAGGACATCCGGTCGGCCACATCGGCCCACGTCAGGAGCCCGGGGTCGACCATCGTCTCCTGGACGATCGAGAGCGCGGTCTGCAGCCCGAGCATCCCGAAGGCGGCGGCCGCCCACTCGCAGTCCTTGTCCTCGAGGGGGTGCGGCGCGTGGTCCGTGGCGACGACGTCGATGGTGCCGTCGGCCAGACCGGCGCGGAGGGCCTCGGTGTCGGCGGCGGTCCGCAGGGGCGGGTTGACCTTGTAGATCGGGTCGTACGACGCCGCCAGCTCGTCGGTGAGCAGGAGGTGGTGGGGCGTGACCTCGGCCGTGACGTTCCATCCCGAGGCCTTCGCCTGCCGGATCAGCTCCACCGAGCCGGCCGTCGACACGTGGCACACGTGCAGGCGCGAGCCGACGTGGGCGGCGAGGAGGCAGTCGCGCGCGATCACGGCCTCTTCGGCTACCGCCGGCCACCCGGCCAGCCCGAGCCGCCCGGAGAGCTCGCCCTCGTTCATCTGGGCACCCTCGGTCAGGCGCGGCTCCTGTGCGTGCTGGGCCACGACCCCGTCGAAGGCCTTGACGTACTCCAGCGCCCGTCGCATCAGCACCGCGTCGCTCACGCAGTGCCCGTCGTCGGAGAAGACCCGCACCCGGGCCGCCGAGTCGGCCATCGCGCCGAGCTCGGCCAGCTGCTGGCCGGCCAGACCGACGGTGACCGCACCCACCGGGTACACGTCGCAGTAGCCGCCCTCGCGACCCAGCCGCCAGACCTGCTCGACCACGCCGGCGGTGTCGGCGACCGGGTCGGTGTTGGCCATCGCGTGTACGGCGGTGAACCCGCCCATCGCCGCCGCCTGGGTGCCGGTCAACACGGTCTCGGCGTCCTCGCGGCCGGGTTCACGCAGGTGGGTGTGCAGGTCGACGAGCCCGGGCAGGGCGACGAGCCCGGTTGCGTCGAGGATCTCGTGGTCGCGCTCGTCCCAGTCGCCGTCGAGGGCGACCCGGCCGTCCTGGACCAGGAGGTCCGACGGGTCGCCGCCGAGGATCCGGGCGCCCTTGATCAGGTAGCTGGTCATGCGTCTTCCCCTTCGCTGTCCGTGGTGCTCGCGATGGCCGGGGCGCTGCCGCCCAGCAGCAGGTACAGCACCGCCATCCGCACCGCGACGCCGTTGGTGACCTGCTCGACGATCACCGAGCGTGCGGAGTCGGCGACGTCGGCGGTGATCTCCATGCCACGCACCATGGGGCCGGGGTGCATCACGATCGTGTGGTCCTGCAGGGTGGCCATCCGCCTGCCGTCGAGGCCGTAGCGACGGCTGTACTCGCGGGGGGTCGGGAAGAACCCTCCGTTCATCCGCTCGCGCTGGACCCGGAGCATCATCACGGCGTCGGCCTTGGGCAGCACGCCGTCGAGGTCGTACGACGTCTCGACCGGCCACGTGTCGACGCCGACGGGCAGCAGGGTCGGGGGTGCGACGAGGGTGACCTCCGCGCCCAGGGTGTGCAGGAGCAGGGCGTTCGACCGGGCGACACGGGAGTGCAGGACGTCGCCGATGATCGCGACCCGCTGCCCGTCGAGGGTGCCGCCGTTGCGCGGGCCGAGGTGCCGCCACATGGTGAACGCGTCGAGCAGGGCCTGGGTGGGGTGCTCGTGGGTGCCGTCACCGGCGTTGACGACCGAAGCGCGCACCCATCCGGAGTTGGCGAGCCGGTGCGGGGCGCCGCTGGCGCCGTGCCGGATCACCACCGCGTCGCATCCCATCGCCTCGAGAGTGAGCGCGGTGTCCTTGAGCGACTCGCCCTTGGACAGCGAGGAGCCCTTCGCCGAGAAGTTGATGACGTCGGCAGACAGGCGCTTGGCGGCCGCCTCGAACGAGATGCGCGTGCGCGTGGAGTCCTCGAAGAACAGGTTCACCACGGTGCGCCCCCGCAGCGCCGGCAGCTTCTTGATCGGCCGGTCGGCCAGCGACCGGAGCTCCTCCGCGGTGCGCAGGACCAGCTCGGCGTCCTCGCGGCTCAGGTCTCCGGCGGACAGCAGGTGCTTCTTCATGACGCGGCTCCCTCGATGATCACGGCGTCGTCGTCGTCGACGCCGGTGAGGTGGACCCGCACCCGCTGCACCAGCGAGGTCGGGAGGTTCTTGCCGACGAAGTCGGCGCGGATCGGCAGCTCGCGGTGCCCGCGGTCGACCAGGACCGCGAGCTGCACGGCCCGCGGCCGGCCGATGTCGTTGAGGGCGTCGAGCGCGGCTCGGATCGTGCGTCCGGAGAAGAGGACGTCGTCGACCAGCACGACGATCTTGTCGTCGATGCCGCCCTCGGGGATCTGCGTCGGGAGCAGGGTGCGGGCCGGTTTCAGCCGCAGGTCGTCGCGATACATCGTCACGTCGAGCGAACCGCTGGGCACGGTCTCGCCCTCGACGGCAGCGATCCGCTCGGCGATGCGCTCGGCGAGCGGGACGCCGCGCGACGGGATGCCGAGGAGGACGACGCCGTCGGCGCCCTTGTTGCGCTCGAGGATCTCGTGGGAGATGCGGCTCAGTGCGCGTGAGATGTCACTCGCGTCGAGGACGGTGCGGTCGGTGCCGGGATCGGGCACGCCGCCGGGTGAAGCTGTCGTGGCAGGCGCAGGCATCTGCGGCCAGACCTCCTTCTCCGCCTCACGGGACGGCTCGTTAAAGGATGTCGATCGCAGGCGACCCTAGCAGGGCGCGGTCAGTGAAGCGGGATCCTGATGACCGTGCCGCCGCGGTAGCAGACCGAGCACGTGGAGACGTACGCCGCGCCTCGATGCAGCGCGACGCCGTACGGCGCGAAGAGGTTGGCCGCGACGGCCTGGGATCGCTTGCCGGAGCTGTCCGGGTACACGCGCCGCAGGGAACCGGTGGCGTAGTCCGGGATGCCCGTGCCGGAGATCTGCACGGCGTACAACCGGTGCCCGTCGAACGCCAGGCTGGTCACGTTCGTCAGCCCGGAGGCCCACACCCGCGGCTTGTGGCCGGGCACGACGCGCCAGATGCGCGCGGCACCCTTCCGGAACGGCGCGCCGGTGAGCTCGCTGACGTACCACGCCCCGTCCGGGCCCCGCACGACGTCGGTCGGGACCGACTCGTACCGCCGGGCACCGGTCACCCGGTCCCGGAAGGCGGCGATCCCGTGCACGTGGCGCTCTTCGCGCGCACGAGCGTGTTGGCGCCGGAGTCGGTGACCAGGTAGCCCACCTTCCCGGCCTTGGCGACGCCGGTCGGGTCGCTGTCCGGGCGTCCGACCGGGTTCACCTGCGCCTCGCGTGCGCCCAGGTCGCCGACCACCGTCCGCTTGCCGCTCCTGAGGTCGAAGGCCAGTACGTGGGCGAGCTGACGACGACCCAGGCGGTGGAGCCTGCGTCGGTCGGCGGGATCGGTGCCGAGACCGATGCTCAGCACGATCGTGTGCTTCCCGACGACGACCAGGTCGGAGGGTCCGAACGCAAAGCTTCCGTCGGTCTTCCCACCGAGCGACGCCAGGCCCGTGAGCACCCGGTGCTGCTCGCCGTGGCGGACCCGCGTCACCGATCCCGTGGCGCCCAGGCATGCCGTGCCCTCGCCGCCCACGATGCAGGGCCCGCTCGACCCGGAGTGGAAGGAGCCGTGGCCGGCCTCCGCGACGTACATGGCACCGTCCGGCCCGAAGTCGATCTGGCGCGGGTTGTCCAGACCAGTGGCGACTTCCTTGAACACCGGACGTACGTCGCGGACGGCCCTGTGAATCGCCCTGTGACTTGCCCTGTGACTTGCCCTGTGAGTCGCACTCTGAGTCGCACTCTGAGTCGCACTCTGAGTCGTACTGTGAGTCGCTGTGGCCGACGACGCAGGTCCGGTCACGGACGCCGCCGCCAGGACCACGGAGATGGCGGCTGCCGTCGCCCCCCACGCTCTGCGCATCGGATCCTCTGGTGCTCAGCGACCGCCGAGCTGGGACCCGAGGTTCTTCAAGACGGTCTCGTAGGCGCGATGGTACGTGGGGTACGCGAAGTGCTGGCGGAGCAGCGTGTCGACCGGCACCTCCGCGTGCACGGCGAGCTCGAGCATCGACATGATCTCGCCGCCGGCGGGAGCGACCACGACCCCGCCGACGAGCACCTCGCGGTCCCGGTCGGCGACGAGCTTGATCACTCCGTCCTCGCGGGTCATCCAGCCACGAGCGCCGAGGTCACCGGTGGCCGTGACCACGTCGATGCCGGCGTCGCGGGCCGCCAGCTCGGTCAGGCCGACCGAGGCGACCTCCGGCGCGGTGAACGTCACCCGGGACACGGCGCGATAGTCGGCCCACGGCCCGTCCCGATCGAGCAGGTCGTTGAGGACGACCCCGGCCTGGTACATCGACACGTGGGTGAAGGCGCCCTTGCCGACGATGTCCCCCACCGCCCAGACGCCGTCAGTCACCCGCATGCGCTCGTCGGTCTCGAGCACGCGAGCGTCCGGGTCGAGACCGATGTGCTCCAGTCCGAGGCCGTGCAGGTTGCTGCGGCGCCCGGCCGCGACCAGGAGCTTCTCCACGCTCAGCTGCTGGTCCCCGAGATCGACGGTGAACCGGCCGTCGGCGTAGTCCACGGACGCGATCGACGCACCGGTGAGCACCTGGATACCGGTCTCCGCGAACGCCCTCTCGAGGGCCTCGCTCGCCTCGGGCTCCTCCAGGGCGACCAGCCGGTCGGCCACCTCGACCACGGTGACCTGCACCCCGAACAGGGCCATCACCTGGGCCAGCTCGCAGCCGATCGCCCCGCCGCCGACGACGACCAGGGACGACGGCAGCTCGGTGAGCTTCACCGCGTCGCGGTTGGTCCAGTACGGCGTGTCGGCCAGGCCCGGCACGGGTGGGGCCGAGGGCGCCGTCCCGGAGTTCACCACGATGCCCCTCGTCGCGGTGTACGTCGTGCCGTCGACGACCACGCGGCCCTCGCCCGCGAGGACACCGCGGCCCCGGACGAACGTGGCGCCCGCGTCCTCCAGCCGCTTGACGGCGACGGTGTCGTCCCAGTCGTCGGTCGCCTCGTCGCGGATCCGCGTCGCGACCGGTGACCAGTCCCGGGTGACCGTGGCGCTCCCGGCCATCGTGTTGACGCGCCCGGCCTCACGCAGGGTGTGAGCGGCCGCGATCATCATCTTCGAGGGCACGCATCCGAAGTAGGGGCACTCCCCGCCGACCAGCCGTTCCTCGACGCCGAGCACCCGCCATCCCGCCTCGCCCAGCTTGATCGCGACGTGCTCGCCGCCCGGGCCGAGCCCCACCACGATCACGTCGAACTCGGTCCCGCTGGTCTCCCCCGTCGTCTGGCTCATGGCGCCACCCTTCCATGCGCCTCGGTGACGGCGGCAGGTCCAGGGCTGGGACAGCCGCCCCCCGTTCCGGTACAAACAGGGGGTGTCCGACGCGCCGCTCGTGGGGAGGCGGGAGGAGCTGGCCGCGCTGCTCCACCTGCTGCACGAGGCCGCGTCCGGTCACGGAAGCCTCGTCGTGGTCAGCGGGGAGGCAGGGCTGGGCAAGACCCGGCTCCTCCACGAGCTCGAGGTCAGGGCCCGGGACTCCGGAGCCGTCGTGCTGTCCGGCGCCGCGGTCGACGACGGGCCGGCCTACCGCCCCGTCGCGCAGGCGCTGCTCCCCGCGCTCCGCGGGTACGCCGCCGAGGGGTCGGCCGGGCTCCGTCCCTACCGCGCCGCGCTCGGACGTCTGCTTCCCGGCTGGGCCGAGGCCGGAGCCGGTGAGAACGAACGCGTCGACGTCGACCCGGCGCTGGTGCTGGGCGAGGGTGTGGCACGGCTGCTGGACGACGTCGGCGGGGAGAGCGGCTGCCTCCTGGTGATCGAGGACGCCCACTGGGCCGACCCCGACTCGGTGGCGCTGCTGGAGTACCTCGGAAGCGCCGTCCGCGACACCCGGGTCCTGGTCGCGGTGTCGTCGCGTGACGACGGCCCTGGCTCCGAGGTCGTCCGACGGCTCGCCGCCACGCCGGGCACCGGTGTGCTGCCCCTGACCGCGCTCGACGTCGCGGAGGCGGAGGAGCTCGCCGAGTCTCGCGCCGGCTCGACCCTGACGGCGGAGCAGGCGGCCTACGTGGTGTCCCGTGCGGACGGCGTGCCGCTGCTCGTGGAGGAGCTGGCCATGACCCTGGCCACCTCCGGGGGCGCCGACGCGGAGGACGACGCCCGGGGCGCCCTGCCGTCCCGTTTCGCCACGGAGGTCCGTCGCCGCCTCGACGCGCTCTCGAGCGACGCGCGCCAGGCGGTGCGAGCGGCCGCGGTGCTCGGCGGTGAGCCCGACTGGTCGCTGCTGCCGACGGTGACGGGGCTGGAGCCGGACCGGGTCTGGGCGGCGCTGCGGGAGGCGGCGACCGCTCATCTGCTTGCGCAGGACGGCGCGGACCTGGGCTGGCGACACGCGCTGACGCAGGAGGCCGTCGCGGAGTCGCTGCTGCCGCCGGAGCGGTCGGCCCTGGCGCGGCGGGCCGCCGACGCGCTGCTGCAGGGCGGCCGTGCCGACGATGAGGAGCACGCGGCCCGTCTGCTGCTCCTGGCCGGCGACGACAAGCAGGCCCGCGACGTCGCCCTGCGGGCAGCCGTCCGCGAGCGGCGTCGCACGGCGTACGGCAACGCCCGGCGGCTGCTCGACCTGGGCGACGCCGCGGGCGGGTCGCCCACGCTGACCGCGGAGCGGGTGCTGCTGCTCACCCTGACCGGGCAGCCGGTGGCGGCCCTGGAGGTCGGCGAGCCGGCCCTGGCCGGCGCGTCCGGCGACGAGCACGCCGAGCTCTGCCTACGGCTCGCGCGTGCCGCGATCGACGACCGGCAGTGGCGGCTGTCCGAGCAGTACGTCGCGCGTGCCGGCCGCCCGGAGGACCCCCGCTCCGCCACCCTCGGCGCCGACGCCGCCCACGGTGACGGCCGCGTGATCGAGGCCGAGACGCTGGCCGACCGAGCCGTGAGCCTGGCCGAGTCCTCGGGCAGCCCGGAGCAGCTGTGCGACGCACTCGTCACGTACGGCCGCATCGCCCGGCTGAGCGACCTGGAGGCCGCGAACGCGGCCTTCGCCCGGGCAGCCCAGGTCGCGGCGGAGCACGGCCTGGCGGCCGCACGGGTCGAGGCCCTCCTCGGGGTCGGCACCCTCGAGCTGCTCGGCGTCGACACCTCGGCGTCCATGCGCACCGCACGCGAGCTCGCCCTCGACCTCGGGCTGCTCTCGACCGCGCTATCGGCGGAGCTGCTCCTGTGCGACCACCGGCTGCAGGAGGAGGGTCCGTGGGCCGTGCGCGAGAGCGTCGCCCAGCTCGTGCGGCAGGCCGGGACCTTGCGACTGCACGGACTCGAGGCGATGGGCGGCACCCTGCTCGCCCTCGCCTGCGCGGCGTGCAGCGACCTCGCGGCGATGGAGGAGGCGCTCGCCGCGGTCGCCGAGGTGGGGCCACCCACCCCCGACGTCGTCGCCATGAGGGAGGCGGCGCGCGCGCACGCCGCTCTCGTGGCCTACGACCTCTCGACCGCGGACCTGCTGCTCGATCGGGGCGTACCGATCCTGGTCGAGCACGCCGCGTCGGCGCCCGTGCACGTGATCGGCCTGTGGGCGCTGATGCGCACCGTGGCCGGCAACACCGGTGACGGCGGGCGCGCGGCACGCGACCGCGTGCACGGCGTCCCGGCGGTGCAGCGGGCGGCGAACCGCGCCGCCCTCCAGTACGCCGACGCGGTCGCTGCGGGCCGAGCCGGCCACCCCGAGGTGGCCGGCTCGATGTTCCGTGACGCCGACGCGATGCTCCGCCCCACCAGCTGGTGGCGACGGATCCTGCGCCTGCCCGCCTTGGAACGCGCGGTGATCGACGGCTGGGGCGACCCTGTGCCGGAGCTCCGCGCCAACCTGGCCGAGCACGAGCTGGCCGGCGAGGACCGCCTCGCCGCCGCGTGCCGCGACCTCCTGCGACGGGCCGGCGCGCCCACCAGGCGCGGGCGCGGCTCCGGGCCGGTCCCCCCGCAGCTGCGAGCGGCAGGCGTGACCAGTCGGGAGCTCGACGTGCTCCGCCTCGTGCAGGACGGCCGGAGCAACGCCGAGATCGCCGAGCGCCTGTTCCTTTCCACGCGGACGGTGGAGACGCACGTCGCGCACCTGCTCGCCAAGTCCGGGACGGCCGACCGCACGGGTCTGGCCGCCTGGTCCCGCGAGCAGGACGCGACGTCCTAGTTGGCCCTGGCTAGGCGACCGGCAGGTCGTAGCGCCGGCGGATGCTCGTGCCGGTGTGCCGGAGGTCGGCGCCGTAGACGTGCAGGGACACCGCCAGGTCGGTACCCGCGTTGCGCACCAGGTGGATGTCACCGGGAGGCAGCGCGACGCTGACCTCTCCGAGAGGGTTGACCAGCTCCTCGGTCATGACCAGGCGGTCCCCGTCCAGGGCGTAGCGGATCTCCTCCTCCTCGCCCTCGTGCACGCCGACGACGCACCAGCAGACGTGGTCGTGCACCGGCGTCGCCTGGCCCGGCAGCCACACCAGGGCCACCAGGGAGAAGGCGCCGTCGTCCGCCACGTGGAGCACGTGCTGGCGGTAGCGCTCGGGGTCGCCCTCTCGTTGCTCGCGGGTCAGCAGGCCCTCCGCGCCCAGGTACGGCGCGAGCGCCCGCGACACGGCCTCGGCGGTCACGGCCTCGGAGACGTGGCCGCGCACCGCGCGGTCCAGGTCGGCAGTCAGGTCCGCCAGCGTCATACGCCGGGCGGTGTTCCGCATCGGAACGGTCATGGTGGACATCTCGGACTCCTCGTCGTGGGTTCGCTGACGAGCATCGGTCCGCGGTGGGGTGCCGCACATCGGTGGCGACCACCGAGTTTGGGGGCACCGACCCCTGAGGTTGTGCCCGTCCCTAACTCCGCACCGAGCACGGATGTGGGCACCCGATCCCGGGACCGAGGCTGGCTCCTGAATCGACCACCTGAAGGAGCACCACCCATGAACCCCGAGCACGACCCCGAGACCTGCATGGACGTCGACGTCCTGGTGGTGGGTGCCGGCCCGTCCGGACTCACCGTCAGCGCGGCTCTGGCGCGGACCGGCATCCGCACCCTCACCATCGAGCGGCACGCCGGCACCTCGATCTTCCCCAAGGCCACCGGCGTCCGGATCCGCACCATGGAGATCCTGCGCAGCTGGGGACTCGACGGACGGATGCCCGAGCGCGACGACGACCTGCGCCTCGTGCTGTCCGTGTCGCCCACCCTGGACGCACCGCAGCTGGAGGAGGTCCCGCTCGGGATCCCCGACGACGGCGGCACCCACGAGGTC
>DATBDF010000150.1:0-9530 GCA_036270075.1 Nocardioides sp.
CGGCCCCGAGCTGGCCGAGCAGCTCGAGGCCGAGGGCTACGACAAGTACGTGAAGGCGGCGGTGTGAGGTGGTTTCGAGACAGGCGCTAGCGCGCCTTCCTCAACCACCGGACGGCGTGCGCCGCGCACCGGTGGTGGTGCAGGTCGCTCTGCGCCGCCCACCGGTGGTTGAGGAGGTCGCTCTGCGCCGCCCACCGGTGGTTGAGGAGGTCGCTCTGCGACCGTCTCGAAACCACGAGAGTCGAGAGGAAAGCTGATGGACGGTCTGCTCCCTGACCTGGAGGTCGTCCGCAAGGACTTCCCCATCCTGTCGCGCGTGCTCGCGGACGGGCATCCCCTGGTGTACCTCGACTCCGCGAACACCTCGCAGAAGCCGCAGGTCGTCATCGACACGATGGTCGACCACCTTGAGCGGCACAACGCCAACATCGCCCGGGCCATGCACCAGCTCGGCGCGGAGGCGACGGAGGCGTACGAGGCCGCGCGCGACAAGGTGGCGGCGTTCCTCGGGGCTCCCGACCGCGACGAGGTCGTCTTCCTCAAGAACGCCACGGAGGCGCTCAACCTCTCCGCGAACACGATGGCGTGGCCGGGGGAGCGGCAGGTGGGTCCCGGCGACGAGGTCGTGATCACCGAGATGGAGCACCACTCCAACATCGTCCCGTGGCAGCTGCTGTGCGAGCGGACGGGTGCGACGTTGCGGTGGTTCGGCTTCACCGACGACGGCCGGCTCGACCTGTCGAACGCGGACGAGCTGATCAACGAGCGGACCAAGGTCGTCTCGCTGGTCTGGGTGTCCAACATGCTCGGGACGATCAACCCCATCGGTGAGATCGCCCGCCGTGCCCACGAGGTCGGGGCGCTCGTGGTCGTCGACGCGTCGCAGGCCGCACCGCAGGTGCCCATCGACCTCGCCGCGATGCCCGACGAGGAGCGTCCGGACCTGCTGGCCTTCACCGGCCACAAGGTGGTGGGCCCCACCGGGATCGGCGTCCTCTGGGGTCGTCGTGCGGTCCTCGACCAGCTGCCGCCGTTCCTCGGCGGCGGCGAGATGATCGAGACCGTCACCATGGAGCGGTCGACCTACGCACCGATCCCGCACAAGTTCGAGGCCGGGACACCGCCGATCGTCGAGGCGGTGGGTCTCGGAGCCGCCGTGGACTACCTCTCGGTGCTCGGGATGGCCAACGTCCACCGCCACGAGCAGGCGATCACGGCGTACGCGCTCGAGGGCCTGCAGACCGTGCCCGGTCTGAGGGTGCTCGGGCCACTCGACGCGACCCGGCGCGGCGGCGCGATCTCGTTCGAGATCCCCGGCGTCCACCCCCACGACGTGGCGACGGTGCTCGACTCGCGAGGCATCGCGGTCCGCGCCGGGCACCACTGCGCCAAGCCCGCGCACGCACGTTTCGGCGTCCAGAGCTCGACGCGCATGTCGTCGTACCTCTACACGACACCGGCGGAGATCGACGCCCTCGTGGCGGGCCTGGAATACACCCGCAGCTACTTCAGGTTGAGTTGAACCTATGACGACCGATCTGGATGCCCTGTACCAGGAGATCATCCTCGACCACTACAAGAACCCCCACCACAAGGGCCTGCGCGAGCCCTTCGAGGCGGAGGTCCACCACGTCAACCCGACGTGCGGTGACGAGGTGACGCTCCGGGTTCACGTGACCGACGGCACCGTCCAGGACGTCTCGTACGACGCGCTCGGGTGCTCGATCTCCCAGGCCTCGGCGTCGGTGCTGACCGACCTCGTGATCGGCAAGCCGGTTGCCGACGCGATGGCGATCCACGACGAGTTCCTGTCGCTGATGCAGGGCAAGGGCCAGGTGGAGCCGGACGAGGACGTGCTGGAGGACGGCATCGCCTTCGCCGGCGTGGCCAGGTTCCCGGCCCGCATCAAGTGCGCACTGCTGTCCTGGATGGCTTGGAAGGACGCGACGACCACCGCTCAGATGGAGGAAGCGAAGTGACCACGAACCCTGTCGACCACGGCGACCTGCCCGAGGTGTCGGAGGCCCGGGAGAACGGGGGAGCCGGCACCTCGACCACCACGATCGACGACGTCACCGAGGCGTTGAAGGACGTCGTCGACCCGGAGCTCGGGATCAACGTCGTCGACCTCGGCCTCGTGTACGGCGTCCACATCGACCAGGACACCAACGCGGTCATCGACATGACCCTCACCTCGGCCGCCTGCCCGCTCACCGACGTGATCGAGGACCAGACCAACACCGCTCTCGAGGGCATGGTCAACGACATCCTGATCAACTGGGTCTGGATGCCCCCCTGGGGCCCGGACAAGATCACCGAGGACGGCCGCGACCAGCTGCGCGCCCTCGGCTTCAACGTCTGACCGACTTCTTCCCTCGGGTCGTCCGCCTGAGAGGAGGTCCTACTGCCCTCTCGGGCGGACGACCCGGAGTTGCCGGTCTGGGGTTGCCTCCTAGTCTCGTGCCATGAGCGATTCCCCCCACCTCCCCGACGACACCCTGTCCCTGAGCAGTGGCGGCCGGATGCCGCTGCTGGGTTTCGGCACCTGGCAGATCAAGGGTGCGGACGCCGTGCGCGCGACGTCGACGGCGCTCGAGGTCGGCTACCGCCACCTCGACACCGCCCTGGTGTACGGCAACGAGGCTCAGGTCGGCCGGGCGCTGGCCGAGAGCGGCGTCGCCCGTGCGGACGTGTTCCTCACCACCAAGTGCCCGCCCAGCCGCGCGGGGTCGGGCATGGACACGGTTCGCGAGAGCCTGGACCGGCTGCAGACCGACTACCTCGACCTCTGGCTGATCCACTGGCCGGGTGACGGATCCGCCAACCCCGACCTGTGGGCCGAGTTCGTGGAGGCCCGTGACGCGGGACTGGTCCGAGACATCGGGGTGAGCAACTTCGACGGTGCCCTGCTGGACGAGGTCACCAAGGCGACCGGGGTCACCCCGGCGGTGAACCAGATCGAGTGGAGCCCGCTGCTGTTCGACCGGGAGGTCGTCGACGACCTCCGGGGCCGTGGCATCGTGCTCGAGGGCTACAGCGCGCTTCGCGGAGGGACGCTGGAGCATCCGACCATCGTCGGCATCGCCGAGCGACTCGGCCGTACGCCGGCACAGGTGATCATCCGCTGGCACCTCCAGCACCAGATCGTGGTGATCCCGAAGTCGGTCAAGGCCGAACGCATCCGATCCAACGCCGACGTCGCCGACTTCAGCCTCACCGACGACGACATGTCGGCCCTCGACGCGCTGGGCGGCTGAGCGCGCGGAATCTCAGGGGCGCCGACGCCCCTCGGACTGCGAGACTGCGCTCATGCAGCTCCAGCAGCACCTCGACGGGTTCAGTCGCGCCGTCGACGCCTTCGCCGACTCTGCGACGTCGGCGGGGCTGGATGCCGCCGTCCCGACCACCCCCGACTGGGACGTACGCCGCCTGGTCGCCCATCAGGGCCTCGTGCACCGGTGGGCCACCGGACACCTGCTCGGAGACCGGGTCGACGCCGATGCGATCGAAGCCGAGGGGCTCGCGCAGGACGACCCGGTGACATGGCTGCGCGCGGGCGCCGATCGGCTCCTTGCGACCATCGAGGAGGCCCCGGACGAGCTCGAAGCGCTGGTCTTCCTCGCCGACGCCCCGACCCCGAAGCGGTTCTGGGCGAGACGCCAGTGCCACGAGACCACCATCCACGCGGTCGACGCGCTGTCAGCCGTGCTCGGCCGATACCCGCGGGCAGCCGACACGTGGATCGACCCGCAGGTCGCCGTGGACGGCATCGACGAGCTGCTCACCGGGTTCCTGCCGCGTCCGCACTCCCAGCTGCGGGCCGAGGAGCCGTTGACCATCGCCGTGCTCCCCGAGGACGTCGACGAACGCTGGCTGGTCGCGATCAGCGACCAGCCGCCCGTGACCGCCCGCGGTCTGGGGGACGAGGACGCCGACGTGGTCCTGCACGGTTCGGCGGTGGCGCTCTACCTGACCCTGTGGAACCGCAGCGACGAGGTGAGTGACGATCGGCTCGACCTGTGGGCCGAGGGTGCCCGGGTCACCTGGGGCTGACGGCCTCGCATGACGCAGGTGGCGGTCCCGACGGCGCGTTTCGTGCGCTGGGTCGACAACTTCCGGACGCGACACGGCGACACGGCGATGCACGTCCACGAAGGCGTGCTCGCGGGCGAGGCCGTGGACGGCTCGACGTTCGTCGCATGCCCGCCCTTCGACGAGCGCTATTCCGGCGACCCGGAGGCCGCCGCCTTCGCGAGCGCCATCGACCCGCCGGCGCTCTGGGGAGTGCTCCTCGTCCGCAAGGGCGGCTTCGCGGTGGCCCGCCTGGCCGGCACCCACATCGAGGAGCACAAGATCGGCCAGCGCCACGTGCAGGGCCGGACCAAGGCCGGCGGTCAGAGCCAGCAGCGGTTCGCCCGACGACGGGACAACCAGGCTCGTCAGGCCTACGAGGCGGCGGCCGAGCACGCGGCCAGGATCCTGGGCGGCGTGGCGATGGTCGTGGTCACGGGGGGAGACCACGCCGCGGTCGACGAGGTGCTCGGGGACCCACGGCTGGTGCGCCTGGTGGTGGCCCGACCGTGGCTCGCCGTCCCCGACCCGCGCCGGGCCGTGCTCGACGCCGCGATCGCCGAGGCGCTCGCCGTCCAGGTCGAGGTGGTCAACGCCGAAGGGCGCTGATCAGTCGGGGACCGGCAACGGCCGCCCAGGGACCGGGCTCGTGACCACGATGGACGACACGGTCTGCCCGTGCACGAGGAACCTGTCGAGCACCTCCTCCAGACCGGCGACGGACGCGGCGTGCACCTTGATCAGGAAGCAGTCCTCGCCGGTGATCCGGTGGCACTCGCTGACCTGCTCGGTCGCGACGGCGAGCTCCGCGATCCGGGTCAGTTGGCCCGGCGCCGGACGGAGCCGGACGTACGCCGCGACCGGCAGCCCGAGCGCGGCGGGATCGACCTCCATCCGGAAGCCCGTGATCACCCCCGCGCGCTGGAGGCGCTGCACGCGCTCGCTCACGGCCGGCGCGGACAAGCCCACCCGCCGCCCGAGCTCGGACATCGACAGCCGCGGATCGGCGTGCAGCTCGCGGAGGAGCCGCCGGTTGGTCTCGTCCAGCTGGTCGTGAAGTTCCAGGTCGGTCATGGGGTCCCACCTTCGATTCCCAAGGAGAACACGGCATCTGCCTCTGATCAACCCTTCAGATCCCGCCGAGAGGTTCCGAGGATGGTGGGGTGCACTCCGACGTCACCGAGCCCGTGAGACCTCGGCTCGCAACCCCCGCAGCCCGTGCGGGCACCCGTGGGGCCGCCCGCCTGTCGGCGCTGGCCGCGGTCCTGCTCGCCGCCGGCTTCCACTACCTGGGGCCGTCGTTCGCGGTCCTGCTCTTCGCCCACGTCGAGACCCTCGGTGTCGCCTGGCTCCGGCTCGCCGCCGCAGCGGTCGTCTTCGGCGTCTGGCGTCGGCCCTGGTCGGTGCTCCGCGCCGCGCCCGCCTCCGAGCGCCGCCCGATGCTGGCGCTGGGCCTGGTCCTCGCGGGCATGAACGCGGCCTTCTACCTGGCGCTCGACCACGCTCCGCTCGCCACCGTCGCCAGCATCGAGTTCCTGGGAGTGGTCGCGCTCGCGGCGTACGGCGTGCGCTCACGACGCAACACGCTCGCCCTCGCGCTCGTGTGCGGCGGGGTCGCACTGCTCACCCAGGTCAGCGTGGCGGGCAGCGTGACCGGGCTGGTCTGGGCGGTCGTCAACTGCGTCGGCTTCGTGCAGTACGTCGTGCTCGGCCACCGCATCTCCGGCCCTGGCGGCGTGGACCGCCTCGCCGTCGCGGTGGTCGTCGCAGCGGTGGTCGCCACACCGATCGGCCTCGTCCAGGCGGTGCCGGCGTTCGGTCACCCGACCTGGCTGCTCTGGGGCGCGGCCGTCGGAGTCTGCTCGACAGTGGTCCCGTACGTCGCGGACCAGTGGGCGATGGCTCGACTAGCTCGCGCCAGCTACGCCCTCATGCTCGCCCTGCTGCCCGTCACGGCGACCGTGTGCGGCCTCGTGGTCCTCGGCCAGGTGCCGGGGCGTACGGAGATCCTGGGGATCGCGCTGGTCGGCGTCGCCGTGGCGCTCCACCGCCCCGCGGGGGTGGCCCGGTGAGGTACGCCCACGTCGGCGCCAGCGGGCTCGAGATCTCGCGGATCGTGCTCGGGATGATGAGCTTCGGCAACACCAGCGAACGTGCATGGCACCTCGACATCGACGCCGCCCGTCCGCTGGTACGCCGCGCCGCCGAGGCCGGCATCACGGCCTACGACACCGCGGACGTGTACGACCGCGGGGTCAGCGAGCAGGTCACCGGCGAGCTGCTCCGCGAGGTGTTCACCCGCCGCGAGGACTACGTCCTGGCCACGAAGGTCTACTACCCGATGTCCGAGGCGCCGGGGGACCGCGGCCTCTCCCGCCGCTACATCCTGTCCTCCATCGACGCCTCGCTGCGGAGACTCGGCACCAACCACGTCGACCTCTACTACATCCACCGATGGGACTACGCGACTCCCGTCGAGGAGACGATGGAGGCGCTCGACGCCGTGGTGCGAGCGGGCAAGGCGCGCTACCTCGGGGCGTCGAGCATGTATGCCTGGCAGCTCGCGAAGGCACAGGACGTGGCGGAGCGCAACGGGTGGCACCGGTTCGTCGCGATGCAGAACCACTACCACCTCGCCTACCGCGAGGAGGAGCGCGAGATGGTGCCGCTGTGCATGGACCAGGCGGTCGGCGTCCTGCCGTACAGTCCGCTGGCCCGGGGCCTGCTCACCGGGACCCGCTCCCGAGGCGGCGGCGGGAGTACCAGGCGGTCCGGGAACGACCCGGCGGCCGGGACGCTGTACTCCGACGCCGACTTCCACGTGGTCGACGCGTTGGTCGACGTCGCGCTGGACCTCGGCCGACCGCCCGCCCAGGTGGCACTGGCGTGGCTCCGCGACCGCCCGGGCGTGACGGCGCCGATCGTCGGGGTCACCCGGAGCCGCCATCTCGAGGACGCACTGGCGTCGCTGGACCTCGACCTGGGTCCGGATGAATGCGCGCGGCTGGAGGCCCCGTACCGTCCCCATCCCGTGGCCGGACCGGAGTGAGGGTCAGCTCGGCAGGTGCTCGCCGAACGCGATCGGCTCACGAGTGAACAGGTACGTCGCCCAGTTCAGCTTGCGGACGCTCCCGTCGGCGTCGCGGGTGATCCGCAGCAGCTCGCCGCGCTCGCGACCGGAGACGTCCCGGTAGACGTCGTCGTCCACCTTCACGAAGCGCGAGGGGGTGAGCTTGGCCGCGGCCGGCTTGTCGACCCGGGCGCGGAGCTCGCCGTGCTCGACCCAGAACACGAACGGCTGTCCTTCGGAGAACCACCGCCCGAGGACCGGGCGCAGCTCGGCCGGCACCGATGTGCCCGGCCGCCACGGCTCGGCCTCGACCGGGTCGTGCTCGACGACGTGGTCGGCGAGCTCGATCGCGAACGCGTCCGGGGGAGGGGGCGCGGTGTTGTTCATCAGCACGATCCCCCCGGTCCCCGACTCCCGGTGGGTGAAGACACCGGTGATGTGGCCGGGCATGCCGCCGGTGTGACCGACGTACGTGCGTCCCGTACCGGACCGCACCAGGAAGAAGCCGAGACCCATGGCGGCGTTCCACGTGTCGGTGGTGAGCAGGACCTGCGGCTGGCACATCTCCTCGAGCGTGTCCGCGGAGAGCAGGTCGCCGGGGTCGGCGACGAAGGCCGACCACCTCGCCAGGTCACCGGCCGTGCTGGCGAGTCCTCCGCACGGGGCGAGCGCCTTGAGGTCCATGACCGGCTCGGGTCGCGGCACGTCGTCGTACGGCGCGACGTAGTAGCCGGTCACGTGGGGCCCGTCGTCGAAGCCGTTGCTGGTGCGGCGCATCTCCAGCGGGTCCAGCAGGCGCGTCCGGAGGGACTCCTCCCACGACCGACCGTCGAGCTCCTCGATGAGCTGGCCGAGCATGGCGTAGACGACGTTGGAGTAGTGCCAGTGGTCGTGCGGCTTGAGCACCCGCTCGACGTCGTCGAAGTCCCGCCGGAGCTCCTTGGCGCTGGGGTTCTCGAGGGTCTCCCACACGTCGCCGAGCGGCTCTCGGGCCATGCCCGAGACGTGGGCCAGGCACTGGCGGATCGTGATCGGGTGCGAGACCTCCGGCACGTGGTCACCGAGCAGGTCGTCCAGGGACAGCCGCCCCTCGTCGCGCAGCTGCATCACCATCACCGCGATGAAGGTCTTGGTGTTGGAGGCGATCAGGAACTGGTCGTCGGCCCCGGGTGGGCGCTCGCCGCCGACGTCGGCCAGACCGATGCCCTCTCCCCACAGGTGGTCGCCGCCGCGGCACACGGCGGCGTACAGGCCGGGAACGCGTCCGTCGCGCTGCTTCTGGAGCGCGATGCGGTGCAGGGAGCGGGTCGTGGTGTCGAGCAGGGCGGTCACGAGCCGACCCTAGAACACGTGCCTCACGGGCTCTCGAGCTCGCGCTTCCGAGCGGCCCAGCCCTCGGCGAGCTTGCCCATCTCCTCGTCGACGTAGCGGAGGAACTCCGCGCTGAGCCGGATGCGGTGGTACGCCGGGTCCGCGGGCGCGTGGTCGTCCAGGGCGGTGTCGAGCGCCCGGATCAGGGGCGCGTACAGGCGGTCGCGCCGGACCATCATGCCGTGCCACGCGTCGTCGTCGACGACGTACACGTCGCGGCGGGACCCGGGCTCGCGCTCGCGCCGGATCATCTGCAGGTGGCTGAGGTACTTGACCGCCCCGGACACGGCTGCCGCACTCACGCCGAGGAGCGCGGTCAGCTCCGCCGAGGTCATCCGCCCGTCGGCGTCCATGAGGAGTGCGGCGAAGACCCGCGACGGCAGCGAGGGGAGCCCGGCATCCGCAAGGGCGGCGCCGAACTGCTCGACGGAGCGGCTGGTCATGGATCACAGGGTAACAAGCGTTCTGAAGTTTCAGGATTCTCTGAAGGAAGAGTAGCGTCGAGGACGTGAACGAGACCCACGAGCAGCAGGAGGTCATCTCGGTCCGCGGGCTGGTGAAGACGTTCGGCACCACGCGCGCCCTGGACGGCCTGGACCTCTCGGTCCGGGCCGGCGAGGTGCACGGGTTCCTCGGTCCGAACGGCGCCGGCAAGTCGACCACGATCCGGATCCTGCTCGGGCTGCTGCGCAAGAACGCCGGTGACGTGCGGCTCTTCGACGGCGACCCGTGGGCTCACGCCGCCGAGCTGCACCGGCGGCTGGCCTACGTCCCGGGCGACGTGAGCCTGTGGCCGAACCTCAGCGGCGGCGAGGTCATCGACATGTTCCTCCGCATGCGAGGAGCCCCTGCGGACCACCCGTGGCGGGCCGAGATGCTCGAGCGGTTCGACCTCGATCCCACGAAGAAGGGTCGCGCGTACTCGAAGGGAAACCGGCAGAAGGTCGCGCTGGTCGCCGCGTTCGCCGCGCCGGCCGACCTGCTGGTGCTCGACGAGCCGACCTCAGGCCTGGACCCG
>DATBDF010000151.1:0-7836 GCA_036270075.1 Nocardioides sp.
CGAGGAACAGGTCGGACGTCGGGGTGCCGGGCGGCACCGAGAACACCTTCATCGTGAACTGCGCGTCGTCCGGGGCGGTGCCGGCCAGCATCTTCACCAGCACGACGAGTGCGACCACGACGATCAGGGCGACGGTGATGCCCTCGGCGGTCAGCAGCACCTCGGCCGCCCGCTTGGCCGGGACGACCGCCAGGAGAAGGGCCAGCATGAGGGCGATGAAGCCGACCAGGAACCCCGCCCAGTCGGGCTGGTTGTTCCACACGCCGATGATGTCGAGGAACGACGCGCCGAAGATGCCGGCGGCCGACGACGTGACGAGTGCGTAGAAGACGTAGGTGCCCATCAGCCCGAGCCCGGCGACGGCCCCGGCATGGGGCCCGAGGGTCGCTCCGGTGAACACGTAGACCGAGCCCGCGTGCCGGTAGTACTGGCACAGGCGGACGAAGACGTAGGCGATCAGGAGGACCGCGAGCGCGGCCAGGAAGAACGCCAGCGGCGTGGCGCGACCGACCAGCCCGGCCGTGCCTTGGGGGTTGATGTTCGCCGCCATGCTCGGCGCCATCAGGGCGACCGACAGGCCGACCGCCTGCCAGACCGAGAGCGAGCGACGAAGCGACGTACCTTCACGGACCGGAGCGGTCATCGGCGTGATCCTCTCGCTGAGAAGTGACCACTCCGGAGTGTGATCCCGGCCCTATCCTTTGTCCAGATGTGTCCATTCCGCGTGCGTGGATCGCGCACCGCGCACGGATCCGAAGGGAACGCCCGTGGATCTCGCCGACCGTGACCGCCGCATGACCCGGGCCGAGTCGCTCGTACCGGAGCTCGCGAACCGCGGCGTCGTCGCCGTCGCGACGAGCTTCGTCGACAACGCGGGCATCTCTCGCGTCAAGTCCGTGCCGCTCGACCGGTTGCCGGCGCTGGCGGCCTGGGGCGTGGGCTTCTCGACCGCATTCGACTACTTCCGCTTCGACGACTGGGTGGCCGCGCCACCCGACGGCACGGGGCCCGTCGGCGACCAGCGGATCGTGCCCGACCTCGACCGGTTGGTCGTGCTGTCAGCCCAGCCCGGGTGGGCGTGGGCGCCGGGCGACCGGTTCGCCCAGACCGGCGAGCCCTATCCGCTCGACTCCCGGCTCCTGCTCACCCGACTGGTCGACGAGCTCCTCAGCCAGCGGATCAGCGTGCTCTCGGCGATCGAGATCGAGTGGGTCGTCTCGCGCGAGGGCGACGAGTACGACCCGGGGGTGATCGGTCCGGCGTACGGACTGACCAGGCTGGCGAACGCCTCGGACTACTCCCGTGACGTGCTGACCGCCCTCGGGCAGCAAGGGGTGGCGGTCGAGCAGTTCCACCCGGAGTACGCCGACGGGCAGCTCGAGCTGTCGGTGGCACCCGAGTCGCCGGTGCACGCGGCGGACACGTCGGTGCTGGTGCGCAACACCATCCGGGCCGTCGGCGTCAGGCATGGCCTGCGTACGTCGTTCTCACCGAAGGTGGATGCGGCCGGGGTGGGCAACGGAGGGCACGTGCACCTCAGCCTGGGCCGCGACGAGCGGAACCTGATGGCGGGCGGCTCCGGGAGGTTCGGGCTGACCGAGGAGGCCACGGCGTTCTCCGGCGGGATCCTGGAGCACCTGCGCGCGCTGCTGGCGATCGGCGCGCCCTCGGTGGCGTCGTACCTCCGACTGGTGCCGCAGCACTGGGCGGGGGCCTACGCCTGCTGGGGTCTGGAGAACCGCGAGGCCGCGCTGCGGATGGTGACCGGCTCACGCGGGAGCGAGGACTGGGCCGCGAACCTCGAGGTCAAGTGTTTCGACCTGCACGCCAACCCGTACCTGATGCTGGCCGGCCTGCTCGCCGCCGGGACGGCGGGTCTCGAGTCGGGGGCGACGCTGCCCGACCCGGTCGACGTAGACCCGGCCGCACTGGGCGAGGACGTCCTGACCGCGCGCGGGATCGAGCGGCTCCCGGACAACCTGCGCGCGGCGCTGGACGCGTTCGCCTCCGACCAGGTGCTCGGCACGGCGTTCGGCGAGCCGCTGGTGGGCGCGATCCGCGCCGTACGCGAGTCGGAGCTGGAGCTGTTCGAGGGGTCCTCGCCCGAGGAGGTGGCGGCCGCGAGCCGCTGGGCGCACTAGCAGGCGGCGTGTCAGTCGCGCGTGCTGCTCTTCAGGGAGACCGCGATCGTCCAGACCGCGGCCACGACGATGAGGACGAGCGCCACGGTGAGGACGATCAGGACGACGGCGTTCATGGGGTCAGCCTGCCACTGACCGGCGGTGGGCGTGCTGTCGGCCCGGCTTCCTACGATGGCTGACATGAGCAGCGTCGCCCTGGGAGCCCACGTCGAGCAGACCGACCCGATCGCGGAGGCGAGGGCCCGGCAAGCGCCGCACGTGCAGTTCTTCCTCGGTGACCCACAGGGGTACAAGGGCCCGGAGATCCGGTACGCCGGCGGCGCGGCCGGTCTGCGCGCCGACGCCGAGGCGGCGGGCATCGGTCTCTACGTGCACGCGCCGTACATCGTCAACGTCGCCACCACCAACAACCGCATCCGCATCCCGTCACGCAAGCTCCTGCAGCAGCACATGGACGCCGCAGCCGAGATCGGCGCGCGCGGCCTGATCGTCCACGGCGGTCACGTGAACAAGGACGACGACCCGGCGGTCGGGTTCGACAACTGGCGGAAGGCGGTCGCGGCGACCGACATCAAGATCCCGCTCCTGATCGAGAACACCGCCGGTGGTGACAACGCGATGGCGCGCTACCTGGACCGGATCAAGGGCGTCTTCGACGCGATCGCGGCCGCCGAGGGCTCGGACGACGTCGGCTTCTGCCTCGACACCTGCCACGCCCACGCCGGCGGCATCCCCTTGGAGTCGGTGGTCGACGCCGCCCGGGCCATCACCGGTCGCATCGACCTCGTGCACTGCAACGACAGCCGCGACGAGTTCGACTCCGGCGCCGACCGGCACGCCAACGTCGGCTCCGGGAAGATCGACCCCGAGCTCCTGGCCTCGGTCGTCCGCGACGCCGGCGCCCCGGTGGTCTTCGAGACCCCCGGCGGCGCCGAGGAGCACGTCGCCGACTTCGAGGCCGTCCGCTCCCGCCTGTGAGGTGGGGGGTGTCGTCTTGAGGTCGATTCCCCCGCTCAGGCGGGGGAGTCGGACGTTGTTGGCCTTTGCAAACCCCACGAAGGGGCAGGAAAGGCCGACAACCCTGGGACCAGAGTGACGTCAGCCGAAGCAGACCAGAAGCGCAGGCGGGCGTTCGGGGACGCACCCGGCCAGCTCGCGGGCGAGTGCGCTAGCCAGTCCGTCAGCCAGGTCGATTCCCCCGCTCAGGCGGGGAACCGGACGTTGTTGGCCTCTGCAACCCCCACGAAGGGGCAGGAAGGGCCAACAACCCTGGGACCAGAGTGACGTCAGCCGAAGCAGATCAGCGGCGCCGGCGGCCCGTCGGGGTCCACCTCGGCCAACGCTCGGGCCAGGGCCGTCGCCGGGTGGGTGCCTGACGCGAGCTGACCGTGCACGGCGACCAGTACGTCGTGGGCCACCGCGTCGTTGATGGCCGCAGCCGAGGCGATGACGCACCGCGACCCGGCGTGGAGCCACGCGGCGGTCATCCCGATCAGCTCCTCACCACCTCGCAGGGTCGAGCGACCGACCTCGCACGCCGACAGCAGGACCACGTCGGGGACGGCGGACAGCTGGTCGATGTCGTAGCCGAACCACGGACCGTCCGCGAGCTCGAAGCCGGAGAACAGCGGGTTCTCCGACGAGTGGCGGCCGTGGGCCGACACGTGCAGCACGTCCACCGACCCGGCCAGGGCACTGACGGCCTGCGCCGTCGCCTCGGCGCCGTGGAGCTCCTTGGCACCCGGCCACGCCGATGCGGCTGCGGACGTCTCGGCGTCGGCCTGGGCGACTCGGGGGCCCGCCACGAAGCCTGCTGATCCCGTTCGCAGCGGCGACGACGTACGAGCGAGCCACGAGGTGGCCGACTGGGCGACGGTCACCGCACGTCCCCGGTTGCTTGGCAGGATCGTCCACGGCACGCTCGCCAAGGCCCCGGACGGCGTGAGCACGAGCGCCCGATCGCCCACGGCTTCGATGAGCGGACGCAGCAGCAGGTCGTCGAGGCGCCGGAGTCGCCCGCGCAGCTCGGTCCGGATCGCGTCGGCGAACATCCCGGGCAGCTCCGCCGCTGCCATGTCCAGGTCCGGCAGGAGGCCGCCGGTCAGCCCGTCGAGCGCCTGGCGCGCCCCGAGGTGCACCACGGAGGCCGAGTCGGTCGTGACGACGAGGGCCGCCACCTCACGGTTGGTGACGACGTGGGCCACGAGCGCCCGGTCTTCGCCGAGTGCGGCCCGGACGTCCGACAGCGGCGCGGGGTCGTCGTACTCGCCGGAACCGCGGCGCTGCCACGCGCGTTCGCGCACGCTCTGGCGCAGCTCCGCCTGCCGCGCAGCGCTGCCCGGCGTCGGATCCTCGGCGCTGGCCAGCTCGCGGAGCTCGTGGAGATGGCCCTGCACGTCCTCGTTGCCGGGCACCCGCACCGGCTGCACCCGGCTCGCCAGCGTGCGCGCCCGCTCGGACCACTCGAAGAGCACCTCCGGACTCCCCGAGGCGACGGCCACGCGCAGGCCGCGGACGGCGAGACGGCGTCCGTGCCCGGTGACCATCGTCTGCAGATCGAGGCTGCCGAACGAGCTCTGCCACTCGTGCAGCTCGGCGAGCCCCTGTCGCAGGTGCCGCAGAGCGTCCGAGCGTCGGGCCTCACGTTCGGCCAGCGCCGCCCGGACGTCCCGTTCGCGCAGTCGTACGGCGAGTGGTGCCCGCACGGGCACCCGGATCGACCGGAGCCGGCGCCTGGCGTCGTCCAGCTCGCCGCGCCGCATCGCCACCAGGGCTGTGTCGAGCTCGATGTCCAGGGCCCACCAGCGCAGGGCGAGAGCCTCGAGGTCTGCGCGCAGCGCCTCGGCCCGCCGGACCAGCGAGGGTCCGGTCCGACCCAGCCTGATCTCGGCGCCGTGGACCAACGCCTCGGCCTTCAGCCGCAGCGCAGGGGCGTCCATCCGGGCGAAGCGGGCTCGCGCGGCTCGGGCGGCCGCCAGAGCGCGCCCTGGATCGTCGGCCAGGGCGGCGCGGGCGATGATCAGCTCGGCCTCGGCACGTCGGTGGGGCATCCGGTGCTGACCGAACGTCCGGGCCGCCTCGTCCAAGGCGGCCAGCGCCCGGCGGGTCAGCCCCGCGGCCATCAGCACCTCGGCGCGGTCCTGATTGCAGATCGCGGTCCCCACCTGGCTGAGGGGAAGCAGGACCGGCCGTACCGCGTCCATGTGGCCCAGGGCGGCGACCAGGTCTCCGCTGAGCAGGTCGGCGTATCCGAGGTTGTGCTCGGCCATCGCCGCCTCGAGCTCGTTCCCGCTGCGGCGCAGGAGTGTGACCGCGGTGGCGAAGTCGTTGGCCGCCTCCTGACCCGACCCGCGGGCCAGATGGAGGTTCCCCCGGTTGATGTGGGCCTTGCCGAGCTCCACCGGGTCGGTGAGCATGGCGATGCCCACGGCGAACGCGTCGAGGGCCGACGAGGTCTGGCCCTGCCGCAGAAGGATCAGCGCCCGCTGGCTGTGCAGAACGCCCGAGGTCTCGAACGTGACGCCCCGCACCGTCAGTGCGTCGTCGCACATCTGCAGCGCGCCCGTCAGGTCTCCGAGCTCGGCGGTCAGGAAGGCGCGACTGGCATCGATCCTGGCGAGCAGGTCGGGCTCGACCGCCGAGGCCCGTGCGCGCTCGAGCAGCCGGCGGGCGGCAGGGAGCCGCCGACCGACCAGGGCCTTCAGGCCCGCCTGATGGAGCTCGTGGGCGCTCCGCACCCGCCTATTCTGGACGCTTGATGTCGGTAAGGCGTTCCACGGCCCGCCAGCCGCGACGCACCGCGGCCGACGCACTCCTCGGCGGGTTCGCCCGGTTCATCAGACTCTTGGCCATGGCGGCCGCCAGCGAGCCTGCCATCAGCGGTGCCGAGAACGACGTCCCGCTCCACACCCCGAACCCGCCGCGCTGCTCCCCCTCGGTGCGGCGTCCGGAACGGAAGTCGTCGGGATCGACCGACTCACGCAGGCGCCCGTCGACCCACGTGCGTGCGGTCGGCTGCAGGCCACCCTGGAACGGCGGCATGGTGCTCATCAACGAGGCTCCAGGCGCGTATGCCCGCACCCAGTGTCCGGCGTTGCTGAAGAGCGCGTCAGTGGTGTTCGGGTTGAGCGCACCCACCGAGACGATCGGGGTGCGGTACGGACGCCGGTGCACCGGGCCCTTGCCGTTGCTCCACGGCGCGAACGCGGCCGGGTAGCAGGGGCGGTCGGTCGCGTCGTTGCCGGCGGAGCAGACGACGACCACACCGAGACGGCCGAGCTCCTTGAGGATGGTCATCAGGATCGGGTCGAGCAAGTTGTCGGCCGCGTTCTCGTGGTAGTAGCCCATCGAGAGGCTCAGGACGTCGATGGGGTGCCCGCCGCGCTGTCCCTCGCGGTCGAGGCGGACCAGCTCGGTGACCTGGGCAAGCGTCGTGAGCCACTCGGACTCGACCAGGGGTCGGTCTGCCGGGATCCCGCGCCAGGACAGGATCTGGGCGTCCGGGCACGCCTGGTGCACCAAACCCGCGAGGAACGTCCCGTGACCGGCGATCCGGTCGATCGACCCGTCGAACGGGCCGGTCAGGTCCCCGTGCACCTCGGGGTCCGTGGCGGGGTCGCTGTCACCGATGTGGTGCCCGTAGAGCTTGACGTCGGTCCTGACGACTCCGTCGAACCAGAAGTGGGGGAAGCAGCCGGTGTCCAACAGCGCGACGACCGGGCGGCGTCCCTTGACCCCGGAGTTCGGGAACCGCGTCGGTCGGGGTCCGGCGTACGCGATCGGCTGGCGTCCACCGGTGCCGGGGACGCCGTAGGTCAAGAGCCCCGCCGAAGCTCCGGTGGACCCGTCCGGGTGCGGCACGTCCCACGGGTGCGGGACGTCCCACGGATGAGGGACGTCCCAGGGCTGCGGCTGGATCCAGGCCGACGGGTCGGGCGAGTGGGGCACGTCCCAGGGATCGGGCGTTAGCGGCGTCGTGGAGACGACGTGGTCCAGGTCGACACCCCGCAGCGCCTTGCGCCCGTGCAGCGCTCGCGCCGTCTGCAGCAGCACCCAGGCGTCGGGTGGCTGCGACACCGGCGTCGACGGCCCCGTGATACGCACGGTCCGCACTCCCAACGGCAGTCGCTTGGCCTTGGCCGGCTCGGCCTCGATCCGGATCCGCCAGCCGAGCGAGTCGGCGGCGGTGCGGAGCAGCGCCACGTGCTCGTCGAGACCGTCGCCCTTGACGATCATCAGCCGGGTGCCGACGTAGGCCGTGGGTCGGTCCTTCACCCCGTCGACCACCGGACCCCGCTCGGGGTCGAGGATCCTGGCCTCGGCCGCGTCCAGCGCGTCGCGGTGCGGCATCCGCGGCTCGCGGGCAAGCCGGACATTGCGGGGTTCAGGCATGACGGGTCCTCCGGTGGCAGGTCGAGGCGGGGATCAGATCTCGAAAGCAGGGGTGCCGAACGTCTGGTCGTTCTCCAGCTTGAGCGACACACGGTAGAAGCCGGTGGGCAGGTCGGGGAACTCGAATCGCCCGCTCGACTCGGCGACTCCCTCGTAGATGCGGCCGTCGCCGCCGACCTCCCGGATCTGCACGGGCGCACTCGTGGCCGGCACGACCCAGCCGTCGAGGCGGGCTCGGCCCTCCTCCTCGGCGACGCCGACGCGCACCAGGAGGTCGATCCCGTCACCGCCGAAGCGCAGCGTG
>DATBDF010000152.1:0-69460 GCA_036270075.1 Nocardioides sp.
TGCCCAGGCTGCCGAGGTCGGGGAACAGGTCGGCGGCGAGCGAGGCCCCGAGGAGGAACAGGGCGGGACTGGGGATCTGGGTGAACGCCGTGATCCGGCTGGACATGATCGCGAGCAGGAGCCCGACCGAGGCGACGACGATGATCGCGGCGAAGGGGATCACGTCGTGCATCGGGACCTCCGGGGTGGGCGAGCCGTACGCCGACCAGACTTCCCGGCACTCCTCAGCACGGCAGCCTAGCGTCGACGGGCCGGACCGGTCGGCCCCTCACGAGTGTTGGACGCACCGGGTGGCCCACGGTCTCGCCTCGAGCCGACCCTCAGGGATCGGCTCGCCGCACACCTCACAGGTGCCGTAGGTCCCGTCCGCGACGCGCTGCCGCGCGCGGCGTACGTCGTCGAGCATCGCGAGCAGGTGCTCCTGCGCGGAGACCGCGGCCAGCCGGTCGACGGCCATCGAGGTCCCCTCGCCCACACGCTTGCCGAACGAGATCGTGCCGATGTCGCCGGGCGGCCGGGTCAGCTCCGCCAGCTCCGACAGCAGCCGCTCCTCGCGCTCGGCAAGCAACCGCCCTGCGTCGTCGTGCATCCGGCCAGCGTAGGTAGTCCCTGACGAAATGGTCGTTCCTGGCGGGAATGACGACCATTTCGTCAGGGACTATCGGGAGGGCAGGGGATTAGCCTGGCGGCGTGAGTCGAGATCCCGCGCAACCCTGCTCGTTGGTCGCCGCGGACGGGCTGACCGAGTCGGACCCGACGCCGGGGATGCGGCGGCAGCTCGCGATGCACCGCGAGGGGATGTGGACGGGCACCGTCGACACCGAGCCGCACGCCACGTCGGGTTGGCACCACCACGGTGAGTACGAGACGACGCTGTACGTCGTGAGCGGCCGCATGCGGATGGAGTCGGGCCCGGGCGGACGCGACGTCGTCGAGGCGGGGCCCGGCGACTTCCTGCGTGTGCCGGCCGGTGCGGTCCATCGCGAGTCGAACCCGTCGGACGAGCCCGGACGGGCCGTGATCGTGCGCTGTGGCGCGGGCGAGCCGACGATCAACGTGGACGGACCCGCCGAATGACCGAACCGGTGCTCGGCTCGCTCGACTTCGTGTACTACCCGAGCCCGGACGCCGCTGCCGACCTGGCGCACTGGACCGAGCGGCTCGGCGCGAAGCCGGTCTTCGCGGTCGAGAGGTTCGAGACCAGGGTCGCCTGTGTCGAGCCCGGCGACGGGCCCGCCGTGCTCTTCGCCGAGCACCTCGAGGGCGACCGGCCGGTGCTGCTCTACCGGGTCGGCGACCTGACGGCAGCGGCGGCGGCCCTCCGCGAGCGTGGGGTCGAGGTCGGGGAGAGCTTCGAGTTCCCGTTCGGCGAGGGCGCGCTGCTCACCAGCCCCGGACCGCAGCGCCTGGCGATCTACGAGCGCAGCCGTGCCGACCGTGGTAGCTCGCTGCGGGGCCGACGTGACTTCTGATTCCCACCCGACAGGACGACTCATGCCCAGGTTCACCCCGCCCGACGGACGCGACATGGACCTGAAGGTGAGCCGGGTCGGGGCGGCGGACCGCATGCTCGACCAGCTGGTCGGGACCTGATCGCGTACGGGTCGGCCACCTCGTCCGTCTCATCCACGTGACCCCCGACATCCTCCCGGTCGACGACGACCTGCGGCTGCGCGCCTTCGCCGGCGACGCGGACGTCGACCTCGCATGGCCGTGGTACCGCGACGCCGAGACCGTGGCGCTGGTCGACGGCCCCGAGAACCCGACCTACGCCCGTGACCGGGTGGCCGCGATGTACCAGGCACTGGCGGCGCAGGGCGAGGTCTACATGATCGAACGGCGTACGCCCGACGACGCCTGGGAGACGGTCGGTGACGTGACCCTGGCGCCCGACACGCTGCCGATCGTGCTCGCCCCGGGACGTCGAGGTCAGGGCATCGGCCGTCGCGTCGTCCTCCGGCTCGTCGACCGGGCGCGCGTGCTCGGCTGGGACCAGCTGCGGGTGCGCGAGATCGTGCCCGGGAACGACGCCTCGCACCGGCTTTTCACCGGGCTGGGCTTCCTGCCGCGGGTACCGGCGCCCCCGGCGTACGTCCTCCCGCTGGCACCGCTGGGCAGCCGACCGCGCTCCTGACCGCCGGCCGGGCTGGCGCCCTGGTGGCCGGGACGAGGGCATGGGTCGCTCGGCGTGCGATGCTCCGGCCATGCTCTGGCGGTTCGCGATCTACCTCGTGCTCGGGGGATACGTCGCCTTCCGGGTCGTGCTCGCCGTGCAGATCGCCCGAGCCAGGCGCGCCGGCGACGTCGATCGGGAGCAACAGCTCCGGCGACGCGCGTTCGGACTGCTCCACTGGGTGGTCGGAGCCACCGTGGTGTTCACCCTGGTGCTGGTCTTCCTGGTCTGGGCCAACTCCCGCTGAGCGGGCCTCCGGTTTCGTCTGCGGTCTCCGCCCCACTCACATCTCCGCGAGATCCGCGAGCGCCTCCCGGCCGGTGTGCAGACCACGCAGGCACCGGTCGCGCATGGTGTCCCAGTAGTAGGGCAGGCCCATCACCGAGAGCGCCAGGACCCAGCCGCACGCGAGTCGCCAGGTCACGTCGTCCACCGCGAGCAGGTCCCGGAACGTCCTCCGTGCGGCCGGGTCGAGCAACTGCCACGCCACGACCAGGTCGATCGTCGGGTCACCGATGGACAGTCCGCCGAAGTCCAGCACCGCGACCAGCCGCCCCTCCTGGACGAGCAGGTTCTCGGCGTTCAGGTCGCCGTGGTACCACCGTGGCTCGACCTCACGGTGCGCCCCGGGCAGGCACATCGTCCGCGCCCAGGCCGACGCGACCGCATCGAGGTCGATCGTGAGGTCCGGGTGGCCCACGAGGTGCCGGCTGTCGTGCAGGTAGCTCTGCATGGAGTCGTCCATCTCGGCGAGCGGGCGGCCGCGGTACCACTGCAGCGCGGCGTCGCCAGCCGCTTCGTCGGGTACGCCGAGCGAGCCGAAGGCTCGCACCACGGCCGCCAGCTCGGCGGCCAACTCGTGCCGAGGTTCGTCGCCGTCCGTGGGCAGCCCGGGCCGGTCTCCCTCCAGGTAGCGCACCACCGACCACTTCTCCGGATACCCGACGGCCGGATCGCCGACGGCCACGATCTCCGGTACGGCGACCGGCAGGTGCGGTGCGACGTACGGCAGCCAGCGCTGCTCCTTCTCGATCGTCTCGGTCCCACCGGGCTGACGCGGGACGCGGACGAGGAGGTCGTCGCTCAGGCGGAACAGCGCGTTGGTCGAACCCGTCACCTCGAACCGCCGCAGCGGCAGTTCGTCGTACGCCGCGGAGACCGTGCCCAGCAGCCGGCGCACGAGCCCCTCGTCGACCTCGATCTCGTCGTCGTGCAGCCGGGTCATGCCCACCACCTCACCGGACCCGGAGGCCGCTGTCGATCGAGTTCTCGGTCGTCACCGGGCGTGCCCGCCGCGGACTTCGTCCACGCCGCGCGGTGGTAGACCTGACGCCATGACCCGCCACCACCACGGGCACCTCGCCGGCACGATGGTCGAGACTCCTCGTCTCCGCCAGCACGTCTGGACCAGCGGACCGGAGGACGGCCGGCCGTTGCTGCTCGTGCACGGCAACATCACGACCGGCGGGTTCTGGCGGTACGTCGCCGAACAGCTGCCGCCCGACGTGCGGGTGATCGCCCCGGACCTCCGGTCGTTCGGGCTCACCGACGCCGAGCCGGTCGACGCCACCCGGGGGCTCCGCGACATGGCCGACGACGTGCACGACCTGCTCGTGACCTGGGGCCTCACCGGACGCGACGACCTCCACGCAGCCGGCTGGTCCATGGGCGGCGGGGTGCTGCAGCAGTACCTCGTCGACCACCCGCGGGATCTGGCCAGCATCACCTTGATGGCACCGATCTCGCCGTACGGGTTCGGTGGCAGCCACGGCGTCGACGGCCGGCCCTGCACCCCCGACTGGGCGGGCACGGGTGGCGGCACCGCGGCGCCCGACTTCGTACGCCGGCTCGCCGAGCGCGACGCCGGCAGCGACGAGCCGCTCAGCTCCCCGCGCGAGGTGCTGATGACGTTCTTCGGACCCGGCCCGAACCGCCCGAACGTCGATGAGGACTTCCTGGTCGCGGAGCTGTTCACGACCACGGTCGGCGACGACCACTACCCGGGCGACATGACCGCCTCCGAGCACTGGCCCAACGTCGCCCCGGGCTCGCGTGGGGTGCTGAACTCGATGTCCGGGAAGTACTACGACACCAGCGCCTTCGGCGACGTGTCCGACGGGCCGCAGATCACCTGGCTGCGAGGCACAGCCGACCAGGTGATCTCCGAGCGCTCGATGTTCGACCTCGCCACCCTCGGTGAGCTCGGCGCCGTACCCGGCTGGCCGGGAGCCGACGTCATGCCGCCGCAGCCGATGGAGACCCAGTTCCGGTCCGTCCTCGAGCGGTACGCCGCCCACGGCGGGCGCTGGCGCGAGGTCGAGCTGGACGGAGTGGGGCACGGCATCCCGCTCGAGGTGCCGGACGTCGTGGCGGCGGAGATCGAGCGGACGATGACCGATGCCTGACCCGCTCGACGTCCCGGTCACCGGTGGCACCCTCCGGGTCGCGGCCTGGAGCGGGATAGGCGGGCCGGTGCTCGCGATCCACGGGATCACGTCCTCGTCGCGGACATGGCCCTTCGTGGCGGCAGCGCTCGACCGGCCGTTGTTCGCGCCCGACCTCCGTGGCCGGGGACGTTCCAACCATCTGGCCGGGCCAGCCGGGATCGCCCAGCACGCGGACGACTGCGCCGCCGTCGTCGAGGCGACCGGGGGCGTTCCGCTGGTGGTGGTCGGCCACTCGATGGGTGGGTTCGTGGCCACGGTGCTGGCTGCGCGACGACCGGACCTGGTGCGCGGCCTGGTGCTGGTCGACGGTGGCCTGCCCTTCGCCGCGGCCGACGAGGCCGCGACCTTGGCCGGTCTGCAGCCGATCAAGCAGCGGCTGCTGTCGACGTACACCCGGGAGAGCTACCGCGACTGGTTCCGCAACCATCCGGCGTTCGCCCGGGACTGGACCCCGGAGGCCGAGGCCTACGCCGACTACGACCTCCCCGAGTCGCCCGGCCGCCCCTCGGCCGACCCGGACATCGTCGAGGCCGACCAGGTCGACATGGTCCACGGGGCGGCGTTCCGGGAGGCGCTGGCCCAGCCGCTGCCGCCGCGGGTCTTCCTGCACGCGCCCCGCGGCTTCGCCGACGACCCGCCCGGGCTGTACCCGCAGCCCGTCGTCGACGAGTACGCCGCGCGCTGGCCGGACGTCGACGTCCGCCCCGTCCCCGACGTCAACCACTACACGATCGTGCTCAGCTCCCGGGGCGCAGCCGCGATCGCCCAGGCCGTCCGCGACCTGGGCTGAGCGACCGCGCCTACGCAGCCTCTCAGCGGGCGTCGCTCGCGGTTTAGGCTGCGATTCATGAGTCGGGCCGAGGTGGTCGACGACATCGCCGCCGCTGACGAACCACCTGCTCTCGGGCCGACCGCTCGCAACGTCGCCTTCGCCCTGATCCTCGGCGGACTCCTCCTCTCGGCGCTCGACTCGACGATCGTCTCGACCGCGCTGCCCACGATCGTCGGGGACCTCGGCGGTGCCGAGCACATGAGCTGGGTCGTCACGGCGTACCTCCTGACGCAGACGATCGCGACGATCCTGGGCGGGAAGTTCGGCGACCTGTTCGGCCGGAAGTGGATCTTCGTCGGCAGCATCGTGATCTTCACCGGAGCCTCGGCCCTGGCCGGCCTGTCGCAGACCATGACGTGGCTGATCGCCTCACGTGCGATCCAAGGCATCGGCGGCGGCGGGCTGACCGTGACCGCGACGGCGATGATCGCGGACATCATCCCGCTGCGCGACCGGGGGAAGTACCAGGGCGCGGTCGGTGCGGTGTTCGGCGGCACGACGGTGCTCGGGCCGCTGCTCGGCGGCTTCTTCACCGACCACCTGTCCTGGCAGTGGGTCTTCTACGTCAACGTGCCCGTGGCGTTGGTGATCCTGCCCTTCGCGGTCAAGCTGCTCCCCGCCGTGGGTGCCACGGTGAAGCCGGTCTTCGACACCTTCGGCATCGTCTTCATCTCGATCGGGTCTTCCGGGCTCATCCTGGCGACGAGCTGGGGCGGCACGCAGTACGCCTGGCTGTCGCCCACGATCGTCGTCCTGGTCGTCGTCGCGGTCGTGAGCCTGGTGCTGTTCGTGCTCGCCGAACGGCGTGCGGCCGAGCCGATCCTGCCGCTGCGGCTGTTCACCCGGAACGTGTTCGCGGTGAGCGTCGTGCTCAGCTTCATCGTGGGGTTCGCCCTGCTCGGCACCATGACCTTCCTGCCGACGTGGCTGCAGTTCTGCCACGGCGTGAGTGCCACGACGTCGGGCATCCGGACCCTGCCGATGGTGCTC
This sequence comes from Nocardioides sp., assembly GCA_036270075.1. Classification (GTDB taxonomy): domain Bacteria; phylum Actinomycetota; class Actinomycetes; order Propionibacteriales; family Nocardioidaceae; genus Nocardioides. The sequence continues at coordinate 6,443 of DATBDF010000152.1, forward strand.
GGCCTCATCGTCGCCTCCATCACCGCCGGCACGTTGGTCAGCCGGACCGGCCGCTACCGGGCCTTCCCGATCGCCGGCGGCGCGGTGATGACCGTCGGCATGCTGCTGCTGACCCGGCTGGACGAGGGATCCTCGGACCTGTACTTCTCCTTGTCGACCCTCGTCCTCGGCGTCGGCATCGGCTTGGCGATGCAGGTGCTCACGATCATCGTCCAGAACACCGTCGAGTACCGCGACCTCGGCGTCGCGACGTCGGGCGTCACGTTCTTCCGGACGATCGGCAGCGCGTTCGGGGCCGCCGCCTTCGGGGCCATCTACGCCCACAACCTGAAGCCGAACCTGACCGAGGCCGTGGTCGCCAGCGGCGCCGACCCGACGCAGATCACGACACCGGCGGGCGTCCAGGCGCTCCCGCCCGAGCAGCACGCAGCCGTCGTCCACGCGTACGCCGACGCGTTGCAGCATGTCTTCGCCTCGGCGGTGCCCGTCGCGATCATCGCGTTCATCGTGGCGCTGTTCCTCAAGCAGGTACCGATGCGCGGGCTGACCCAGCCGGGCGCCACCGACCTCGGCCACGGGTTCGCGATGCCCGACCAGCGCAGTGCCCCAGAACAGCTCGAGGGCCAGGTCGTCCGGATCATCCGGACGCGGCTGCCCGAGGCGGCGACGGAGCTGCTCGACTCCTCGCAGGCCGGACTCGACGCGGTCCAGGTCTGGACCCTGCGTCAGGTGGCCATCCAGCAGCTTCGCGCGAAGGGGCCGGTCGACCCGCTCACGATCGCCGCCGCCCATCGCGTGCCGATGGCCCTCATCCGGCCGGCTATCGACGACGCCCTCCAGCACGATCTCGTCGCCGAGCTCGGCGGCCGGGTGGAGCTCAGCGAACAGGGCCGCGAGCGGTTCACGGCGTTCGTCCGCGAGCTGTGGCAGTGGCTGATCCGTGAGGTGGAGGAGGCCAACGGCGAGCCGCTGGACGACGCAGGTCGCGACGACCTGCGCGCGATCGCCCGCAGCGCCTTCCTCTCCGAGGACCCCGTCACCGAGCCGATGGAGCTCGCCCAGGCCGGCGGCTGAGCCCTCTCCCTTCGGGTCGTCCGCCTGAGAGGGACCCCTACTGGCCGCCCCCGCGGACGACCCCTGCGCCGGGGCCGGTCGGCGGGAACTCGCCCAGGGCGTGGTCGGCGATCCGCTTCATCATCCACATGTCGATGCCGCCGCCGACGACGCCCCCGGCCAGCGGGACACCGCGACCGAGCCGGGCGAACCCCTTCTCGCCGACGCCTCGCAGCAACCGGAACGCGATCGCCTTGTTCAGCATCAACAGCGCCGCCGGGGGGAGCTGCTGCCCGACGAGCCCCAGGACCTTGCCGCCGCCACCCGTGAGCCCGGCCTTGGCCAGCACCTCGTCCGCCTCGGACCCGACCAGGGTCAGCAGGATCGCGCTGCGCACGTGTGGGTCCTCGAGGTCGTAGCCGCGGAGGGCGGCGATCGCAGCCACCATCCGCGTCGCGCCGATGTAGAACTCCACGACGTTCGCCGGCAGCGCGATGGGCATGAACATGAACCCGCCGAACCCGGTCACGAAGCCGCCGATCCCACCCTTGGTGACGTGGGAGCGCACGATCTTCTTGACCGCACCCTCGGGGGTCCGGGCGTCACGGCGTACCTGCTCGGCGAGCTCGGTCGACGACTTCAGAGGCCCCAGCCCGTCGATGCCCACGTCGAGCAGCGCGTCGATCAGGCGCCCGACCATGCCTTCGTCCTCGCCGCCGACCTGGACGGGCACTCGCCCGCCGTAGTGCGGGAGCTTCTCCGTCACGGTCTCACCCATTGCTCGGTGGTACGTCGTCACCGGACGCGCCCGGCGTACCACCGTTGCGCTGCTCGACGATCTTGTCGACGCCGCGCTCGAGCGATCCGCGCACCTGGTGGATGGTGTCGGCGTGCTTGCCGTCGGTACGCGTGTCGACCGCGCTGGCCACCTTCTCGAACAGCCGCTCGAGGTCGCCGCGGTGCTCGTGAGCGAAGTCCCCGGCCAGGTGCAGACCCTGACGGACGGCCCCTTCCAGCGTCGTGGCCAGCTCGTTGAGGTGTCGGTCGACCTCGTACTCCTCCATCTTCGCGCGGATCTGTTCGGCCAAGGGCGGCCGGTCCGAGGGATCCGACGAGGACGGGTCCTGCGGCTTGTCGGTCATGGCACCTCCAGGTGTCTGAGGCTCCCCATCCTGCCCGCCCGGCTGCCGACACCCAACCGCGCGGATCCCCGACCTCTCCCCGAGGTCGTCACGGCCGACCTTGATCGGGACTACCCCCCCAGGGCTACGACCGCACCAGGCGGGCGATCGCGGCCGACGCCTCGGCGAGCTTCGCGTCGGCGTCCTCGCCGGTCGCGACCGCGTCGCGTACGCAGTGCGCGAGGTGGTCGTCGAGCAGGTGCAGCGACACCGCCTGGAGGGCCTTCGTCATCGCCGAGACCTGGGTGAGGATGTCGATGCAGTACTGCTCCTCCTCGACCATCCGCTGCAGACCGCGCGCCTGTCCCTCGATGCGGCGCAGCCGCTTCAGTACGTCGTCCTTGTCCTGCAGGTAGCCCGGGTGTTCCATGCTGCGACTGTACCCCCGAGGGGTATCGGCGCCGCCCACGCCGTCGCCCGACCCGTGAACGCGGTGACCGGACACCTCTGCACGTCGGTGACGATGGAGACATGGACGAGGACCCGCGTACGCCGGACGCGTCGCCCGACCCGTCACCCGACCCCTCACCGGGCCCAGCGCCGGACCCGGCACCCGACCGCGCCCTGCGCAGCGACATCCGTCGCGTCACCTCGATCCTGGGCGAGACCCTCGCCCGGACCGAGGGCGCCGACCTGCTCGCCCTCGTGGAGGAGGTTCGCGCCCACGCGAAGGAGGACCGGCTCGACCAGCTGCCCGACTTCGACCTGGCCACGATCACCCGGCTGGTGCGGGCGTTCACGGCGTACTTCCACCTGGCCAACATCACCGAGCAGGTGCACCGCGGCCGGACCTTGCTGCGCGTCCGGGAGCAGGAGGGTGGCTGGGTCGAGCAGGCTGTGACGAGGATCGCCGATGCCGGGGTGGACCCCGACGAGGTGGCCGAGATCCTGCGTCACGTGGCCGTCCGTCCGGTCTTCACCGCACACCCGACCGAGGTCGCGCGCCGTTCGACGATCGACAAGCTGCGCCGGGTCGCGGCTCTGCTGGAGGAGCCCGACAGCCCGCGACGTACTCGGCGCCTCGAGGAGGCCGTCGAGCTGCTGTGGCTCACCGACGAGATCCGGATCGAGCCGCCCGAGCCGATCGACGAGGCCCGCAACGTCGTCTACTACCTCGAGGGTCTCTCCGGAGGCGCCCTCCCGGACGTGCTGGAGGAGCTGGGCGACCGGCTGGCCTCGATCGGGGTCGAGCTCCCCGCCGACGTGCGTCCGCTCCGCTTCGGCAGCTGGGTGGGAGGCGACCGCGACGGCAACCCGCACGTCACTCCGGCGACGACCCGCGAGGTCCTCGCCCTGCAGGCCGTGCACGGCATCCGGCTGCTCCGCGGGCTCGTGGACGGGCTTCGCCGCGACCTCTCGGTGAGCAACCGCATCGGCGGAGTGTCTCCCGGGCTGACCGAGCGACTCGGGAGGCTGCTGGCCGTGCTTCCTGAGGTCGAGCCGCGCTACCGGCGGCTGAACGCCGAGGAGCCGTACCGCCTGTTCCTGACCTGCATCCACGTCCGCCTCGGCCTCACCGAGGACCGGCTGCTCCACGGGAGCCCGCACGTCCCCGGACGCGTCTACGCCGACGACACCGAGCTGCTCGACGACCTGCTGCTGCTGCATCGCTCGGTGCTCGACCATCAGGGAGAGGTCGTGGCGAGCGGCGAGGTGGAGCGACTCGTCCGCACCGTCGCCGCGATCGGTCTCACCCTCGCCACGCTCGACGTGCGCGAGCACGCCGCGAAGCACCACCAGGCCGTGGGCCAGCTCCTCGACCGCGTCGGTGACCTCGGTACGCCGTACGCCGACCTCGACCGCGGGGCCCGAGCCAAGGTGCTCAGCGACGAGCTGGCGGGCCGACGACCGCTCGCGCACAACCCGCTCCCGCTCGATGACGAGGGAGCCGTGACGGCCGAGACGTTTCGGGCCATCCGGTGGGCGCTCGACGAGCTCGGGCCGCGAGCGGTCGAGAGCTACATCGTGTCGATGACCCGCGATGCCGGTGACGTCTTCGCCGCCGTCGTGCTGGCCCGCGAGGCCGGCCTGGTCGACCTGGCGACCGGCGTGGCGAGGATCGGCTTCGTGCCCCTGCTCGAGACCGTCGACGAGCTCGAGCAGACCGAGGCGATCCTCGAGTCGCTCTTCGCGGACCCGTCGTACCGCGAGCTGGTGCGTCTTCGGGGGGACCTGCAGGAGCTGATGCTCGGGTACTCTGACTCCAACAAGGCCGGGGGGATCACGACCTCCCAGTGGCAGATCCAGCTTGCGCAGCGTCGGGCTCGCGACGTGGCGCGCCGCCACGGCATCCGCCTGCGGTTCTTCCACGGCCGGGGCGGATCCGTCGGTCGCGGCGGCGGACCGACGTACGACGCCATCATGGCGCTGCCCTCCGGGACCGTCGACGGCGAGGTCAAGATCACCGAGCAGGGCGAGGTGATCAGCGACAAGTACGCGCTGCCCGCCCTCGCCCGGCAGAACCTCGAGCTGGCGCTGGCCGCCACCGTCGAGGCGAGCGTCCTGCACCGCACGGACCGTCGTACGCCGGAGCAGGCCGAACGCTGGGACTCCACCATGGACCGCATCGCCGAGGCCGCCCACGCGCGGTACCGCGGCCTCGTCGAGGACCCAGGGCTCGCGCCGTACTTCCTCACGGCCACGCCCGTCGACCTCCTCGGCGCGCTTCACATCGGCTCACGCCCCGCCCGTCGGCCCGGCGCCGACACCGGGATCGAGGACCTGCGCGCGATCCCCTGGGTGTTCGGCTGGACCCAGTCGCGGCAGATCGTGCCGGGCTGGTTCGGGGTCGGCTCGGGGCTCGATGTCGAGGAGGACCTCGGCGTTCTCCAGGAGATGTACGACGCGTGGCCGTTCTTCCGCACCTTCCTGGGCAACGTCTCGATGACGTTGGTGAAGACCGACCTCGAGATCGCGGAGCGGTACGCCGCCCTGGCGCCACCCGAGCTCCGGCCGCTCCTGGGCGAGATCCGCGACGAGTACCGGCTGACCGTCACCCGACTCCTGGCGGTGACCGGCGACCACTCGCTGCTCGACCGCGAGCCCACCCTGCGCACCACGTTGGAGATCCGCGACAACTACCTCGAGCCCCTGCACCACCTGCAGCTCGAGCTCCTCGGTCGCTACCGCCGGGGTGAGGACGACGCCGATCTCGAACGGGCACTCCTGCTGACCATCAACGGGATCGCGGCCGGGATGCGCAACACCGGCTGACGCTGGTCAGTCGGGGACCGGCTGGTCGTCGTCGCGCGGACCGAAGATGCTGATGCCGTCGAGGGTCTCCTGGTCGAGGCCCGTGCCCCACGCGGCGGTCTGGGCACGCGAACGGCGCGAGAAGACGGCGCGGAACAGCTCGTAGTCGGCGACCCCGGCGAAGGCTTCGCCGTGCTCGCCGAGCGACGGCCGGATCGCCCCGACGACCGGGTGCCACATCCGCTCGGGCGGCCTGCCCAGGCCGAGCGCCTCGTGCAGGTCGGCGTGGTGGACGGCGACGTTCCACACGAGTGCCGGCCGGTCGTTGCCGTCGAGTGTCGCGACGACTCCGTCGACGACGACGCGGATCTCGGCGACCAGCTCGCCGGTGCTGCGGTCCGACCGCTCGGCGACCTGGCGCGCCGTCCACTCGGGGCCGGGCGCTCCGTCCATCCGCCCGCTGAGCACGTCGGCGGGCGACCCGGCCAGGTGAGCCAGAACCTCGCGCACCGTCCATTCGGGAGTGGCGGGAACCTGCGTGCCGAGCTGCTCGGGGGTGAGTCCTTCCGCGAGGGCGGTGACGGCGTCGATGTTGGCGCGGTACGTCTCCGCCCAGTCGGTCATGGCGACAACCTAGGGCGCGGACGCGGAACCGGTCGAGAAAGGTCTTGTGCGCCGAGCACCGGGCCCGTACTGTCGCGATATATCGCGAACGATCGACGTACCATCGCCGAACGCTCGCCACCAAGCCTACGCAACGACGGCACGAGGGAGCTGAGCATGGGACGGGACTGGGGACGTGATTGGGGGCGGGAGTTCGAGCAGCTGTTCCAGCAGCACGGCCGCGGGCACGGCGATCGGGGCGGCGCCCACGGCGGCCGGCGCGGAGGTGACTGGAGCGGGAGCTGGGGGAACTGGCAGTGGGGTCCGCCCAACCGTCGTTCCGGTCCTCCGCCCTGGCTGGTCGGCCTGTTCGGGCTGTCCTCGCAGGAGCGGGCCCGCCCGCCGCGCGCACGTCGGGGCGATGTCCGGGTGGCGATCCTGGCCGTGCTCGCCGACGGACCCCTCAACGGCTATCAGGTGATCCAGGAGATCGCCGACCGCACCGGTGGCGCCTGGCGTCCGAGCCCGGGTTCGGTCTACCCGACGATCTCGCAGCTCGAGGACGAGGGACTGGTGGAGGGCGACGACGAGCGCGGCCGGCGTACGCTCCGGCTCTCCGACTCCGGCCGCGAGTACCTCGGTGAGCACGAGGCAGAGGTCGCCGGAGTGTGGGCCCCCTTCGCCGAGGGAGCGGGGCGCAGCGAGGACGACGACGATGTCCGCCTGGACTTCGCCAGCCTCAAGCCCGAGCTCGGCAGGGTGATGAACGCCGTCTGGCAGATCATCACGACCGGGACCGACGAGCAGCGGCGAGCTGCCGTCGGCGTCCTGGTCGAGGCACGCCGCGCGCTCTACCAGATCCTGGCCGACCATCCGGGCGACCTCGACGACCCGGTGGACGACCCCATGGATGACCCAGTGGACGACTCAGGGCACGACCCAGCCGACGACGAGGTCGACGACCTGGGTGACCGACCCGGCCGCGGCGAGGAGGAGTGGTGAACGACCGACTGCGCATCGGGGACGCCGAACGCGAGGAGGCGGCCCGCGAGCTCGGCGAGCACTTCGCGCTCGGGCGCATCACCGCCGACGAGCACTCCGAGCGCCTCGAACAGATCTGGACGGCCCGCACGGCCGCCGACCTTGCGCCTGCCTTCCAGGACCTGCCGCGGCCACGCGCCGCGCAGCAGCCGACCCGTCCGAAGACGGCGGCGCAACCCGTACGCCGGGAGCGCGGCTGGGAGTTCCCGCGGGTCCCGTTCCTGTTCAAGCTGCTGCTGGGGATCGTGGCGATCTGGTGGGGCTTCCACCATCCGCTGTTCCTGCTGGTGGCCGCGATCGTGTGGTTCGTGCTCGTCCGCCGCTTCGTCCACCGCCGGCGCCGGTGGTCCGGCCGGGGACCGTGGGACCGTCACCGCTATCAGACGGGCTGGCACTGACGTGCTGCTCACCTGGCGATTCCGGTACGCCGTACGCCGCCCATCCGGCGATCGCGTCACGCCGTACGCCGCCGACCCGGCGATGCCGCGCGAGGCTCAGACGCCGATCGCGCGGTTCACCCAGACGTCGACGACTTCCATCCCGACCTTCTCGTAGAGGCTGAGCGCCCCGGTGCGCGAGTCGGTGGAGAGCGCGGAGCGAACCGCGCCGTGCTCACGACCACGGGCGAACGCGTCCACGAGGAGGGCCTGAGCCAGCCCGCGGTGGCGTTGGTCGCTCCGCACGGCGAGCTTGTCGATGTAGGCCTCCTTGCCGTCCTCGCCGGACGCCATGATCACCAGAGCCACCCCGACGACGACCCCGTCGGCGTCGGTCACGACTCGCAGCTGCCACGACTCGAAGCCGGGCCGGCCGATGGAGCTGGCCTCGAAGTCCTCGAACGGCTGGCGGTCTCGCACCGACCACTCGAGAAAGGCGTCCTCGACCACGTCGTGGACCGTTCGGTACTCGTCGGTTCGGGCCTCGCGGATGTCGTACCCGTCGGGCAGGTCGCGGTGCTCGATCTTCTTGCCGTCGGGCAGGGCCAGCACCCAGCTGGTGTGGCGCAGCCGGTAGCCGAGCTTGGTCAGGAGCTGGTCGCCCGCGGAGCCCTGCGGAACGGGACTGCCGTAGCCCTTCCCGCCGAGGAGGCGCGCGGTCTCCTGCATCCAACCGGCGACCGCCGTTCCGATGCCCCGTCGTCGGTAGTCGGGATGGACCGCGGCGTCGCCCCGGTCGTGCCCGGTGATCTCGCCGTACGCCACCATCCGGTCGCCGTCGAAGATGCCGATGGTGTGGGTCGCGACGTCCCAGCTCGGCCGGCTCCAGTCGCCGATGATGTCCTCGGGCTCGATCTCCACCCGGCCGACGTCGACCCGCTCCTGGGCGGCGGCCACCTCGTACACAGCCTGGGCGTCGTCCATGGTCAGCACGCGGGAGGTCAGGCCCTCCGGCAGGGTCAGGTCGCTCATGGGCCGGTATCAGATCACCGACCTGGCGTTCACGTCACATCATTTGGCCTCGACCTGGCGATGCGGTCACGCCAAATGACATCGACCCGGCGATCAAGTCCCACGGGAGTGGAACCGATTCGCCGGGTCGATGGTCTGTGTGGCGACCTGATCGCCAGGTCGGCGTCGTACGCCGTGACGCGATCGCCGGGTGGGCGTCGTACGCCGTGCCGCGATCGCCAGGTCAGCGGTTACTTCTGGATCGCCGAGATGTCGAACTCGAGCTTGATCTTGTCCGACACCAGGAAGCCGCCGGTCTCGAGCGCGGCGTTCCAGGTCAGGCCCCAGTCCTTGCGGCTGAGCGTGGTCTGGCCCTCGAAGCCGAGGCGCAGGTTGCCGAAGGGGTCGCGCGCCGAGCCGGTGGACTCGAACTCCACGGTGATCGGCTTGGTGATGCCCTTGACGGTGAGGTCGCCGGTGATCGTCCACTCGTCGCCGTCCCGCGAGACGTCGGTCGAGCTGAAGGCGATCTCGGGGTGCTGCTCGATCTCGAAGAAGTCGGCGCTGCGCAGGTGCGCGTCGCGGTCGGCGACACCGGTGTCGATGCTGTCGGTCTTGATGGTCAGCTCGACCTTGCTGTTGGCCGGGTTCGCCGTGTCCACGTGGGCCGTGCCCTCGAAGTCCTTGAAGGCGCCGCGGACGGTGGTGACCATCGCGTGCCGGGCGCTGAAGCCGAGACGGGTGTGAGCGACATCGAGGGTGTAGTCCCCCGTGATGTCCTCGATGACCGTGGTGGCCGGGTCGAACGGGCTGTTCGTCATGGTGGGGGTCCTCCTACTGGATGAATTTTCAACCATTCGATCGGTACAACGCTCTCGGCGCCGGGACATTCCCGGGCCTAGAGTGACCCGAGTCACACCAGGCACTCTCGGCCCCGTACTCGGAAGAGGTACCCGATGCCTCGTCGCCTGACCGCCCTCGTCGCCTCGCTTCTCGTCACACTCCCGCTGCTGCTGTGGGCCGCGCCCAGCCACGCCGCCGCCCCGTCGTACGTCGCGCTCGGCGACTCCTACTCCTCGGGGGTCGGCACCCGCTCCTACATCTCCGACGGCACGTCGTGCGAGCGGTCGACATACGCCTATCCGCGCCTGGTCGCGGCGTCCCTGGGCTACGCGCTGTCGTTCCAGGCCTGCTCCGGGGCCAAGGTCTCCGACGTCACCAGCAAGCAGCTCGGCGCGCTGTCGGCGGGCACCAGCTTCGTGACGGTCTCCGTCGGCGGCAACGACGCCGGCTTCACGGGCACCCTCACCGAGTGCGCGAAGCCCGGTTGGCTGAGCAACTGCAGCGCGGCGATCTCGAAGGCGAACACCTACATCAGCAAGACCCTGCCCGCCGCCCTCGCCACCTTGTACGGCGCGATCCGCGGCCGCGCGCCCCACGCGACCGTGGTCGTCGTCGGCTACCCGAGACTCTTCAACGGGGAGGACTGCAACGCCCTCACCTGGTTCAGCGCGACCGAGGAGTCCTCCCTCAACGCCACGGCCGACCGGCTCAACGGCGTCCTCGCGAACGCGGCGGCTGCCCGGGGCTTCTCGTTCGCCAACCCCACCCACGTCTTCATCGGCCACGCGGTGTGCGGGAGCCCGGAGTGGCTCAACGGCCTGTCGAACCCGGTGAGCGAGAGCTACCACCCCAACCGGACGGGACAGGCCTCGGGCTACGCGCCGCTGGTCAGCGCATTGCTCCGCTGAACAGGCCAGTGCCACGCTGAGCCATGCCCGACTCCCGTCACAAGATCCTGCTGTCCGAGAGCGACCAGCCGACGCGTTGGTACAACGTCCTGCACGACCTGCCGACCCCGCCCCCGCCGGTCCTGCACCCCGGCACGGGCCAGCCCGTCGGACCCGACGACCTGACGCCGCTGTTCCCGATGGACATCATCCTGCAGGAGGTCTCGGGCGACCAGTACGTCGAGATCCCCGGCGAGGTGCTCGACGTCTACGCCCTCTGGCGACCCTCGCCGCTCTTCCGCGCCCATCGGCTCGAGAAGGCGCTCGGCACCCCCGCCCGGATCTACTACAAGTACGAGGGCGTCAGCCCGGCAGGCTCGCACAAGCCGAACACGGCGGTGCCCCAGGCCTTCTACAACGCCAAGGCCGGCATCAAGAAGCTCACCACGGAGACCGGCGCCGGCCAGTGGGGCACGGCGCTGGCCTTCGCGTGCGCGCAGTACGACCTCGAGTGCGAGGTGTGGCAGGTGCGCGCGTCGTACGACCAGAAGCCCTACCGCCGCACCATGATCGAGACCTTCGGTGGCACGGTCCACCCGAGCCCGAGCGACCTGACGAACGCCGGTCGCACCATCCTGGCGCAGGACCCCGGGTCCACCGGCAGCCTCGGCATCGCCATCAGCGAGGCCGTCGAGGTCGCCGCTCAGGACCCGACCACGAACTACGCGCTCGGCAGCGTGCTCAACCACGTGCTGTTGCACCAGACGGTGATCGGGGAGGAAGCGCTGCTCCAGCTCGCCCAGGTCGGCGAGAAGCCGGACCTGCTCGTCGGCTGCACCGGCGGCGGCTCGAACTTCGGCGGCCTCGCCTTCCCGTTCCTGCGCGAGAAGTGGGCCGGCACGATGTCGCCGACCATCCGTGCGATCGAGCCGGCGTCCTGTCCGTCGCTGACGCAGGGCACCTACGCCTACGACTTCGGCGACACCCTCGGGATGACGCCGCTGATGAAGATGCACACCCTGGGTCACGACTTCGTGCCCGACCCGATCCATGCCGGCGGCCTGCGGTACCACGGCATGAGCCCGCTGATCTCCCACCTCCACGAGACCGGCGAGCTCGAGGCGGTCGCCAAGACGCAGTCGGAGTGCTTCGCAGCCGGTGTCCTCTTCGCCCGCACCGAGGGGATCGTGCCGGCGCCCGAGCCGACGCACGCCCTGGCCGCTGCGGTCGAGGAGGCGCTGGCGTGCAAGGAGTCGGGCGAGGAGAAGGTGATCCTGACCGCGCTGTGCGGACACGGCCACCTCGACCTCGCGGCGTACGACGCCTACCTGCGCGGAGACCTCGTCGACCACACCTGGGACGACGCGGAGCTCCAGCAGGCGGTCGCCGGGGCGCTGGCGAAGCTGCCGGTGGTCGCCGGCTGAGCGGTGCTCTGCCGATCAGCTCCCTAGCTCGGCTTCGTCCACCTCGGTGCCGACCAGCTCGCGGACCCGGTCGATCGCGTCCCAGTCGTTGACGTGCATGCCGGCCACGACGCGCCGACCGCGCATCCACCACACCCGGAAGGTGCGTTGCTCGACGGGGCCGTCGGTGTCTCCGGTGATCACGACGCGGTCGAAGCCCTCGGGGCCGGGGTTGCCGACGTACTCCACGCCGAGGGCGTACTGGTCGGTGAAGAAGTAGGGCAGGTGGTCCGCGAGGGCGTTCCCGCCGAGCAGGTTCGTCGCCGCGACGGTGCCGTGCTTGATGGCGGTGTCCCAGTGCTCCACGCGCAGGCGGTGGCCCAGGACCGGGTGGTCGACGTTCGCGACGTCGCCCGCAGCGAAGACACCGGGCGCCGACGTGTGGAGCCCGGCGTCGACGAGGACGCCGTTGTCGACCGCGATCCCGGCCGCGGTCGCGAGGTCGGTCAGGGGTGCGACGCCGACGCCGACGACCAGGCGGTCGACGGCGAGCGTGTCTCCGCCGGCCAGCCCGATCGTGGCGCCGTCAGAGCCGGCCGTGATGGTCTCGATCCGCGCGCCGGTGCGTACGTCGACGCCCTTCTCGCGGTGGAGCTGGGCGAACAACGCACCCACCTCGGCGCCGAGCACGTTGCGCAGCGGCTGGTCGAGCGCCTCGAGCACCACGACCTCGGACCCGGCCTGCTGGGCTGCGCTCGCGACCTCGAGGCCGATCCAGCCGCCGCCGATGATGCCGATGCGCGCTCCAGGCTCGAGCCGGGCCTTGAGTGCGGTCGAGTCGTCCAGCGTGCGCAGGTAGTGGACGGGGGCGCCGGAGTCGTCCGCCAGCGCGAAGCGACGGGGCGCGGCGCCCGTCGCGAGGAGGAGCCCGGTCCACGCGAGCTCGTCCCCGCCCGCGCGCAGGGTCCGCCCGTCGGGGTCGACGGCCTCGACGGTCACGCCCGTACGCAGGTCGACGTCGTGCTCGGCGTACCAGCTCTCGGCGTTGACCAGCGCCTTCTCGGCCGGCTCGTTCCCGAGCAGGTAGCCCTTCGACAGCGGAGGACGTTCGTACGGCGGATGGCTCTCGCCGGCGATCACGACCAGATCGCCCGTGTATCCCTGGGAGCGGAGCTCGCGCACCGCCGTGCCGGTGGCCAGACCGCCGCCGACCAGGACGATCGGCGCGCTCATCGCACGCCCGCCCGGCCGCGGGTGAGGGAGAGGAACTCGGCCCGGGTCTTCGGGTCGTCGCGCAAGCGACCGTGCAGGGCCGCCGTCACCGTGCGCGCACCCTCCGCCCGCGCACCGCGCAGGCTCATGCACGTGTGCTCTGCCTCGATCACGACTCCGACTCCTCGGGGTTCGAGCCGCTCGGTGAGGTGCCCGGCGATCTCCATGGTCAGCCGCTCCTGGGTCTGGGCCCGGCGGGCGAAGAACTCCACGGTCCGAGCGAACTTCGACAGCCCGAGGATACGCGTGCTCGGGAGGTACCCGACGTGGGCGACCCCGGTGAACGGGAGCAGGTGGTGCTCGCACAGCGAGTGGACCGGGATGTCGGTGACCAGGACCAGCTCGTCGTACCCGGCGGCGTTCTCGAACGTCGTGGAGTCGAACTCCGGCGGCGTCAGCATCTCGGCGTACGCGTGGACCAGACGGCGCGGAGTCTCGAACATGTCGGCCGAGTCGATCGGCAGGCCGAGCGCGGCGAGCATCTCGGTCGCGGCCACCTCGGCCTTGTCCAGGTCGACGGGTGCCGGCTCGTGGGTGATCCGTGGGCGCCACCGGACCTCGCTGCCTCGCACATCGACCTGCCCGTCGATCTCTACGGCGACCGCCTCGACCATGCGACTCTCCTTGCTGGACCGAAATCTCTAAGAGTGAGTAATATGTCCGTTAGAGTACAGGCCGTCAAGAGGAGGTAGTGGCATGGCAGACGCGTTCTCCGCGATCGGGTCCCTGGCCGATCCCTTGCGCCGCCGCCTCTACGCCTTCGTGGCCGGGCGTGACGACGGGGTCGGCCGTGAGGAGGCCGCCCGTGAGGTCGGGGTGCCGACCCACACGGCGCGCTTCCACCTCGACAAGCTGGTCGAGGAGGGACTGCTGTCGGTCGACCACCGTCGGCTCTCCGGGCGCACCGGGCCCGGTGCCGGCCGCCCGGCGAAGGTCTACCGGCGGTCCGCCCGGGAGGTCGCGGTCTCGCTGCCCGAGCGCGGGTACGACCTCGTGGGGCACGTCTTCGCCGCCGCGGTCGAGCGGTCCCTCGACGGTGCTCCCTTGACCGAGGCCCTGGCCGACGAGGCCCGCGCCGCCGGCCGCCGTGACGGGACGGCGTACGACCGGAAGGGCGGCGAGCTCGAACGCTCAGCGGAGGTCCTCACCGAGCGCGGCTTCGAGCCGAACCGGGTCGGCGACGGGTTGGTGCTGCGGAACTGCCCGTTCGACGCGCTGGCCCGCGAGCACACCGCACTGGTCTGCGGGGTCAACCGCGACTACGTCGGGGGCGTGCTCGACGGGCTCGGGTGCCGTCGCACGGCCGCGCGGCTGGACCCCGGAGCGGACCGTTGCTGCGTGCGCGTGGAGGAGTCGCCTTCAGGGTGATGACCGGCCATCCGCGAGGATGACCGGCATGGGGAGATCTCGGTGGCCGCTGCTGGTCGCGCTGACGATGGTCGTCGCCCTGGCCGGCGCCGCCTGCTCGAAGGACGACGGAACGGACCCTCGGCCGACGGCGACCGCCCTCGCCGCCGGGCTCACCGCCGATGACCTGTCCGCCGTGACGTTCGCCGGGCAGACGCCGGCGGCCGTCCAGAAGCAGTACGGCGACATGGTCTCGGGCCTGGGAGAGGTCAAGCCACACGTGACCGTCACGTCGGTCAGCAAGACCGGCGACGACTCGGCGACGGCCGGCCTGCACTGGGCCTGGCCGATCGGGAGCGGCTGGAGCTACTCGACGAAGGTGCCCCTGGTCAGTCGCGACCACGCCGACACCTGGCAGGTGCAGTGGCAGCCCGATGTCGTCGAGCCGTCGCTCGGGACGGGTGACCACCTCGTCGCGAGCACCGTCGGGGCGACCCGGGCCGACATCCTGGGCCCCCACGGCGTCGGGCTGGTGACCAAGCGCCCCGTCCTGCGGTTCGGGGTCGACCGGAACAAGCTCGGCCCCTCGCAGGCGCCCGAGTCGGCGCGCCGGCTCGCGCAGCTCGTGGGGATCGACGCTGCGTCGTACGTGAAGCAGGTCAAGGCGGCCGGGCCGAAGGCGTTCGTGCAGGCCATCGCGTTCCGCCAGGACGAAGTACCCCCGGCAGTGACGGCGGGCTACGTCCACATCAAGGGCGTGGACGCGATCGCCGACGACATCCCGCTCGGGATCACCAAGGAGTTCGCCGCCCCGATCCTCGGCACGGTCGGTCCGGTGACCGCCGAGATCTTGAAGGACAACCCGGGTGCCTACCGCGTCGGCGACCTGGCCGGGCTGTCGGGCCTCGAGGCGCGGTACGACGAACAGCTCCGCGGAAAGTCGGGCGTGGAGATCGAGGCCTTGGATGCCCACGGCAGGAGCACCACCCTGTTCCGGACCCAGCCCGTCGACGGCTCCCCGCTCCACCTGACCCTGGAGCCGCGACTCCAGCTGCTGGCCGAGCGGATCCTCAGCAGCGTCAAGCCCGCCAGTGCGATCGTCGCGATCAAGCCGTCGACCGGCGCGATCCTGGCGGCGGCCAACGGCCCCGGCAACGACGGCTACAACGATGCGACCTACGGCCGGTTCGCGCCCGGCTCGACCTTCAAGAGCGTCGGCTCGCTGGCGCTGGTCAAGGAGGGCCAGCGGCCGTCGTCCCCGGTCGACTGCCCGACGAGCGTGACGGTCGACGGCAAGGTGTTCACCAACGACAGCTTCTACCCACCGTCGGCCAACGGCCGGATCACGCTCGCCTCGGCGCTCGCGAACTCCTGCAACACGGCGTTCATCAACGAGCGCACGAAGCTCGGCTCGCACGACCTCGTCGACGCCGCCGCGACCTTGGGCATGGGCGTCGACCACGACCTCGGGTTCCCGGCGTACTTCGGGAACGTCGTGCCTCCGACGTCGGAGACCACCAAGGCCGCCGACATGATCGGCCAGGGACAGGTCCTGGCGTCCCCGATGACGATGGCGACGGTGATGGCGTCCGTCGTCGCGGGTCACACCGTCGTCCCGCAGCTGATCACCTCGGTGACTCCGGACAAGACGCACCCGGAGCCGCTCACTGCCGGGCAGGACGCCACGCTGAAGCAGATGCTGCGCGGCGTCGTGCTGAGCGGCACGGGTGTGGGACTGCGCGACGTCCCCGGCCCGCCGGTGATCGCCAAGACCGGCACGGCCGAGTTCGACCGCGACGGCAAGCGCCTGACCCACGCCTGGATGATCGGCGGTCAGGGCGACCTCGCCGTGTGCGCGTTCGTCGACGTCGGCCAGACCGGGGCGGGGACCGCCGGACCTCTGCTCGAGCAGTTCCTGCGCGGGGCTCACGCCCGCTGAGGCGCCCGGCGAGCTAGCGCTCGCGCGGGGCGACGTTGCGGGCGACGTCCTCCGGCATCGGCTCGTAGTGACCGAACGACCGCGTGAACGACCCGGCGCCGTGGGTCGAGGAGCGGAGGTCGACGGCGTACCGGACCAACTCGGTCTGCGGCACCTCGGCGTTGATCACGGTCCGGTCGTCGCCGACCTTGTCGGTGCCGAGCAGCCGGGCCCGCCGCGAGGACAGGTCGCTCATGGCGCCGCCGACCTGGTCGTCCGGGACGACGACGGCCACCACGTCGTAGGGCTCGAGCATCGTCACGGTCGTCGCGGCTGCGGCCTCCCGGAGCGCGAGCCCGCCGGCCATCTGGAAGGCCATGTCGGAGGAGTCGACGCTGTGGGCCTTGCCGTCGGTCAGGGTCACCCGGAGGTCGACCATCGGGTATCCGGCGCGCACGCCCCTCTCCATCTGGGCCCGTACGCCCTTCTCGACCGACGGGATGAAGTTGCGGGGAACGGCGCCGCCGACCACCTTGTCGACGAACTCGAAGCCCCCGCCCTCGGGCAGCGGCTCGACCTCGATGTGGCACACGGCGTACTGACCGTGGCCGCCTGACTGCTTCACGTGCCGGCCCAGCCCCTTGCCCCGGCCGCCGAACGTCTCGCGCAGGGACACCAGGAACGGCTCGGTCTCGACGTTGACGGCGTACCGCTCGGCGAGGCGGGTGATCAGGACGTCGGCGTGAGCCTCGCCCATGCACCACAGCACGAGCTGGTGCGTCTCGGCATTGTTCTCGACGCGCAGGCTCGGGTCCTCGGCGGCCAGACGGCTCAGGGCCTGGGACAGCTTGTCCTCGTCCGCCTTGCTCTTGGCCACGATCGCGACCGGCAGGAGGGGCTCCGGCATCGACCAGGGCTTGAGCACCCGAGGCTCGCCGATCGACGACAGGGTGTCGCCGGTCTCGGCGCGGCTGAGCTTGCCGATCGCGCACAGGTCGCCGGCGACCACGGCGGTGGCGGGGACGTGCGTGCCTCCGAAGGCGTAGGACAACGAGCCGATCTTCTCGTCCTCGTCGTGGTCCTCGTGACCGCTCGAGTCGGAGAAGAACGACGTGAAGTGGCCGGAGACGTGGACCGGGTCGTCGGCGGTGAGGGTGCCGGAGAAGACCCGCACCAGACTCACGCGTCCGACGTACGGGTCGCTCGCGGTCTTGACCACCTCGGCGACGAGCGGGCCCTGCGGGTCGCCCGTGATGGCCTCTGCCTCCTTGCCGGCGGGCGTGAAGACGTCCGGGGACGGGTGCTCGAGCGGGGACGGGAAGCCGTCGACCGCGAGGTCGAGGAGCTCCGCGCAGCCGACGCCGGTGATCGAGCAGACCGGGATCACCGGGTGGAAGCTGCCTCGCTCGACGGCCTTCTCGAGGTCCTCGGTCAGGGCCTGGTGGGAGATCTCCTCGCCCCCGAGGTAACGGTCCATCAGCGTCTCGTCCTCGGACTCCTCGATGATGCCCTCGATCAAGGCTCCCCGGAGCTCCTCGTGCTCGCCGTCGTCCTCCATCAGGTCGATCACGGCCGTCATCTCGCCCCCGTCGTCGCGGACCGGTACGTAGAGCGGGAGCACCCTGTCGCCGAACGCCGCCTGGGCGGCGGCGAGGACGCCCTCGTAGTCGGCGCGTGCCTGGTCGAGCTTGGTGATCACCACGGCGCGGGGCATCCCGACCTCGGCGCACTCGCGCCACAGCGACGCGGTGGCGTCGTCCACGGCCTCGCTGGCGGCGATCACGAACAGCGCGCAGTCGGCGGCGCGCAGCCCGGCCCGCACCTCGCCCACGAAGTCGGCGTAGCCGGGGGTGTCGACGAAGTTGATCTTG
The DNA here is from genome assembly GCA_036270075.1 of Nocardioides sp. Taxonomy (GTDB): domain Bacteria; phylum Actinomycetota; class Actinomycetes; order Propionibacteriales; family Nocardioidaceae; genus Nocardioides. Next base: position 24,442 of record DATBDF010000152.1, read on the forward strand.
GTGTCGCGGTGGATGACGGGCGCGACGGCGAGCGAGATCGAGCGCTCGTGCGACCGCTCGGCGTCCTCGAAGTCGCAGATCGTCGTGCCCTCCTGGATGCTCCCCGACCGGGGGATGGCTCCGGCGGAGGCGAGCAGCATCTCGACCAACGTGGTCTTGCCGGACCCGCCCGGTCCGACCAACACGACGTTGCGGATCCGGTCGGGGCTGCTCGCCCCGAGATCTTGGCCCGCTGGTCTACGCCCGCCCGCCTTGTCCGCCATGGTCAGCCTCCAGGGTCTGCCGGAGCGGCCGTTCGACCGCCCGTCGAAACGATGGGGTCCAACCAACTCCCTCGAGCGCCCGAGTTCAAGGGGTACGTCGGTCAGGACGCGCATGAAGGCGGCTGACTCAGGACGCCGACCCCGTCCGGAACGCTGATGATCGGGGGTCCTTCCTGTCCCGTCGAGCACGGATCGCGGAACGATCCGAGCTGCCCGGAAAAGGGGCGAGCCCCTCGCAGCATGGGGTCAGCGAGGGGCTCGATATCGTCTGAGTGCTAGCCCCCAGCCGACGTTTTACAGGGTGTCAGAGTCGCGACGACTGCGTGAACACTTTCGACAAACTCGCGCCAGTGGAAGGCTGATTGCATGACTGGACTAGACCTCTTGGCAAAGACCGGATCTCGGGGACTGTTCATCGGTGGACAGTGGCGTGAGTCGAGCACCGGATCGAGGATCGAGGTCCACGACCCGGCCGACGAGTCGGTGATCACCGACGTCGCCGATGGAGACACCCACGACGCGATGGCGGCCCTCGACGCCGCGGTGGAGGCGCAAGCCGGCTGGGCGGCGACGCCGCCCCGCGATCGCGGTGAGATCCTCCGCCGCTCGTTCGAGGCGATCATGGACCAGGCCGACGACTTCGCCGAGCTGATCAGCCTCGAGATGGGCAAGACCCTGGCCGAGGCCAAGGGTGAGGTGACCTACGGCGCCGAGTTCTTCCGCTGGTTCTCGGAGGAGGCGGTGCGCATCCACGGACGCTGGATGCAGGCACCGGCGGGTGGCTCCCGGCTCCTCACGATCCGCAAGCCGGTCGGCCCGTGCCTGTTCATCACGCCGTGGAACTTCCCGCTCGCGATGGGCACCCGGAAGATCGGGCCGGCGATCGCGGCGGGCTGCACGATGATCGTCAAGCCCGCCGAGCTCACCCCGCTGACGATGCTCGCGCTCGCGAACGTGCTCTCCGAGGCCGGGCTCCCCGGCGGCGTCCTGAACGTGGTCACGACCCACAACTCCAAGGCGTTGAGCGCGACGCTGATGGCGGACGAGCGCCTGCGCAAGGTGAGCTTCACCGGCTCCACGCCGGTGGGGAAGGTGCTCGTGCGTCAGTCCGCCGACGAGCTCCAGCGGGTCTCGATGGAGCTGGGCGGCAACGCCCCCTTCATCGTGTTCGAGGACGCCGATGTCGCGGCCGCCGTCGACGGCGCGATGATCGCGAAGATGCGCAACATGGGTGAGGCGTGCACGGCGGCCAACCGGTTCCTCGTCCACGAGTCGGTCGCGCGCGAGTTCGGTGACCTCCTGGGTCAGCGGATGGGCGCGTTGAAGACGGGCCGGGGCCAGACGGCCGGCACCGACGTCGGGCCGCTGATCAACGCCGACGCGGTGGAGTCCGTGGGCCGGCTGGTCAGCGACGCGGTGCACGACGGTGCCGAGCTGGTCACGGGCGGGGAGGCGCCCGAGGGTCCGGGGTACTTCTACGCGCCGACGGTGTTGTTGGGCGTCCCGGCCGAGGCGCGGATCGTCAACGAGGAGATCTTCGGGCCGGTCGCCCCGATCACGACGTTCTCCTCCGACGACGACGCGATCGCCCTGGCCAACGCCACCGAGTACGGCCTCGCGTCGTACGTCTACACCCGCGACCTCGCACGCACGGTGAAGGTGGCGGAGGCTCTGCAGTTCGGCATGGTCGGCGTGAACACCGGGCTGGTGTCCAACCCCGCCGCGCCGTTCGGTGGGGTGAAGGCCAGCGGCTTCGGCCGTGAGGGCGGTTTCGAGGGCATCGAGGAGTACCTCGACACGACGTACGTCGCGATCCCCGTCTGAGCCGTCGGGGGGCCGGGGAGCTCGAGCCCGTCAGCGACCCTGGCGGGGCTGTGCCAGTGCCCCGGCGAGCTCCGTGCGCGAGCTGATCGAGAGCTTCCGCAGGATGTGCGACACGTGCCACTCGACCGACTTCACGCTCACGCCGAGCTCGGCTGCGATCTCCCGGTTGCGCTTGCCGACGACGACGAGCTGGGCGACGCGGCGCTCGGCGGCGCTCAGCTCCGCGAGCCGGCCGGGCAGCTCGCCGTCGGGCGCCTCCCCGAGCCGCTCGAGCAGCCAGCGCACGCGGGCCAGCAGCGGGCCGAGGTCCTCCTGCCGGGCGTACTTCTCCGCGCTGCGCAGCAGGTCGACAGCGCGAGCCGAGGCGTCGGGCTGCAGGAGCAGGATCCAGCCGGCGAGGTCGGTCCGGATCTGCGCCTCCAGGCGCGCGGCCGACGTGCCGTGCAGGACCTCGAGGGCCTCGTCGAGCAGCGCGACGCGGTCGCTCGTCGGCGCGATCGCGGCCTGCGTGCGCAGGGCGTAGGCGACGGCGTACGCCGAGTCGTAGGTGCGGGCGTCGGCGAGCTCCTCCTCGACCAGCGCACTCGCGGTCGCGATCTCGCCGCGGCCGGCGATCACGCGCGCCAGCCCGCTGCGCCACGGCAGCCAGATGTGCTGGCCGCTCGTGGTCAGCTCCTCACCGGCGCGCTCGTAGTAGGACACCGCTTGGTCGTCCTGGGTGCGAGCCGCCGCGAACTCACCCAGGCCGAACGACGCCACGGCGCCCACGACACCGCGCACGCGCATGAGGTTGGTCAGGTCGCGGGAGTACGCCGACGCGCCACGGAGGTCGCCGAGCGCGAGCTTGGCGAGGAGTCCGGTCAGGGCGAGCGACGCTTGCGCGGGTTCGCTCAACCCGTCCAGGTGGCGGTTTCGGTCGACCGTGTCCAGGGCATCGGTGATGCGCCCGTGCGACAAAGCGTCGCGGGCGTGGTTCACAACACGGGCGGAGTCGTCCGTTGGCGATTCGAACATGCTTGAGTCCGCCCCCCTGGGCTCGAGCATGGTTAGAAGGTAGGGCCTGGCGTGCCGCTTGGGGAGAGGCCTGGGGTCAATTTAACGAACCGTTGCAGTTGCCCGAGCGAGGGCACGCCGTGCCGCGGGCTCGGCCGCCTCGCGGTCGGCGGGCACCAGGCCGACCCGGGTGCGCCGGTCCAGCAGGTCGTCGACGTCGTGCGCACCTTCGTGTGTGACGCCGAAGAGGAGCTCCGCCGGGGTGACCGGAGCACGGTTCGAGACGGGTGCCAGCAGCTCGTCGTCTCCGAGTCCGGACACCTCGCGTGCCGACTCGAGCACGAGCCGAGCGTCGGTGCCGTAGCGGCGCACGAGTCGTGGGGACGGTGACTCCAGTGCCAGCCGCGCGAGCTCGGGGCGGGACGCGGCACCGACGAGCGGGAGCCGATCAGTGGTGCAGGGACCCGCCTCGAGACCGCTTCGCGACACCGCCACGTCGAGGGCGTCCTGCGCCATCCGACGGTACGTCGTGAGCTTGCCGCCGACGACGGTGACGACCCCGGTCGACGAGGTGCGGACCGCATGACGACGCGACAGGTCGGAGGTGCGGCCGTCTGCCCGCAGCAGTGGCCGCAGCCCGGCGTAGGCGCCGACGACGTCGGCCCGGCTGAGGGGCCGGGCGAGCGCGTTCGAGGTCGTCTCGACCAGGAACTCGATCTCGGTCTCGCTGGGCTCGGGCACGTCGGGCGCCGGGCCGTCGACGGGGACGTCGGTCAGTCCGACGTAGACGAGCCCGTCCTGCTGCGGGACGACGTTGACGAAACGCGTGCGTTCGCCGGGTACCGGGAGCGTGAGAGCGACCCGCAGCCCGGGCAGCGTCTCCGCGCGCAGAACGAGATGGGTGCCTCGGCTGGGCCGGAGGTCGACGTCGACGACCAGGTCGCCCGCCCAGACGCCCGCGGCATTGACCACGGCGCGAGCGGAGACCTGCCGTGTCTCGCCGGTCACCTCGTCGCGGAGGAGGGCGCCGCGCCCGTCGAGCTCGATCGCCCGTGCGCGGGTCCGGACCTCGGCACCGAGACCCGCGGCGGTGCGCGCGATGGTGGTCACGAGCCGGGCGTCGTCCTCGAGCTGGCCGTCCCACGACAGGATCCCGCCCCGGAAGCGGTCGCCGAGCGAGGGTGCCAGGTGGTGACTCTCGGTGGCCGAGATGCGCCGCGGCCGTGGCAGCGTCTCGGACGCCGTACGGGCCGCGATCCGGAGCAGGTCGCCGGCCTCGATCCCGGCGCGCAGGAACACCGCCTGCCTGCGCCCTGCCGTCCGCGCGAGCGGCAGGAGCATCGGCAAGGCGTGGGTCAGGTGAGGAGCGGTGAGCTCCATCAGGATCCCGCGCTCGACCGCGCTCTCGTGCGCCACACCGACCTGGCCGTGGGCGAGGTAGCGAAGGCCGCCGTGGACCAGCTTGCTGGACCAGCGCGACGTACCGAAGGCGAGGTCGTGGGCGTCGACGGCCAGCACCGAGAGTCCGCGGGAGATGGCGTCCAGCGCGCAGCCCGTGCCGGTCACTCCGAGGCCGACGACGAGCACGTCGACCTCGGTGGGCGCGTCGACCAGGCCGGCGCGGATGCGGGTCATCAGCTCGAGACCACGCGGCGGACGAGGTGCTCCAGCTCCCGGTCGAGCGCGTCCTCACCGACCTCGTCGTCGACCATCGTGTGGGCACTGAGCACGAAGCCGTGGGTCGCGAGCAGCAGCGACCGCGCGATCGCGACCGGGTCGCCGTCGCGGACGCTGCCGTCCTGCTGTCCCTCGCGTAGCCGGCCCGCGGTGAGCTCGGCGATGGCCTGCTGGCTGCGACCACGGCGGGTCAGGAGGTAGGGGAGCAGGAGCTCGGGGTCGAGCTCCACGATGCGGAGGAACAGCTCGTTCTCGCGCAGGGCTCGCGTCGTCGCCACCACCTCGGCGACGATGCGGTCCGCCGCGGTGGCGGTCTTGCCGAGGGCGGCGTCGGCATCACCGACCGCGCGCGCGACCACCTCGCCCCACTCCCGGGTCATCAGATCGCCGAGGACCGCCGGCATGTCGGCCCAGGTGCGATAGATGGTCATCCGGCTGACCCCGGCCCGCCGAGCCACCTCGGTCAACGTCGTACGCCGCCAGCCCACGTCGAGGATGCAGGCCCGAGCGGCGTCCAGGTACGCCGCCTGCGCAGCCTCGCTGTGACGAAGTGACGTCATATGTCACACTGTAACACGTGAACGCCGAGATGCATCCGACCCGGTGGGGCGACCCGGCGCGAGCCGCGGCCCTGCCCGAGACCGCTCGTGGGCTGGTCGAGCTGGTCTTCCCCGTCTCCGACCGGACCGTCGCCGCTGACGCGGACGTGTCGCTCCCGCCGTCCGTGCTCGGCGACCGCGTGCTCGCCGACCTGGTCGAGGTGGTGGGACCGGACCACGTGCTGACCGACGACCGGTCACGCCGGTTGCGGACCCGGGGCAAGTCGACCCCGGACCTCCTGCGCGCTCGGGCCGGTGACCTGTCCGACGCGCCTGACGCCGTGGTGCGGCCCGGGGAGCACGACCAGGTGCAGCGGCTGCTCGAGGTCGCCGCCCGCCACCGGGTCGCGGTCGTCCCGTTCGGCGGCGGCACGTCGGTCGTCGGCGGGCTCGTGGCGCGACGCGACGGGTACGCCGGCGTCGTCAGCCTCGACCTGAGCCGGATGACGCGTCTCCTCGCGGTCGACCCGGTGTCGATGACGGCGACCCTCGAACCCGGTCTGCGCGGACCGGAGGCCGAGGGCCTGCTGGCCGAGCACGGCCTGACTATCGGCCACTACCCGCAGTCCTTCGAGTTCGCCACGATCGGCGGCTTCGCCGCGGCCCGCTCGAGCGGGCAGTCCTCGGCCGGCTACGGCCGCTTCGACGCGCTCGTCGTCGGGCTCCGCGTCGCGACGCCCGCCGGTCCGGTCGAGCTCGGGCACGCTCCGGCCAGCGCGGCCGGCCCGGACCTGCGGGAGGTCTTCCTGGGCTCGGAGGGTGCCTTCGGCGTGATCACGTCGGTCACCGTGCGTGTCCGGCCCCACCCCGAGCGCACGCTCTACGAGGGCTGGCGGTGGGCGTCGTTCGATGCGGGCGCCGCCGCGATGCGCACGCTCGCCCAGGCGCAGCTGCTGCCGACGGTGCTCCGGCTCTCCGACGAGAACGAGACGGCCCTCAACCTCGCCGACTCCGACTCCATCGGCGGGACCTCTGCGGGAGGTTGTCTGATGATCACGGGCTACGAGGGGACGCCGAGCGCGGTCGCGGCCCGACGGGCCGCCGTCGCCGCGGTGCTGAGCGACCTGGGTGGCGAGCCGGCAGGAGAGGAGCCGGGTCGGAGGTGGGCGGCCGGGCGCTTCGACGCGCCGTACCTGCGCGACTCGATGCTGGACGCGGGCGTTCTCGTCGAGACGTTGGAGACGGCGGCGTACTGGTCCCGCCTGCGCGCCACCTACGACGCCGTGACGTCGGCTCTGCTCGAGTCACTCGGGGAGCCGGCGCTGGTCCTGTGCCACGTCTCGCATGTCTACGAGACCGGCGCCTCGCTGTACTTCACGGTGGCGGCGGCCGAAGGGGAGGACGGGCTGGGCCGTTGGGCGCGCGCGAAGCACGCAGCGATGCAGGCCATCGTCGACTCCGGCGCCACCATCACCCACCACCACGCGGTCGGCACCGACCACCTCCCCTGGCTGGAGAGCGAGATCGGCCGGGTCGGGATCGACGTACTCCGCGCGATCAAGGCCGCCGTCGACCCGGACGCGATCCTCAACCCCGGCGTCCTCGTCCCTCCGGCTGTGTAACCACCCCGGATGGTTCGATCCGGCCGCGTTCTCGGGGTGATCTCGAGCAAGACGGGGTGGTTACTCGGCGAACGACCAGACCAGCAGCTGGGTGGGGACGGCTGCGGTGACGACCACGTCGTGGTCACCGGTGATCTCGAAGGCGTCCCCGGCCGACAACGGCTCGGCCAGGCTGGAGCGGGCCAGGGCGCCGGTAGCGACGAACACGTAGCGCAGCGGTGCCTCGGGAAGCGAGACGGTGGTCCCGGCCGGCAGGTCCGCGATCCGGTACGTCGCGCCCGGGACGCCGAGGTCGGTCTCGTCCGCGACGGTGACCAGGTCGCCGCCACTCAGGTCCGGCGTGGACGTCGACCGGCTGGGGTCCTCGCCGTACTCCCCAGGCCGCAGCCAGGCCTGGACGAACCGCGTGGCGTGGTCGCCGGCCCGCTCGCTGTGGGTGATCCCGGTCCCGGCACGGGTGACGGCCAGCTCCCCGGCGGGTTGGCCGACGTGACCGCCGTCGTCAACGTGGTCGAGGGCCCCCGACACGACCCAGGTCACGAGCACCAGGTCGGTGTGGTCGTGGGCGTCGTACCCGGCCCCCGACGCGAGCAGCTCGTCGTTGAGCGCGACCATGGAACCGAACGAGACCCGCTCAGGGTCGTAGAAGGAACCGAACGAGAAGGAGTGACGTGTCTGACGCCCCGGTTCGCGCGTCACGAACCGATCCATTCCCCTTCGAACCATGACCGTCACCGACACAATGATCCCCGTGCCCCACCCTCTGCTCCCACCGGGCTTCCGGTTCGGTGCCAGCACTGCGGCGTACCAGATCGAAGGGGGCGCCACCGAGGACGGCAAGGGCCCCAGCATCTGGGACACCTTCAGCCACCTCCCCGAGAAGATCGCGGACGGCTCGACCGGCGACGTGGCCTGCGACCACTACCACCGGCTCGACGAGGACCTCGACCTGATGCAGCGGCTCGGCCTCGGCGGCTACCGCTTCTCGATCTCGTGGCCGCGGGTGCTGCCGGCCGGCTCGGGCCACCCGAACACGTCCGGGCTGGACTTCTACGAGCGGCTGGTCGACGGGCTGCTCGAGCGCGACGTGCAACCGATGGTGACGCTGTACCACTGGGATCTGCCCCAAGAGCTCGAGGACGCGGGCGGCTGGCTCAACCGCGACACGGTGGACCGCTTCGCGGAGTACGCCGCACTGATCGGCGAGCGGTTGTCGGACCGCGTGGAGCACTGGATCCCGGTGAACGAGCCGAACGTGGTGACGATGCTCGGCTACGGCAACGGCGTCCATGCTCCGGGCAAGGCGCTGATGTTCGACGCGCTCCCGGTCGCCCACCACCTCCTGCTCGCACACGGACGTGCCGCCATCGCGCTGCGCGCGGCCGGAGCCTCCAGCATCGGTTGCGCCAACAACCACGCCCCGATGTGGCCCGCGAGTGAGGACGAGGCCGACGTCGGTGCCTCCAAGCTCTTCGACGCCCTGTGGAACGGGATGTTCTCCGAGCCCATGCTCTTCGGCCGCTACCCGATCGACCTCGCCCCGCTGGTCGAGCCGGTCGTGAAGGCGGGCGACATGGCCACCATCCGGCAGCCGCTCGACTTCTACGGCGTCAACTACTACAACCCGATGCGCATCGCCGCGGCCGACGAGGACGCGCCGATGCCGTTCGAGCCGCTGGAGATCCTCGGCTACCCGACGACGGACTTCGGCTGGCCCGTGGTCCCGGACGCCCTGCGCGAGTGGCTGATCACCCTCCGGGCTCGCTACCGCGCGGCCCTGCCGCCGATCATCATCACCGAGTCGGGCTGCTCCTACGGGACCTCACCGGACCGCGAGGGCGTCGTCGACGACCAGGCCCGGATCGAGTACCTCGACGCCCACCTCCGCGCCGTCGCCGTCGCCGTCCGCGCCGGCGTCGACGTCCGCGGGTACTACACGTGGTCTCTGCTCGACAACTTCGAGTGGGCCGAGGGCTACACCCAGCGGTTCGGCCTCGTGTACGTCGACTACGAGACTCAGGCCCGCATCCCGAAGCGCTCCTTCGACTGGTACGCCGAGACGATCAGGGTCCAGCCGCCGGACAACTGAGCTGCGGTCGGGTCTCGACACTCCCTCGCCCAGCGGCTCGGGCGGCTCGACCACCGAGGACCGGTGAGCGGCCACCGAGGAGAGGTCAGCGGCGGCCGACGGCTCGGGCGGTCCAGCCGGCGGAGCGCCAGGAGTCGAGGTCGATCACGTTGCGGCCGTCGAAGAGCTGCGGCCGCGCGACGACGCCGTCGAGGTCGGAGGGGGTGATCCGTCGGAACTCCGCCCACTCGGTCAGGTGGAGCACCAGGTCGGCGTCGCGACAGGCCTCGATGGCGGAGTCGGCATAGGTCAGCGTGGGGAAGCGGGCACTCGCGGTCCCGTTCGCCCGCGGGTCGTACACACGGACGTCGGCACCCTTGAGGTGCAGCTGCCCGGCGACCCACAGGGCGGGGGAGTCCCGGACGTCGTCGCTGTCCGGCTTGAACGCGGCTCCCCAGACCGCGATCCGGGCGCCGGCGAGATTGCCGTCGACCATGGCCGTCGCGATGTCGACGACGCGCTCGCGCTGCCGCTGGTTCACGTCGTCGATGTGACGCAGGAAGGTCATCGCGTCCTCGACACCGAGCTCGCCGGCGCGGTGCACGAACGCCCGGATGTCCTTGGGCAGGCACCCGCCTCCGAAGCCGACGCCGGCGTTGAGGAAACGCCGGCCGATGCGCGGGTCGTAGCCGATCGAGTCGGCCAGGTCGACCACGTCGGCCCCCGTGGCCTCGCACACCTCGGCCATGGCGTTGATGAAGGAGATCTTCGTGGCCAGGAAGGCGTTGGAGGCGACCTTGACCAGCTCGGCGGTGGCGTAGTCGGTCACCACGACGGGGGTGCCGGCGTCGATCATCGACGCGTAGAAGTCGCGCAGCTGCTTCTCGGCGCGGCTGTCCTGGACGCCGATCACGATGCGGTCCGGGTGCTGGGTGTCCTCGACGGCGAAACCCTCGCGCAGGAACTCGGGGTTCCAGGCCAGCAGGACGTCCGCCCCGGCCGGGGCGAGCGTGGCCAGCTGCTCGGCCATCCGCTCGGCCGTGCCGACCGGCACGGTCGACTTGCCCACGACCAACGTCGGCCGGTCCAGGTGCTTGGCCAGGCCGGTGATCGCCGCCTCGACCTGGCTCACGTCGGCGGCCAGGCTCTCGGCCTGTTGAGGCGTGCCCACGCAGACGAAGTGCAGGTCACCGAACGCCGCCACGTCGGCGTACGAGTCGGTGAAGGTGAGTCGCCCCGACCCGACGCTGCGGGCGAGCAGCTCGTCGAGGTGGGGCTCGTAGATCGGGACCTCTCCGCGCGCGAGCGCCGCGCGCTTGTCCGGGTCGATCTCCATGCCCAGGACCTCGTGGCCGAGGTCGGCCATGGCCGCGGCATGGGTGGCACCCAGATAGCCACATCCGAGGACGGTGATCCGCATGGCGGGATTGTAGAGAGACGGACGCCCCCACACTTGCATCACATACCCCTAGGGGGTATAACTGTGCGATGACCGACAGCTGGAGGATGGCCGTCACCGCGACTCGTCACTGCCTGACGGGCTGCGCGATCGGCGAGATCACGGGCATGGTGCTCAGCACCTGGTGGGGCTGGGGCAACGCCGGGAACATCGCCCTCTCGATCGGCCTGGCGTTCTTCTTCGGCTACCTCCTGACCTACACCGGTGTACGCCGGATGGGTGCCGACAACCGCACCGCGGTCCAGGCTGCCCTCGCCAGCGACACGGTCTCGATCTTCACCATGGAGCTCGTCGACACCCTGTTCCTGCTGGTCGTCCCGGGAGCCATGAGCGCGACTCTCGACACGAGCCTGTTCTGGTGGTCGCTGGCCGTCGCGCTGGCCGTCGCCTTCGTCGCGGCGGTGCCGGTGAACCACTGGTTGATGGAGCGCGGGAAGGGCCACGCGGTCGTGCACCAGCTCCACGAGGAGCACGCCCACCACCACTAGACGGGGCCCCGGATACGATCTCCGCCATGCGCACGCCTCGAACGGCTGCTGTCCTCGTCCCACTGATGCTCGTCGCGCTCGGGTGCGCACCGCAGAACAGCTCGACGACCGCCACCGACACCAGCACCGCCAACCAGACCCCGGCCGACTGCGCCCAGGGCAAGACGCTCACCGACGGGACGCTCACGATCGCGACGGACTCGCCGGCGTACGACCCGTGGTTCAAGAACAACGACCCGACGAACGGCAAGGGCTTCGAGTCCGCCGTGGCGTACGCCGTCGCCGACGAGCTCGGCTTCGACCAGTCGTCGGTGAAATGGGTGAAGGAGCCGTTCAACAAGTCCTACGCCCCCGGGGACAAGGACTTCGACTTCGACATCAACCAGATCTCGATCACGCCCCAGCGAGCGAAGGTCGTCACCTTCTCCGACGGCTACTACACCGCCGCCCAGGCCCTGATCGCGCTCAAGGACAGCCCGGTCTCCCAGGCGACCTCGATCGAGGACCTGAAGAAGTACAAGCTCGGCGCCCAGACCGGCACGACGTCCCTCACGGCGATCCGCGACGACATCGACCCGTCCCAGGAGCCTCTCGTCTTCGACGACACGAACGTCGCCAAGCAGGCGTTGCTCAACCATCAGGTGGACGCGATCGTCGCCGACCTGCCGACCGCGTTCTACATCACCGCGGTCCAGATCCCGCAGGCCACGATCGTCGGCCAGTTCCAGCAGCAGAGCGGGGAGCCCGAGCAGTTCGGCATGCTCTTCCAGAAGGACAACCCGCTGGTCGACTGCGTGAACGCCGCCCTCGCGAACATGAAGAGCGACGGCACGCTGGACTCGATCGAGAAGAAGTGGCTCAGCGAGACCGTGAGCGTGCCAGTCCTCCAGTGACGCGATCGTGAGCTCCACTCCCGATACCTGGCGACCGAGCGACCGGGAGCTCGAACGTCAGGCGGTACGCCGCTCGCAGCGGCGCCGCTCGATCCTCATCTCGACCACCGCGACCGTCCTCGTCTTCGGCGCCCTGGTGCTCGGAACCGTCACCTCGCCGGGCTGGCCCAACGTCAAGGCGACCTTCTTCTCCTGGGATGACGCGCAGGCCGCGTTCCCCGCCATCTGGCACGCCTTCTGGCGGTACAACGTGGTGTTGTTCATGGTGGGCGAGGTCCTGATCCTGATTCTCGCCATGCTGGTGGCGCTGGTGCGCCAGACGAAGGCGGCGGCCCTGCTCCCTCTGCGGATCATCGCCGTCGTCTACACCGACCTGTTCCGCGGCATCCCGACGATCCTGCTGGTGTTCATGCTCGCCTTCGGGATGCCGGCGCTGCAGCTGCAGGGCGTCACCAACTCGCTCTTCTTCTGGGGACTGACCGCTCTGGTGCTGTCCTACGGCGCCTACGTGGCCGAGGTGCTTCGCTCAGGGATCGAGTCGATCCACCCGTCCCAGCTGGCGAGCGCGGATGCTCTCGGGCTCTCCCGGTTCCAGGCGATGCGGTACGTCGTCGTGCCGCAGGGCGTGCGCCGGGTCGTCCCGCCGCTGCTCAACGACTTCATCAGCCTCCAGAAGGACACCGCGCTGGTCGGGGCCGCCGGGTTGTTCGACGCCCTGTTCGCAGCCCGCGACTACGCCAACTTCAACTTCAACTTCACGCCGTACGTCGTCGTGGCGCTCTACTTCATCGTGCTGACCATTCCGCTGGCCCGGCTCACCGACTACCTGCAGCACCGGGCCATGGAGCGAGAGCGGCAGGGGGCCCGATGAGCTCGGATGCACCCCTGCTCGAGGTCACCGACCTCCGCAAGTGCTACGGCGACAAGGTCGTGCTCCACGACGTCGGCCTCACCGTCCACCCGCACGACGTCATCTGCCTGATCGGCTCGTCCGGGTCGGGCAAGTCGACCCTGCTGCGCTGCCTCAACCTGCTCGAGGACGTCGACGACGGCGTCATCCGCTTCGAGGGACGCGAGATCTCCGACCCCCGGGTCGACCGGCGAGAAGTGCGCAGCCGGATGGGCATGGTCTTCCAGGCCTACAACCTGTTCCCCCACCTGACGGTGCTGGACAACTGCACCCTCGCTCCGCGACGGGTGCACGGCGTGCCCAAGGCCGAGGCGGAGCAGCGGGCGCACGACCTGCTCGCCCGCTTCGGCCTCGCCGACCAGGCCGACAAGCACCCGGACCGGATGTCCGGCGGACAGCAGCAGCGCGCGGCTCTCGTCCGTGCCCTGTGCACGCAGCCCACGCTGCTCCTGCTCGACGAGATCACCGCGGCGCTCGACCCCGAGCTGGTCGGCGAGGTGCTGACCATCGTCCGCGACCTGGCCGAGCAGGGGACGACGATGATCCTGGCCACGCACGAGATGGGGTTCGCACGCGAGGTCGCCACCACGGTCTGCTTCCTCGACGAGGGTCGGATCCTCGAGCACGGTGTGCCCGCCGAGATCTTCAGCAGCCCTCGTGAGGACCGCACCCGCCAGTTCCTCGCGCGCGTCCTGGGATGATCGGGGGATGCAACTCGGCCAGGGCACCGGTCCCCTCCGCGCCCTCCGGGTCATCGAGCTGGCCGGCATCGGCCCCGGGCCCCACGCCTGCATGATCCTGGCCGACCTCGGCGCCGACGTGATCCGCATCGACCGGCCGGGCGGCCAGATGCTCACCGGCGGGTCGCACGACCTGCTCAACCGCGGCCGTCCGAGCGTGGCGCTCGACCTCAAGCATCCCCACGCGGTCGCGACGGTGCTCGAGCTCGTGGAGTCGGCCGACGTCCTGGTCGAGGGCCTGCGACCCGGTACGACGGAGCGGCTCGGCCTCGGACCGGACGACTGCCTGGCCCGCAACCCGCGCCTCGTCTACGGCCGGATGACCGGCTGGGGCCAGCACGGGCCGTTGGCGAGGACGGCCGGTCACGACCTCGGCTACATCGCGATCACCGGGGCACTTCACGGGCTCGGACAGGACCCGCGACGGCCGCACTTCCCGACCAACCTCGTCGGTGACTTCGGCGGCGGGTCGACGTACCTCGTGATCGGGATCCTGGCCGCACTCCTCGAGTCGCGGCTCTCGGGGCAGGGTCAGGTCGTCGACGCCGCGATCGTCGACGGCACCGCCCACCTCAACTCCATGGCCACGGCGTTCCTCGCCGGCGGGCTGCTCCGCGAGGAGCGGGCCAGCAACCTGCTCGACGGTGGCGCGCCGTTCTACGACCTGTACGAGACGGCCGATGGTCGGCACCTCGCGATCGGCGCACTCGAGCCGCAGTTCTACGACGCCCTCGTCGCCGGCCTGGGGATCGCCGACGGCGTCCCCGACCGGGACGACCCTGCCAACCACCCCGCCCTGCGTCACCTGATCGCCCAGACCGTGCGCACCCGCACCCAGGCCGAATGGGTCGAGGTGTTCGACGGCACCGACGCGTGCGTCGCGCCGGTCCTGCCGATGACCGAGGCGTTCCACCACTCCCACCTGGTGGAGCGCGGAACGTTCGTCGAGCGGGACGGGATGACCCAGCCCGCGCCCGCACCGCGCTTCTCGCGGACCTCGCCGTCGCTGACGACACCCCCGCCGGCAACGGTCGGCCAGGACACCCGTGACGCGCTGGTCGCCTGGGGTGTCGCGGGCGTCGAGCGGCTCCTCGAGTCCGGCGCGGCGGTGCAGGCATGAGCCGCGAGCCGCTCGCGCACGTCGACGTGCTGATCATCGGCGCGGGCCTCTCCGGCATCGGCGCCGCCGCCCACCTCACCCGCTCGCTGCCGCACACGACGTACGTCGTCCTGGAGGCGCGCGAGGTCAGCGGCGGCACCTGGGACCTCTTCCGCTACCCCGGGGTGCGGTCGGACTCCGACATGTACACGATGGGCTACCGCTTCAAGCCGTGGCGGCACGCGGAGGCACTCGGCTCCGGCGAGCGGATCCTGGAGTACCTCCGTGACACCGCCCGTGAGTACGACGTCGAGCGGCGGATCCGCTACCGGCACCGGGTCGTGCGGCTCACCTGGGACGGCGCCGAGGCGCGGTGGACCGTCGAGGCCGAGCACGACGGCCGGCCCGTGACGTTCACGGCCGGACTCGTCTGGTCGTGCCGTGGCTACTACGACTACGAGCGGGGTCACGAGCCCGAGCTGGTCGGCGCCGAGGACTTCCGGGGACCGATCGTGCATCCGCAGCACTGGCCGGCCGACCTCGACTGGACGGGCAAGGACGTCGTGGTGATCGGGAGCGGGGCCACCGCAGTCACGTTGGTACCCGCGCTGGCGGCGAAGGCCGCGCACGTGACCATGTTGCAGCGGTCGCCGTCGTACATCCTCAGCCTGCCGCAGCGCGACCCCTTCGCGGCCGGTGCCCGCCGCTGGCTCCCGGCCGGCTCGGCCCACCGGGTCGTGCGGTGGAAGAGCATCCTCGTGACCGCGTTCTTCTACCGGCTCTCACGGCGCCGCCCGGAGACCGTGAAGCGGGTCGTGCGCAAGCAGAACGTCGCGCTGCTACCCGAGGGGTACGACGTCGACACGCACTTCGCGCCGCGCTACGACCCGTGGGACCAGCGGATGTGCTTCGTGCCGGACGCGGACCTCTTCAAGGCCGTCCGCAGCGGCGACGCCGAGGTGGTCACCTCCACGATCGAGCGGCTGGACGCCGACGGGATCCGGCTGAGCGGGGGCCGTCACCTCCGCGCCGACGTCGTCGTCACCGCGACCGGACTCACGCTCGCGCCGTTCGGGGGGATCGAGCTGGTCGTCGACGGCGAGAAGGTGGACCCGTCGGCCCTGATGACCTACCGCGCGCTGATGCTCAGCGACGTGCCGAACTTCGTCTTCACCGTCGGCTACACCAACGCCTCGTGGACGCTCAAGGTCGACCTCGTGGCGGAGTTCACCTGCCGGCTGCTCGCCCACCTGGCCGAGCACGGATATCGGCGCGTCGTCCCGGTCGGCGACCCGTCCGTGCGCGAGACACCGCTGATGGACTTCACGTCGGGCTACGTCCTGCGTGCGCTCGACCAGCTCCCCCACCAAGGGGACCGCGACCCGTGGCGGCTGCGCCAGAGCTACCTCCGCGACCGGCGGACGCTGCGCCGGGCGCCGCTCGAGGACGGTGTTCTGCGGTTCTCCTGACCGTCCGCGGCGCATACGAGGGCTCGGGTCGGGTACGTCTCCGTCGTACGACGAGTGACCCCCAGCCGAAGGAGCACACGTGGGACTCGACGACAAGGCCAAGCACCAGGCGACAGACGTGAAGGGCAAGGCCAAGGAGGCGACCGGTGCTGCCACCGGGAACGAGAGCCTCAAGGCCGAGGGCAAGGACGACCAGGGCAAGGCGAAGGCCAAGGAGGCCGGCCGTCACGTCAAGGAGGCGGCCAAGGAGACCAAGGACACCCTCAAGCCCTGAGCACGATCCGGACGAGGGCCCCGTCATCGCGACGGGGCCCTCGCGCGTCCGGAGGGCGTCGGGCGAAGGTGGTCGCGTGATGAGTCCCGTCGGCCGTGCCGTGCGTCGCACCCTGTGGGTGCCTGTGCCGCGCGACCATCGGGACTCCGAGCGGGTTCTGCGCCGGCGACAGGTGGTGACGGCCGCGACCGTCGTCGTCGGCGCGGTGGTGCTGGGGTTCTCGCTCCGCATCCAGCCCGGCAGTGACTGGTTCTACGCCGCGACGCTGGGACTCGCCCTGATCTGGACGATCGGCGCCCTCGCCTCGGGTCCCCTTCATCTCGGCCGCACGCTGCGCGGACAGGACCCCGGCCCACGCCCGGCGCTCGCCCCGCTGGTGTACGGCCTGCTGCTGGCGGCCCTCTTCGTCGCCGGAGGTCTCGTCGTGCGTCACGTCCCCGGGCTCGACAACCAGGTACGGCACGTGCTCGACCACGCGAACGAGGGCTCGACCGCGCTCCTGGTGCTGGTGACGGCGGTCAACGGTGTCGCCGAGGAGCTGTTCTTCCGCGGGGCCCTGTACGCCGCGGTGACCCGCCGGCCGGTCGCGGTGACGACCGGGGCGTACGCCCTCGCGACGTCGGCGACCGGCAACCCCATGCTCGTCCTCGCGGCCGTCCTGCTCGGCACCCTGGTCGGCCTGGAGCGTCGCGCCACCGGCGGGATCCAGGCACCCGTCATCACCCACGTCGTCTGGTCGCTCACGATGCTGTTCGCGCTGCCGCTGGTCTTCGGCTGAGTCGCGGGATCAGCTCATCGGGTGTCGGTCTCCTCGAGGGCTCGACGTACGGCCTCGGCGTACGGGACGGGGTCGAATGGGACGATCTCGCGGACGGAGTGGTCGGTGACGACCACCTCGGTGCCCATGGAGTCGATGAGGTTGCGGCCCGTGGTGGTGTCGACGTCGGTCACGAGCGCGAGCCAGTACGACGACAGCCGCGGGGTGAGGACCGGCACGGTGACGATCGGGACCCGGTTGCCGTCGGCCACCTCGGACGCGACCCGGAGCATCTCGACGTAGGTCATGGCCTCGGGCCCGCCGATCTCGAAGACGCGCCCCCGCGCTCGCGGGTCGTCGGCGACGCCGACCAGGTAGCGGATCACGTCGTCGACCGCGATGGGCTGGGTGCGCGTCGCGGCCCAGCGCGGGACCACCATGGCCGGCAGGTTCTTGACCAGCTGGCGGGTCAGCTCCCACGAGATGCCGCCGCGGCCGACGACGATGCCGGCGCGCAGCACTGTGACCGGGACCCCACCCAGACCGAGCCGGGTCTCGACCTCGCGGCGAGACCGCAGGTGCGCCGACAGCTCGGTGCCGTCGTCGCCGAGCCCGCCGAGGTACACGATCCGGCCGACCCCGGCGCCCGCCGCCGCCTCCCCGAAGCTCTGCGCGGCCACAGCGTCACGTTCCTCGAAGTCCTCGGCGTCCAGCGAGTGCACGAGGTAGTAGGCGATGTCGACACCCGCGAGTGCCGGTCCGAGGGTCGCGGCGTCGTGGACGTCGCCACCCACGGCCTGCCCGGGCCCGGCGTACTCGTCCGGTCGCCGCGTCATCGCGCGTACGGCGTACCCCGCCTCCACCAGGACCGGCACCAGCCGTCGCCCGATGAAGCCGGTGGCACCGGCGACCAGGACCGTGCGATCAGGCGTCACGCCGTGCGTCGTACCCAGCAGACCGTCGCCGACACCCCGGCGTTGACCAGACCTCTCCGGATAGTCCCTGACGAAATGGTCGTACTTCTGTGGAAATCCCGACCATTTCGTCAGGGACTATCCGACTGATGTCAGCGCGCGCGCTTGGCGATGTTCGCGCGCCGGAGCTCGTCCATGCCCGACTCGTAGGCCTGGACCAGCGAGGCGATGGAGAGGGGCTTCAGGCGCTCGACGACCTCCTGGATCTTCTCCGGGGAGACGCCCTGCTCCTTGTAGACCGGCCACACCTGGGTGCGGAACAGCTCGTAGAGCTCCTCCGCGATCGCGCGACCATGGGCGGCGTACACCTCGGCGGCAGCCCGGGCCGCCTCGATGGGATAGCCGAGGTCGAGCAGGCCGAGGCCGACCCCGAGCTGGGACATCGACGCGCCGAAGCGCCCGCGGCCGACCGACCTCAGGACACCGAGGGCGGCGAGCGTCTCGAGCTCCTGCGCGGACAGCGGTCGTCCGGCGCGCTGCTCGAGCTCCGAACGCGACAGCTCCTCCCAGGAGTCGGCCATCCACGGCGCCAGCATCGTGCGGTGCAGCGCGATGTCCTCGGGTGACGCGTCGGACGGGATGCCCGCGACGTACCTCTCGATCGCCGAGAGCGTGAAGCCGTGACCCTGGAGCTCCTGCACCAGCTGGAGGCGCGCGACGTGGTCGCCGCTGTAGTAGCCGCTGCGCCCGCGCCGGATCGGCGGCGGCACCAACCCCCTGGCCGTGTAGAAGCGCACGTTGCGCACGCTGATGCCGACCCGTTCCGTCAGCTCGTCCAGCGTCAGCAGCGTGACCGTCCCCACAGCAGTCTCGTCATCCTTGACGACCATGACAGTAAGAGTGTCACAATCGTGAGCATGGCTCCATCCCCCGAGCGGGCACCCCAGGAAGCATTCGTCTACGACCACCTGCGTACGCCGCGGGGACGGGGGAAGGCAGTCGGGTCGCTGCACGAGGTGAAGCCCGTCGACCTGATGGTCGGGCTGCTGGACGAGATCCGCACCCGCAACCCGTCACTCGACGTCGAGCGCGTCGACGACGTCGTCCTCGGCGTCGTCTCCCCGATCGGGGAGCAGGGCGGCGACATCGCGAAGACGGCTGCGCTCGCGGCCGGCTATCCCGAGACGGTCGCCGGCGTCCAGCTCAACCGGTTCTGTGCCTCCGGCCTGGAGGCCGTCAACCAGGCCGCCGCCCGCATCCGGAGCGGCTTCGAGGACCTGATCCTCGCGGGCGGCGTCGAGTCGATGAGCCGCGTGCCGATGGGCTCCGACGGCGGTGCCTGGGCCGCCGACCCCGCCACCGCGCTCACCACCGGGTTCGTCCCGCAGGGCATCGGCGCCGACCTGATCGCGACGCTCGAAGGTTGGGGACGCAAGGACGTCGACGCGTACGCCGCCGAGTCCCACCACCGGGCCGCCAAGGCCTGGGCCAACGGCTACTTCACTGGCGCGGTCGTCCCCGTCAAGGACGCCAACGGGCTCACCGTGCTCGACCACGACGAGCAGATCCGGCCGGACACCTCGGTCGAGGGGCTGGCCGGGCTCACGCCCAGCTTCGCGGCCCTCGGGCGGGACGCCGGCTTCGACGACGTCGCACTCGAGAAGTACCACTGGGTCGAGCGGATCGACCACGTGCACCACGCAGGGAACTCCTCGGGCATCGTGGACGGCGCCTCCCTCGTCGCGATCGGTTCCGAGCAGGTCGGAGACGACCTCGGTCTCACGCCGCGCGCGCGGATCGTGATGACCGCCGTGTCCGGCGCCGACCCGACGATCATGCTCACCGGCCCGGCACCCGCCGCTCGGAAGGCGCTGGCGAAGGCCGGCCTCGACGTCGGCGACATCGATCTGTGGGAGATGAACGAGGCGTTCGCCGCCGTCGCCATGCGCTTCATGAAGGACATGGGGATCACCCACGAGATCACCAACGTCAACGGCGGCGCGATCGCGATGGGCCATCCGCTCGGCGCGACCGGGGCGATGCTCCTCGGCACCCTCGTCGACGAGCTCCAGCGCCGAGACCAGCGCCGCGGTCTAGCCACGCTGTGCATCGGCGGAGGCATGGGCATCGCCACCATCGTGGAGGTCGTCCGATGACGCAGACCACCGAGCAGACGGCCGTCCGCTACGAGCGGGACGCCGACGGGATCGTCACCCTGACCCTCGACGACCCGACCGCGAGCGCCAACACGATTAACGAGCTCTACCAGCGCTCGATGCATGCGGCGGTCGACCGGCTCTACGACGAGCTCGACGGCGTGACCGGCGTCGTCATCGCGAGTGCCAAGAAGACCTTCTTCGCAGGTGGAAACCTGACGCTGATGATGCAGGCGACGCCGGATGATGCGGCCGCACTGTTCGCGGGGGTCGAGGCGATCAAGGCCGACCTGCGCCGGCTCGAGAAGCTGGGCCGTCCCGTGGTCGCCGCCGTCAACGGCGCTGCTCTCGGTGGCGGGTTCGAGATCGCCCTCGCGTGCCACCATCGGGTCGTCGTCGACGACCCGGCGGCGGTGGTCGGCCTCCCCGAGGCCACGCTCGGCCTGCTGCCCGGCGGCGGCGGGGTCACCCGGGTGACGCGGATGCTCGGCATCCAGTCCGCGCTGATGGACGTGCTGCTGCAGGGCACCCGGTTCAAACCCGCCGACGCGAAGGCCAAGGGCCTGGTCGACGACGTCGTGCCGACGCGTGCCGACCTCGTCCCGGCCGCCAAGACCTGGATCCTCGAGCACCGCGACGACCCGGACGCCGCGACGAACCCGTGGGACCGCGTGGGCTACCGGCTGCCCGGAGGTACGCCGCAGTCGCCGAAGCTGGCGGCGTTCCTGCCGGCCTTCCCAGCCCTCCTGCGCCAGCAGACCAAGGGCGCCGTCTACCCGGCTCAGCGGGCCATCCTGTCCGCCGCGGTCGAGGGCGCGAGCGTCGACTTCGAGACCGCGAGCCGGATCGAGAGCCGCTACCTGACCAAGCTGATCGTGGGCCAGAACTTCAAGAACATGGCCCAGGCCTTCTTCTTCGACCTCCAGGCCATCAACGCCGGGAAGCTCCGGCCCGACGGCCACGAGACGTTCACCGCCACCAGGGTCGGCGTCCTCGGTGCCGGGATGATGGGCGCCGGGATCGCATACTCCTGCGCGCGCTCCGGGATGCAGGTCGTGCTGAAGGACGTCTCGCTGGAGGCTGCCGAGCGGGGGAAGGGGTACAGCGAGAAGCTCAATGCCAAGGGCATCGAGCGAGGCAAGCTCACCCAGGAGAAGTCCGAGGCCATGCTCGCCCGCATCACGCCGACGGCGGACCCTGCCGACCTCGCAGGCTGCGACCTGGTCATCGAGGCCGTCTTCGAGGACCCGACGCTCAAGCACCAGGTGTTCGCCGAGGTGTTGAAGCACGTGAACGCCGACGCACTGCTGTGCTCCAACACCTCGACCCTCCCGATCACCGAGCTCGCCACCGGCGTCGACCGGCCCCAGGACTTCGTCGGGCTGCACTTCTTCAGCCCCGTGGACAAGATGCCGCTGGTCGAGATCATCAAGGGCGAGCAGACCTCCGACGCCGCGCTCGCCAGGGCCTACGACGTCGTCCTGCAGATCAAGAAGACCCCGATCGTGGTCAACGACAGCCGTGGCTTCTACACCTCGCGCGTCATCGGCACGATGGTCAACGAGGGCTTGGCCATGCTGGCCGAGGGTGTGCCGCCGATGTCGCTCGAGCGCGCCGCGATGCAGGACGGCTATCCGGTCGGCCCGCTCCAGCTGACCGACGAGCTGAACATGGAGCTGATCGCGAAGATCGCCCGGGCGACCAAGGACGCCGCCGAGCGCGACCGCACGCCGTACGTCGAGCACCCGGGGACGGCGGTCGTGGCACGCATGCTCGAGCTCGGTCGCCCCTCGAGGCTGAAGGGCGCGGGATTCTACGAGTACGAGGACGGCCGTCGGACCCACCTGTGGCCCGGCCTGGCCGCGGAGTTCCCGGTGGCGGCGGAGCAGATCCCCTTCGCCGACGTGAAGGACCGGCTGGTGTTCATCGAGGCGCTCGAGACCGCCGCGTGCTTCCAGGAGGGAGTCATCGAGTCCTCCGCCGCAGCCAACATCGGTTCGATCATGGGCATCGGCTTCCCGGCCAACACCGGTGGCGCCGCTCAGTTCATGACCGGCTACCAGGCCGTCGACGAGCACGGCGACGGCGTCGGGGCGATCGGGCTCGACGCCTTTCTCGCGCGAGCGGACGAGCTCGCCGACCGGTACGGCGAGCGCTTCCGCCCGTCGGCGTACCTCCGCGACCTCGCGGCGAAGGGCGGGCGGTTCCCCGCGTGACGTCAGGCCGGTGGGGGCAGGTAGTGGCGCCGGAGCTCGTGGGCGTAGGTGCGGCCGAGCGTGTCGCCCTGCCGCAAGATCCACTCGCTCATCCGGATGTCCCCGGTGGTCGGCGCGTCCGAGTCGGTCAGCCCGCCGGCCATCGCCAGGTACTCCTCCCGGGTCAGCAGCATGTCGTGCAGGATGCGTCCGAGCGCCCAGGTGACCGGCGGGAACGCAGGGCCCGGCACGTGCACGATGCGGGTGCGGCCACCGACGGCGGCGCGGATGTGGCGGAGCAGGTCGACGAAGGTGAGTGACTCGGGACCGACGGCGTCCAGGGTGGTGCTCTCGGCGCCGTCGGCGAGGTCTGCCATCAGGCGGGCGAGGTCCTCGACGTGGATTCCTCGGATCCGGTACTCACCGCGACCGCCGACGAGAGTCACCGGGAAGCGCCGCATCAGCCACGCGATGTTGTTGACCAGGACGCCGTCCCCGCCGAACAGGATGGCCGGTCGGACGATCGCGTGCGGAACGCCACACTCTTTCAGTCGCTGCTCGACCACGCCCTTGCCACGGAAGTAGGCGAACGGCGAGCTCACGTCGGCGTGAGTGATCGATACGTGGACGATACGGCGTACTCCCGCGTCCGCGGCCGCTGCGAAGAGACGAGTCGAGCCGTCGACGGCGGTGTCGAACGTGATGTCGCCGTGCGGGAAACGCACCCAGTAGGTGTTGTAGAGGGTGTCGACGCCCGTCAAGGAGCGGCGCAGTCCGCGAGGGTCGCGGAGGTCCAAAGGGAAGACCTCCATCCCCTCGCGGTCGCGTCGCGGGTGGTTCGTGAGCGTCCGCACATCCCTTCCGCGCCGCACCAGCTCGGCGGCGATGGAGGCGCCCGAGTAGCTGAAGCCACCGGTCACGGCGTCGACCATGGTCTGCTCCGATCTCGACCCGAGTCCCACGAGTTGAGCGTTCGCTCAAACACGAGTAGAGCAGAAATTGAGCGATCGCTCAAGGGCGCCCACGCCGCTGACCTTTGAAAGTCTCAGGTGGCCCGCGTCACGAGACGTCGCGACGGTGCGTGGGAGTGTGCCCGGGCCCGCTGGCGGCGGCCGTGACGTGTCCCTCGGTGTCGTCATCCTGCAGCGCGTGGAACAGGTAGACGCCCCGCACGTGCTCCGTGTCGGGCTTGCTGCCCTGCGCACCCTCGGCGTCGGGCGAGTCCGGCGCATCCACCTGCCACCAGGAGACGTGCTCCAGGTGCCAGCCGAGGTCCTCGATCTGGCCGAGCAGGTCGCACGTACGCCGTGCGCGTCTTCCGGTGACGCACGGAGCCGGGGCATCGGCGTACTCCGACAACGTCGCGTCGTCGACCTCGATCTGGAAGAACCGGTCGCCACGAAGCCGCGCGCGGGCGGCCTGACCCACCGGCGAGACCCAGAACGCCTCGTCGCCATCCACGAGCAGCGCTACGTCGCTCTCAGTGCCGTCCATCGCTACGGATACGCGATCGCCGAAAAGTTGCCACCTCATACCGACCTCCCCCGTGACCGGCTCAGCAGCAGCACGATAAGTCGCCGGAGCCCCCTGAGCGAGGAGCCGGGCAATACTTTTACGTTCGGATGTCAGAACGGCCGCGTGCTTGAGAGACTTCTCCGCGTGAACCAAGCCCCTGTCGTCGACGTGCGCAGCCTGCACGTCCGCTTCGGCGAGGTCGAGGCCGTGGCCGGCATCGACCTCGAGGCCTACGCCGGTCAGGCAACCGCGCTCCTCGGGCGCAACGGGGCCGGCAAGTCGACCACCATGCGCGTGCTCGCGGGTGTCGTCCCACCCACGGCCGGCACGGTCACCGTGGCCGGCCTCGACATCCGCAAGGACACGCTCGCGGTCAAGCAGCTGAGCGGCTACTGCCCCGACGTGGGTGGTCTCGTGCCGCGGGCGACGCCGTGGGAGCACCTCCAGCTCAGCGCCAAGCTGCGGCGCCTCAGCGGCTGGGAGGACCGCGCCCGCGACCTGCTCGAGCGCTTCGAGCTCGGCGACGTCATGAACCGCGTGACCGGTGGCTTCTCGCACGGCATGGGCCGCCGGCTCTCGGTCGTGCTCGCGGCGATGCACGACCCGCAGGTGCTGCTGCTGGACGAGCCGTTCGACGGCGTCGACCCGATCGGCGTCGAGGCGACGTTCGAGGTGATCGCGGACGCGCGGGCGCGGGGCGCCACGATCCTGCTCTCGACGCACCTGCGCGACCTCGCCGTCCAGGCCTGCGGCACGGCCCTCGTGCTCCGCGGCGGCTCGCGCGTGGCGTCGCTCGACGCGGAGGAGATGGCAGGCGAGGAGGGTGCTCGTGCCTACCGCGCTCTCCTCGACTGACACGTCACCGACGTACCGACGCGCGGGTCACCTCGCGGTTGCCCGACGCGCTGTCACCGACGCGTGGATCCTCTTCCAGTTCCGTCGGCAGGCGGTACGCCGGCGCCACCTCGCCCGGGCGCTGGTCCTGGTGTTCCTGGTCGTGACGTTGGGTGCCGCCATCGGCCCGTCGTTCGCCGACGGGGCCCACGCCACCGGGGGCAAGTCGTTCGACGTGCTGCTGCTGATCCCCACGGCGATGGCGGGCATCCTGCTGCTGAACATGGCCTCGGCGGTGGCCTCGGGTGGTGGTCGCGAGCTGATCTCGCGCGACCAGGCCGCACCGTTTCCGATCAGTCCGACCACGGACCACCTCGGTGCTCTCCTGCTCGCTCCGCTCAACATCGCCTGGATGATCCAGGCCTGGGTGCTGCTCGGCTCGGTGGCCTACGCGACGCCACCCCACCTGCTGGCACAGGCCCAGGTCGCGACGCTGCTCTGGCTGGTCTTCGCCACCACCGCCGCGCAGGTGGTCGCGTGGTCGATGGAGTCGATCCGACGCGGACCCTTCGGGATCGCGATCACCCGCTCGTTGCTCCTTTGCCTGGGCGCGGCCGCGGCCCTCGTCCAGGTCACCGGCAGGACCACCGACGTGCTGGACCAGGTGCCCACCGTGTGGTTCTTCCAGCACGCCCTCGCCGGCTGGTCCTGGCGTTGGGTCGAGGTGGTCGCGGTGCTGGTGGCGGTGTCGGTGGCCGCCGTCGTCGCGGGCGCCGTTCCCACGCACGTGGCGGCCAAGCGGATGCCGCGCGACGAGGCCCGGATGGAGACCGACCAGCACGCGCCGCGGTCCCTCCCGAGCACCGTGCTCGGGATCCTCGTCCGTACCGACCGTGCGTCGGTGTGGCGCTCGGTCCCGATGCGTCGCGGCGTGCTGGTCCTCGCGATCGGGCCCGGCCTGGTCGCTCTCTTCGGCGACCTGCAATGGGGCCAGATGATGATCCTGCCCGGCCTGGTCGCCTCCGGTGGTGCCTTGCTGTTCGGCGTCAACGCCTGGTGCCTCGACGGTCGCGGCGCCCTCTGGCGCGAGAACCTCCCGGCGCCGGCCACGGCCCTGTTCGACGCCCGGACCTTGGTCCTCGCCGAGTTCCTCGGGGTCGCCTCTCTGATCACGGTCCTGGTCGGTGCCCTACGCGCCGGCATACCAGACCCTGAAGAGCTGGCCGCGCTGGTGGCCACGCTGGTCGTGGTCACGCTGCAGGTGGTGGGCGCGGCCCTGCGCTGGTCGCTCAAGCACCCCTACCCGGTCGACCTCCGCTCGGCTCGAGCCACGCCCGCGCCACCCGCCGCGATGGTGGGCTACTCCGCCCGGCTGGCGACCTGCACGACCTTCACCGGGATGATCTTCATGGGCTGTGCCAACGTGCCCGACTGGCGGCTGTCCCTGATCGTCGCCATGCCCTGTGTGCTCTGGTCGGGGACCCGCCTGGCCCGCACGCGGCATCGCTGGGAGGACCCGGTCACGCGGGCCCGGGTTGTCAGCACCGTCGCCGCCTGAGCGACCGCGGGGAACGGTGCGGCGCGCTCGAGCGTCAGCCGCCCCCTACGCTCGGCAGCATGGACTTCGCTCCGTCACCCCGGGCCGCCGACCTCACCGCTCGGGTGGCCGAGTTCATGGCGTCGGAGATCGAGCCGGTCGAGGCCGACTACCACCGTGACCTCGCCGTCGCACGCCGTGCCGGACGGCAGTGGACACCGCTGCCGGTCCTCGCCGAGCTCCAGGCCGAGGCCCGGCGCCGGGGACTGTGGAACCTGTTCCTCCCGCGGCAGCACGCCGGGGAGTACGCCGCGCGCTTCGGCACCGACGGCGGCGAGGGACTGACCAACCTCGACTACGCGCCGCTCGCCGAGCAGATGGGCCGGTCGGCGATCGCACCGCTGGTGTTCAACTGCAACGCACCCGACACGGGGAACATGGAGGTGCTGCTGCGCTACGGCTCGGCCGACCAGCGGCGCCAGTGGCTCGAGCCGCTGCTCGACGGTCGCATCCGTTCGGCGTTCGCGATGACCGAGCCCGACGTGGCGTCGTCCGATGCGACGAACATGGCCGCGACATGCGTCGTCGACGGCGACGAGGTGGTGATCAACGGCCGCAAGTGGTGGTCGACCGGCGTCGGCAACACCGAGTGCCGGGTCCTGGTCTTCATGGGCGTCACGGACCCGGACGCAGACCGGCACCGTCGGCACTCGATGGTGCTGGTCCCGCTGGATGCACCGGGCGTGCGCGTCGAGCGGATGCTGAGCACGATGGGCCTGTACGATGAGCCGCTCGGGCACGGTGAGGTGTCGTTCACCGACGTACGGGTCCCGCTGGCGAACGTGATCTCCGGGCCTGGTGAGGGGTTCGCCATCGCGCAGGGACGGCTCGGCCCGGGCCGGATCCATCACTGCATGCGGCTGGTCGGTCTGGCGGAGCTGGCGCTCGAGCTGGCCTGCCGGCGCGGGCTCGAGCGGACGGCGTTCGGCAAGCCGCTGGTGGACCTCGGTGGGAACCGGGAGCGCATCGCCGACGCCCGGATCGCCATCGACCAGGCGCGGCTGCTGGTGCTCGACGCTGCCTGGAAGCTCGACCAGGGCGGCCCGACGAACGCGCTCAGCGAGGTGTCGGCGATCAAGGTCGCCGTTCCCCGGATGGCACAGGAGGTGATCGACATGGCGCTCCAGGTGCATGGTGGCGGCGGCATGTCGGACGACTTCCCGCTCGCGGCGGCTTTCGTGAACGCACGGGCGCTGCGGCTCGCGGACGGCCCCGACGAGGTGCACCGCGGCATGGTTGCTCGGCTCGAGCTCGCGAAGTACCGATGAGCCGTGTGCTCGTCACCGGCGCCGCCTCGGGTCTGGGCGCGGCGCTGACCCGGGCGTTCCGCGAGCGGGGTGACGAGGTGCTGGCCACGGACGTCACCGGTCGGGGTGGTTTCGAGACGGGCGCCGGGGCGCCCTCCTCAACCACCGGAGGCCGGGCCGGGGCGCCCTCCTCAACCACCGGAGGCCGGGCCGGGGCGCCCTCCTCCACCACCGGAGGCGGGGCCGGGGTGCCCTCCTCAACCACCGGAGGCGGGGCCGGAGCGCCCTCCTCAACCATCGGGAGCGCCGGGGACTTGATGCGGCTCGACATCACGTCGGACGACGACTGGGCCGCGGCGGTCGGATGGGTCGAGGACCGGTGGGGTGGGCTCGACCTGCTGGTCAACAACGCCGGGGTCGCGGGCGGGGGCCGGATCGACGTCGCAGGCCTCGACGAATGGCAGCTGATCCTCGACGTCAACCTGCTCGGCATGGTGCGTGGCTGCCGGGCGTTCACGCCGATGCTCAAGCGTCAGCGCTCGGGAGCCATCCTCAACGTCGCGTCGCTGGCGGGCCTCGTGCACCCGGCCGGGATGGCGTCGTACAACGCGGTGAAGGCCGCCGTGGTCGCCCTGACCGAGACCCTCGGCCACGAGCTGGCGGCGTACGGCGTGACCGCGCACGTGGTGTGCCCGTCCTACTTCAGGACCAACCTGTTGTCCTCGCTCCGGGTTGCGGACCAGGCCCTGGGGGCGGTGGTGACCCACCTCGTCGAGTCCTCGCCCTTCACCGCCGACGACATCGCGGCCGCCGTGCTGCTCGGCCTCGACGCGGGCGACGAGCTGATCCTCCCCGACCCGATGGCGCGGGCGGCGTACGACCTGAAGCTCCGCGACCGCGCAGCGTACGACGCCCAGCTCCGCCGCCAGGCGGCCCGGCTCCAGGAGCTGGACGGCCGCGCGGCCGAGTAGCCCGAATCGATCCTGCGACAAACGACCCGGACCCGGTGTTCCTGGGGCATCGTGGACCCGTGAAGGGCGGTTTCGAGGAGTGGGCGGCGGCGAGGACGCCGTCCCTGCTCGCGTTCGCCTCGGCTCTCACTGAGGACGACCGAGCCGCCGACGCCGCCGTGACCCGCGCCCTCGCCCGGATCCGGTCGACATGGGACCAGGTCGCTCGTGAGGACCCCGATCTGGAGGCGCGGCGCCAGGTGGTCCGGGCCTGCTCGTCGTCACGCCGGGCGGCCGTGGTGCTCCGGGCGCTGGAGGGGCGCTCGGACGCCGAGATCGCCGGGGTCCTCGGCTGCTCCGAGTCGGCGGCACGACGGCACCTCCACCGGGGTCTGGGGGAGGCGGAGCGGCGGCCCGGGGAGGAGTCCTCGGTCCGCGACCACCTCGTGGCGCGCGCTGGTGCCGCTCCGACGCAGCTCCTGACCCGTCCTCCGACGCCGGCACTCGAGGAACCACCCCGCCGGCGCAGTGGCTGGCTCGCGGCGCTGGCGATGATCGCGCTGCTCGGAGGGGTTGCGTTCGTCAGCCACGCGTCGCGCACTCCCGCCGGTGTCATCGACTACCCGCAGGTGGATGTGCCCGTCTCGTGGAGGTACGAGTCGTACGCCGGCGTCCAGGTCCAGGTCCCCGACACGTGGGGGTGGGGCGGCTCGCCGGTCACGTCGGGTTACTTTCCAGGGCCGCGCCACCTGGGTGCCTGCGGCACGAGCCAGGCGGCCATGCTCTCCCCGGAGGACGACTCGTCGTACGTCTCGGTGCTGACCGGGTTCGTCGGTCGGCCGGCGATCATGGACCCGCGATGCGTCGCGTGGGGGGCCGACGGGAGCATGCCGGGCGGCGACGCCTTCTGGTTCGACTCCCCACTCCCGGTGGGGGTCAAGCCCCTCGGTGGAACGGTCGCCGAGACACGCCAGGTCGGCGCCCAGCGCGTCACGGCGTTCTCCGACGACGGGGACCTGCGCCGCCAGATCCTCGGCAGTGCCGAGCTGGTCGGCGTCGACGGCAACGGCTGTCCGACGAATCCGGTCGTCCGGCCCGAGGCGGGGCCGGACCACCTCGAGCCGACCTCGCTGTCGGTGTGCGTCTACTCGCAGGACACGGGGGTCACGTCGCTGTTCTGGTCGGGCAAGGTGCCGGAGCCCGCGGCCGGCGCGTACGCCGCGGCGGTCGCCCACACCTCCGGCGACGCCACCCGCCAGGTCTCCGCCACGCGACCGTGCTGGACCCCGACCGGTCGCTGGGTCGCCCTCGGCCTCACCGGCGCCGGGGGCACACGCTGGGACCTGGTCAACCTCGGCTGTGGTCGCATCCAGCTGGCGGGCGGTGCCGAGGCGGCCCTCACCCCCCGCACGGTGCAGCCCTGGGCGTCCGGCGGCGCGACGGCGTACGTCAGCCCACCGCGCGGCAGACGGGACCTCGACCGGTACCTCACCGGCCCTGCGGGCTGATCCGACGCCGCGACCACCTCGACATACTGGGCCGATGGACACCACCGCCGACGAGTCGCGCCCCGTCCGCGACGAGGACGCGTTCGACGTCGCGGCGGTCGTGGACTGGCTGCGGGGTGCCGATGTCGACGTGCCGGACGGGCTGCCGGAGGTGCGGCAGTTCCCTGGCGGAGCCTCCAACCTCACCTACCTGCTCCGGTGGCCCGGCGCGGCCCAGGAGGCGTTCGACCTGATCCTGCGACGACCGCCGGTCGGCACGAAGGCGCGCAGTGCCCACGACATGGGTCGTGAGTACCTCATCCAGCAGGCCCTGCGACCCGTCTTCCCGTACGTCGCCGACATGGTCGGGTGGTGCCGGGACCCTTCCGTGCTGGGCTCGGACTTCTACGTGATGGAGCGCCTGGACGGGGTGATCCTGCGCAAGGAGCTCACCATCGAGCTGCCGCCGGCGGCCGCGTCCACGCTCTGCGAGCACGCCTGGACGGCCCTGGCCCGGCTGCACGGGGTGGACGTCGCCTCGATCCCGGAGCTCGCGACCCTGGGCCGCGGCGAGGGATACGTCGCCCGTCAGGTCGGCGGCTGGACCGCACGCCTGGCCCGCGCCGCGACGGAGGATCTCGGCGACTGGAGCGACATCACGACCTGGCTCCGCGCGGAGCAGCCGGACGACGTCGGCCAGTGCCTGATCCACAACGACTGGCGCTTCGACAACCTGGTCCTCGACCCCGGCGCCGGGCTGCGCGTGACCGGCGTCCTCGACTGGGAGATGGCCACGGTCGGCGATCCGCTGATGGACGTCGGCGGTGCCCTCGCGTACTGGATCCAGGCCGACGACGACGCCTTCTTCCGGGAGTTCCGGCGGCAGCCCACCACGGCGCCGGGGATGTGGACGCGTCGGCAGGTCGTGGAGTGGTACTGCGACCGTCGAGGCATCGAGATGACCCCGCAGCGGTGGCGGTTCTACGAGGCGTTCGGCCTGTTCCGGCTCGCGGTGATCATCCAGCAGATCTGGTACCGCTTCGTTCTCGGGCAGACGCACAACCCGTCGTACGCCGGTTTCGGGGATGCGGTGCGCTACCTCGAGCAGCGCACCCGGCGCGTGATGTGCGGGGACCCGGCCTGATGGGTCTGGTGCTGGCCTGATGGGTCTGGTGCTGCTGGTCCGGCACGGCCAGGCGTCGTTCGGCGCCGAGGACTACGACGTGCTGAGCGAGACCGGCGTCGAGCAGAGCCGGATGCTCGGTCGCGCCCTCGCCGACCAGGGTCTCGCGCCGACGGCCGTCGTCCACGGTGCGATGCAGCGCCAGCGCGACACGGCGACCGCGATCGTCGACGGTGGTGGGTGGTCCGCGTCGCCGATCCTGAACGACGGCTGGGACGAGTTCGACCACGTCGGTGTGATCGCGCGGTACGTCGAGGCCTCCGGCGTGGGCGAGCCGAGCGACCGCCGCGAGGTCCAGCAGGTCTTCGAGAACGCCACGGCTCGCTGGACCGGCGGCAAGCACGACGACGAGTACGAGGAGGTCTGGTCGGCTTTCGTCGCGCGCGTCGTGGCCGCCCTCGACCGCGCGTGCGCGCAAGACGGGATCACGGTCGTGAGCTCGTCCGGCGGACCGATCGCGGCGGCCTTCGCCGGGCTCGTCGACCCGTCCGCCACGCCCGCCGGGTTGCCGCGGCTGTGGAGGGTCTTCAACACCGTCATCGTCAACGCGTCGGTCACCCGCGTGCTCCAGGGGTCGACGGGGCGCCGCCTGCTCACCTTCAACGAGCACGGACATCTGCCGCGGGAGCTGGTCACGTACCGGTGAGGGACGGCTGGTCCGCCGGGCCGGGCCCAGGAGGCCCGGTCGATCCGCCCTGAGCGGATCAGCGCAGGACGGATCCGCCGGGAGCAGCGGGCCCTTCGGTCGGGGTACGTCGGGTGTCACCGTGGCGGCATGAGCGAAGCAACGGCCTGGGGCCGGATCGACGACGAGCTGGCGAGCAGCCTGCTCGAACAACGCACGCTGCTGATGGGCGGCGTGCTCGACGAGGCGTTGGGGAACCGGCTGTGCACCGGCCTGATGGTGCTCTCGGCCCGTGACCCGCGCGCGGACGTCCACCTCTGGATCAGCTCGCCCGGGGGCTCCGTGCCGGCGATGCTGGCCATCCGTGACGTGATGACGATGATCCCGAACGACGTGAGCACGCTGGCGATGGGCATCGCGGCCAGTGCCGGGCAGTTCCTGCTCAGTGCCGGCACGAAGGGCAAGCGGTACGCCATGCCGCACGCCCGCGTCCTCCTGCACCAGGGCTCGGCCGGCATCGGGGGGACGGCGATGGACATCGCGATCCAGGCCGACGATCTCCGCCACACCCGGGACACCGTCCTCCGGCTGATCGCCGCCGACACCGGGCAGGACGTCGAGACCGTGGAGCGCGACTCGCGGCGCGACCGGTGGTTCAGTGCCGACGAGGCCCACGAGTACGGGTTCGTCGACCACGTCGTCTCCTCGCTCGACGAGGTCCGCACGCCCGCCGTACGCCCGCTGGGGCTGGGGGTCCGGTCATGAGCAGCTACTCGATCCCCTACGTCACCACCCTGACGAACCGCGGCGAGCGCACGGTCGACGTGTACAGCCGCCTGCTCGCGGACCGGATCATCTACCTC
Organism: Nocardioides sp.; assembly: GCA_036270075.1. GTDB lineage: Bacteria > Actinomycetota > Actinomycetes > Propionibacteriales > Nocardioidaceae > Nocardioides. The sequence continues at coordinate 57,083 of DATBDF010000152.1, forward strand.
GGTACGCCGATCGACGACGGCGTCGCGAACACCGTCATCGCCCAGCTGATCCACCTCGAGTCGGAGAACCCGGACGCGCCGATCAACCTCTACATCAACTCACCGGGCGGCTCGATCCCGGCGATGCTGGCGATCTACGACGCGATGCAGTTCGTGCGGCCGGCCGTCGAGACGACCTGTGTCGGCCAGGCCGTCGCCACCGCCGCCGTCCTGCTCGGTGGCGGGGCCTCCGGTCGCCGGCAGATCCTGCGGCACGGACGGGTGGTCCTCCACGCCCCGGCGGCCGAGGGCCGGGGGACGATCCCCGACCTGATCCTCGAGGCCGACGAGGTCGAGCGCGTGCGGTCGCTGCTGGAGGAGCTGCTCGCCCACGACACCGGGAAGACGCCGCAACAGGTGCGCGAGGACACCGAGCGCGACCTGGTGCTCACCGCAGAACAGGCCCGCGACTACGGCATCGTCGATGCCGTCATCACCGAGCGGGACGCGCCCCGGTCGGCGTTGGCTCAGGCGGCGAGGCAGACCGGGGACTGAGGGCTGCCGGGCGCCGGCACGGTCGTGGAGGCAACCCTGGTCGCGATCTCCGCCACGCTGAGTCCCAGGGCGCCGGCGATCGCCGCCAGCAGCTCGGACGACGGGTCCTTGAGCCCGCGCTCGACCTCGGAGAGGTACTGCGGCGAGACGCCGGCGTCTTCGGCGACGTCGACCAGTCGCTTGCCGGAGGCCAGCCGTTCGTCGCGGAGCTCGCGGCCGACGGACTCGCGCCAGAGCGGCTCCACGGTGCGCTCGACGCCGGGCTGGGTCTCGCGGGGCGGCCGGGCCTCCCGGCGTGGCAGCTCGGCCGGCTGCCCGGTCTGGTGCCCGGTCTGGTGCCCGGTCTGGTGCCCGGCCTCCTGCTCCGTCTCGCGTGGCGGCTCACGGCGTACGGGAAGCTGGACGACATCACCCATGGAGCGACTCTAGGCTCCGGTCGGTGCCCAGGCCGATCGATTCTGCTCAGGGCAGAACCTGGGCAACATCGCTCAAGCCCGGCCGCCGTCCGACGAGGAGACTGGAGCCATGGTGGGTGCCAGCATCGAGGCCGTCTGCGTCGTGCACGAGATCGTCGACGGGTACTTCCATCCGACCGCGATCGACAAGCGCCCGGTGGCAGGTGCGGTCCGGATAGACGAGCTGGGGCCGATGGGCGACCAGCACGTCGACAAGGCGCACGGCGGCCGCGATGCCGCCGTCTACGTCTACGCCGCCGAGGACGCCGCGTACTTCGCGCAGCAGCTCGACCGGGAGATCCCGCCCGGTCTGTTCGGGGACAACGTCCGGTCCCGCGGCCTCGACGTCACGAGCTCGAAGCTCGGCGAGCGCTGGTGGCTCGGTGAGCCCGGGACCGGCGTCCTGCTCGAGGTGCGCAAGCCACGCACGCCCTGCCACAACTTCTCGATGCGGATGGGCATCGAGGGCTTCCATGTCGGCTTCAACCGCACGGGACGCGTCGGGGCGATGTGCCGTGTGCTCGAGCCGGGAGTCGTCCGTGCCGGTGACGTGATCACCGTCGACCACGAGCCCGACCACGAGGTGTCGATCGGGGTGCTGGTGACCGGGATGACCCCCGCTCAGGCGCAGGGTCTGCTCGACTCCGAGGTCTCGCTGACGTCGGCCGTGCGCGCCAAGGCGCAGCGGTACGCCGACCGCGGCTGATGGCTCAGTACGCCTGAGGCGGGCCCGACGGCGGCGGGTACGGCGGCGGCTGGGGGGCCGTCGCGTGGATCACGAACGTGTTCATGATCTTGTCGGAGAAGGTCTGCCGCCGGGAGTCCCAGATGGGCCAGAGGTAGCCGAGATAGCACGGAATCGTGTCGACGACGTGCAGGAGGTTGCGCAGGAAGGCCCAACCCGGCCCGATGGGCTGGAGGTCGGTGTTGACCAGACGGATGGCCAGGACGCTCTTGCCGATGGTGGCTCCGGTCCTGCCCTGCCGGATGCAGATGTTCCAGACGTAGAACGCCACGTACGCGACCAGTGAGACCACCATCAGCGCGATCGGGAGGGCGGCACTTCCGGAGTACTCGGTGGTCTGGGTGCCGTCCGGGTTGACCGTTGTCGTCGTGTCGGCGCCGAGCAGGCTCAGTCCGACGAACAGCGGGATCAGCGTGGCGGTGAAGCAAAGACCGTCGATCAGGTAGGCACCCACGCGGGTCAGCCAGCTGGCGTAGCCAGCGAACCCGAAGGTGGGCTTGATGGTGGCCGGACCGGCGTACGGGTTGGCGGGGCTCCCGGGCTGTCCGGGGGCGGCGTACGGCGACGGCTGACCGTAGGGCGCCGTCTGCTCGTAGGGGTTCGGCTGGCCGTACGGGCTCGCCTCCGGAGGCGGGGCCGGTGAGGCGTACGGGCTCTGGTGCTGGCCGGACGAAGATCCGGGGACGTCGTTCCAGTTGTCGGGATAGGGGTTGTACCGCTGTGGCTCGGGGGCCGTCTGTGCCGAACCCTCCTCGTGGGGGTCCGACGGCGGGTCGACTGGCGGGCCGGCGTGCGACATGTGACCTGTCCCCTCGTGTGTGCGTGGCGCGGCGGGGATCCGATGCCCTCGCCCGGCACGAGTATCGGGTTCCGCAGGGCGCTTGGGCGGGAGGAACGCGCCGAAGGGGCTTGCATACCGAGTATGGTCACGGGTATACATACTCGGTATCCACGCCACGGGGGACGTGGAACGCGGTGGATCACGGGAGGTGTCGCCGGTGTCGGTGCGCAACGCCTTGCTGGCCCTGCTGGAGCAGGGCCCGCGGTACGGCTACCAGCTGCGAGCGGAGTTCGAGGACCGCACCGGCGGCACCTGGCCGCTGAACGTCGGGCAGGTCTACACGACGTTGGCCCGGCTCGAGCGGGACGGCCTCGTCGAGGGCAAGGGCGAGGACGGCGACGGGCATGTCGTGTACGCCGTCACCGACCGGGGTCGGGAGGAGGTCGCCGCCTGGTTCTCCTCGCCGGTCCCGCGGACCCAGCCACCACGCGAGGAGCTCGCGATCAAGCTGGCGCTGGCCGTGAGCGTGCCCGGGGTCGAGGTCGGGACCGTGATCCAGCAGCAGCGCTCCGCGACCATGACCGCGCTGCAGGACTACACGCGGCTGAAGCGACGGGCCACGGGGGACGACCCGCACGAGCTCGCCTGGAGCCTGGTGCTCGACTCCCTGGTCTTCAACGCGGAGGCGGAGATCCGGTGGCTCGACCACTGCGAGGCGCGCCTGCGCCGGGCGGCCCACGATCGTGACGACCGCACGAATGACGACCCGACCGGGATCCCGACCTCGTCGTCGGAGGAGGTGGCGCGATGAACGCCGTGCTGGTGCTGGACGCGGTCACCCGGGTCCACGGGAGCGGGGCCACCGAGGTGACGGCCCTGCGCGAGGTGAGCTTCTCGGCGTACGCCGGGGAGCTGGTGGCCGTGATGGGCCCGTCGGGGTCCGGGAAGTCGACCCTGCTGACCCTGGCCGGCGGCCTCGACAGCCCGACGTCGGGCGTCGTCCGGGTCGAGGACACCGACCTGGCCGTGCTGGGGCAGAAGGGGCGCGCGGCCATGCGGCGTACCTCGATCGGCTACGTGTTCCAGGACTTCAACCTGATCCCCGCCCTGACCGCCGTGGAGAACGTCGCTCTCCCGCGGGAGCTCGACGGCGCGAGCGCGCGGTCGGCGCGCAAGGCGGCGCTCGCGGCGCTGGCGGAGGTCGGGATCGACGACCTGGCCAGGCGCTTCCCCGACGAGATGTCCGGTGGGCAGCAGCAGCGGGTCGCGATCGCCCGGGCCATCGTCGGGCAGCGTCGGCTCATCCTGGCCGACGAGCCCACGGGAGCACTCGACAGCGAGACCGGCGAAGAGATCCTGCGGTTGCTGCGGGCCCGGTGCGACGCGGGAGCGGCCGGCCTGCTCGTGACGCACGAGGCCCGGCACGCCGCCTGGGCCGACCGCGTCGTGTTCCTGCGCGACGGCGTGATCGTGGACGAGTCAGGGAGCGACCGACCGGACGCCTTGCTGGAGCAGGCTCGATGAAGACCCTCTCGGGGTGGCGGCTGGCCCTGCGGCTGGCCCGGCGCGAGGCGTGGCGAGCGAAGGGTCGCAGCGCGCTGGTCCTGGTGATGGTGACGTTCCCGGTGGTGGCCGTGATCGCCGCGGACGTCGCCCAGGCGACCTCGAGCGTGAGCTCGGTCGAAGGCCTGGATCGGCGTATCGGCTCGGCCGAGGCGAAGGTGATGGCGATCCCCCATGCCGGCCGCGTCGTGCAGGGTGCCGACCCGGACAACCTCAGCAATGTGGAGGGTGGGCAGGGTCCGGCCACGTCCCTGGCCGCGATCGAGCGGATCCTCGGCGGCACGCGGCCCGCGCTCGAGCTGCGAACCCGGCAGTCGATGGTCCGCACCGACCTCGGCGTGCTCCGGGTCGACGCCACGGGCGTCGACATGGCGAGCCCCCTGGCGAAGGGTCTGTCCACCCTGGCCTCGGGGCGCTACCCGCGGACGACGGACGAGGTCGCCGTGAACGGGGCTCTCGCGGACGAGGGGTTCGCTGTCGGAGACCGGTTGACCCTCGCCGGCGGCAAGTCGGCCACGGTGGTCGGCATCTCCGAGTCCGCCGGGGAGCGGACGACGCCGGTGCTGCTCGGCCTGCCGCAGTACTTCCCGGGCCCCGGGTCGCAGGGCATCCGGTCCTGGCTCGTCGGCGGCGCGCCGGTGAGCTGGGACCAGGTCCGCGCGCTGAACCGAGCCGGCGTCCTGGCCCTCTCTCGCGAGGTGGTGGAGCATCCGCCGTCGAAGGATCAGCTCTCGCGGGAGCTCGGGGACCCGTACTCGTCCGACCGCTCGACGATCTACGCCGTCCTGGTCCTGATCGGGGTCATGGCGCTGATCGAGGTCGTGCTGCTGGCCGGACCGGCGTTCGCCGTCGGTGCCCGCCGGCAGTCCCGGAGCCTCGCCCTGATCGCGGCCAACGGAGGTACGCCCACGCAGTCGCGCCGGGTCATCCTCGGCACCGCCGTCGTGATCGGAGCCTTCGCCGCCGTCGTCGGCATCGTGCTCGGCATCGGCTTGGGGCGCGCCCTCATCCCGTTGCTGCAGTCGATGGCGGACACGTACTTCGGGCCGTTCCAGGTGAGGTGGACCCACGTCCTCGGCATCGCCGCGTTCGGGCTCGTCAGCGCCTTCCTCGCGGCGGTCGTCCCCGCCTGGATCGCGTCGCGGCAGGACGTCGTCGCGGTGCTCGCGGGACGTCGCGGCGACCGGGCCCCGAGCAAGGCCTCGCCGGTCATCGGCGTGGTGCTGACGGCGTCGGGCGTCGTCGTCGCGGTGCTGGGCGCGAAGCGGGACGCGGGGGAGCTGATGATCGCCGGCGCCGCCGTGCTGTCGATCTTCGGCATGATCTTCCTGGTGCCGGTGGTCGTGGTGGGAGTGGCGCGGCTCGGTCGGCGCTTCCCACTGCCCCTGCGGTACGCCGTACGCGACGCGGCGCGCCACCGGACACGGACCGTGCCTGCGGTGGCGGCGGTGGCGGCGACCGTCGCCGGTGTGGTCGCGCTGTCCATCGGGAACACCAGCGACCAGGCGCAGGCGAAGGCGCAGTACGTCGAAGAGGTCCCGGTGGGGACGGGCGTCGTCACCGACTACGGACGGGACCCCCGCTTCTTCGACGAGGCTCGCGCCGCACTCGCAACGGCCGGCTTCACCGCGAGCGCCAGTGAGGGCGTACCCCAGCGTGGCCGCCACCCGAGGCTCGTGACGATCCGCGGCGCGGACCGCTTCCTGTTCGGCGGTTCCACGGCGACGCTCGGGACGCAAGCGGTGGTGTCCGACCGCCTGCCGTCGTTGCTGCCGGACGAGATCAGCGACACCGAGCGCGCCGCCGCCGATCGGGTGCTCGCCCGGGGTGGCGTCGTGCTGTTCTCACAGATCCCCTCGCGTCGAGATCGGGTGACCGTCCGAGCCCAGGTCGTCTCGCACGCCCGCGCGCGAACCGTCGACCAGGCGACCCTGCCGGCGTACGTCGTGACCACCGGCCAGGCGAACGCACCGGCCTCCATGGTGCTCACGCCCGGGACCGCCCACCGGTTGGGACTCGAGGTGGCGCCGACGGCCCTGGTGTTCGACGCCTCGCACGCGGACCCGCAGGAGATCGACCAGCTCCGTCAGCGGATCGGGGCGCTGGACCCGCGCAACGGCTACCTGTACGTCGAGAACGGGTACCAGGTGAACGGGTCCGAGAAGGTCGTGCTCTGGATCCTGTTCGGGATGGCCGGGGTGCTGATGCTGGGCGGGACGCTCACGGCGACGTTCCTGGCGCTGTCCGATGCGCGGCCGGACCTCGCGACGTTGTCCGCGGTCGGCGCGTCCCCACGGATGCGCCGCGCGGTGGCTGCGGCGTACGCCGTGTCCGTGGGGCTCGTCGGGGCGATCCTGGGCGCCGCGGTGGGGCTGGTCCCGGGCATCGCCGTGTCCTACCCGCTCACCCGGAAGTTCACGAGTGGACCCGGGCCGACGCACTACCTCGAGATCCCGTGGCTCCAGATCGTCGGGCTCGTCGTGCTGCTGCCGCTGGTCACCGCCCTGGTCGTCGGGCTGCTCGCCCGCTCGCGGCTGCCGCTGGTGGCACGCCTGGACTAGTCGGCCGTCAGGCGCCGCACCACGCGAGCCGGGTTGCCCACGGCGACCACGGCGGGCGGGAGGTCGCGGGTGACCACCGACCCGGCGCCGACGACCGTGTCGTCGCCGATGGTGACGCCGGGACAGACGACGACCGCGCCGCCGAGCCAGGCGTTGCGACCGATGGTGACGGGCTCGGCGCTCTCCCAGCCCTCGCGTCGCTCGTCCGGCTCGAGGGGATGGGTCGGCGTCAGCAGCTGGACGCCCGGGCCGATGCGGGTGTCGTCGCCGATCGTGATGCGGGCGACGTCGAGGCAGACCAGGCCGAAGTTCGCGAACACCCGCTCGCCGACGTGGACCTGGTAGCCGTACTCGCACCGGAACGGCGGCCGGATGTTGCTGCCCTTCCCGAACGACCCCAGCAGCTCGGCCAGCCACGTATCCCGCTCCGTGTCCTGGTCGGGCGTCGCGGCGTTGATCCTCTCGAGCAGCTCCCGGCACCGCCGCGTGTCCTCGTCCAGCGACCCGTCGAACAGGTACGGCTCACCCGCCAGCATCCGCTCCCGCATGCTGCGCCCGTCACCCACCCGCGCATCCTGGCACGCCGTACGGCTGGGTCGCGTGCCTGGATAGTCCCTGACGTTCTGGTGGTGGATCGCGGGAAAACCCGACCATTTCGTCAGGGACTATCGCCCGATCCACAAACAGACAGGCTTGACTGTTTGTTTGTTCGACGGGAGCATGGCCACGTGACGAGCGTCCGGGTCCCGCAGGAGGAGCGGTCGCGGGCGATGCGGGCGCGGTTGATGGACGCCACGATCGAGTGCCTGGTGGAGCGGGGGTTCGGCGGTACGTCGACGACGCTCATCAGCGAGCGGGCGGGGGTGTCGCGGGGTGCGCAGCTCCACCACTTCCCGACCAAGAACGCCCTGGTCGTGGCCGCGGTCGCCCACCTGACCGAGGTCCGCGGCGCGGAGCTCGCGGCCGCGGCGGCGGCCGTCCCGGCGGCACGGCGTACCCGCGACGTCGTGCGGATGCTCGGCGACCACTTCGCCTCGCCGGTGTTCATCGCGGCGCTGGAGCTCTGGGTCGCCGCGCGGACCGACCCCTCCCTCCGTGAGGCCGTCGAGCCCCTCGAGCGGAGGGTCGGGCGTGACACGCACGAGATGACGGTCCTGCTGCTGAGCGCCGACGAGTCCCGTCCCGGCGTCCGCGAGCTCGTGCAGGCGACGCTCGACCTGGTCCGCGGCCTGGGCCTGGCCGCCACGATCAGCGACGACACCCGTCGCCGCAACCGGATCCTCGACCAGTGGGCCCGGACGCTCGACGAGGCACTTCGATGAGCGACCTCCTGGGCGTCGTGCTCGGCGATCTCGCGACGGAGTCCGGCCGCCTCGAGGCGCTGCTGGTCGGACTCCCCGAGGCCGGATGGCGTACGCCGACACCGGCGCCGGGATGGGACGTCGCCACCCAGATCGCCCACCTGGCCTGGACCGACGAGGCGGCGTACGCCGCGGCCACGGACCGGCAACACTGGGACGACCTCGTGGAGGAGGTCATGGCCGATCCCGAGCACAGCATCGACCGCGCCGCGCTGACGGGAGGCGCCGTCGAGCCGCAGGCGCTGCTCGACCGGTGGCGCACCTCCCGGCGGCGCCTCGCCGAGACGCTGCGGGAGTACCCGCCGGGTCATCGGATGCCGTGGTACGGCCCGCCGATGTCGTCGACGTCCATGGCGACCGCGCGCTTCATGGAGACCTGGGCGCACTCCCGCGACGTGCACCAGGCGCTCGGTGCCACTCCCGAGATCACCGACCGCATCCGGCACGTGGCGCACCTCGGCGTACGCGCCCGGGACTACGCGTTCTCGGTGCACCGCACTCCGCCGCCGGCCGAGGAGTTCCGGGTCGACCTCACGGCTCCGTCGGGGGACCTCTGGTCATGGGGTCCCGAGGACGCCGGGCAGACGGTGAGCGGTGCGGCGTACGACTTCTGCCTCCTGGTCACCCAGCGGATCAACCGGGCGGACACCTCGCTGGTCGCGACCGGTCGCGACGCCAACGTCTGGCTGAACATCGCCCAGGCGTTCGCCGGCCCGCCGGGCGAGGGGCGGGAGGCTCGCGGTGGCTGACCAGAGCCGGCCGGTCACGATCGGCAACTGCTCCGGCTTCTACGGCGACCGGATGTCCGCCATGCGGGAGATGCTCGAGGGCGGTCCGCTCGACGTGCTCACCGGCGACTACCTGGCCGAGCTGACGATGCTGATCCTCGGGCGCGACCAGCTGAAGGACCCCTCGCTGGGGTACGCCCGCACCTTCGTCCGGCAGCTCGAGGACTGTCTCGGTCTGACCCTCGAGCGCGGGGTGCGGATCGTGAGCAACGCCGGCGGCCTCAACCCCGCCGGCCTCGCCGCGCGGGTCGCGGAGATCGCCGAGGCACAAGGGCTGTCGCCCTCGATCGCGTACGTCGACGGCGACGACGTCAGGTCCAGGGGGTTCGCGGGAGCCCTCACCGCCAACGCCTACCTCGGTGCCTTCGGCATCGCGGCCGCGTTGTCCGCCGGCGCCGACGTCGTCGTCACCGGACGCGTCACGGACGCCTCGCTCGTGGTCGGGCCGGCGGCGTGGTGGCACGGCTGGGACCGCGCGTCGTACGACGAGCTCGCGGGCGCCGTGGTCGCCGGCCACGTCCTCGAGTGCGGCTGCCAGGCCACCGGGGGCAACTTCTCGGGCTTCCAACCGGTACCGAGTCCGGCTCGACCGCTGGGCTTCCCGCTCGCCGAGGTGGCGGACGACGGATCGTCGGTGATCACCAAGCACGACGGCACGGGTGGTCTCGTCACGCTCGACACGGTCACGGCGCAGCTGCTGTACGAGGTGCAGTCCACCGAGTACCTCGGTCCCGACGTGACCACGCATCTCGACTCCGTCGTCCTGTCGGGCGACGGACCCGACCGTGTGCGGATCTCGGGGGTTCGCGGATCCACACCTCCCGAACGGCTGAAGGTCGGCGTCAACGAGCTCGGCGGACACCGCAACTCCGTGGAGCTCGTGCTGACCGGTTTCGACATCGAGGAGAAGGCCGCGTGGGTGCGCGCGCAGCTGGAGCCCGAGCTCACGGCCGCCTCCGTCACCTGGTCGCTCGGGCGCCTCCCCTCCCCCGACGCCGACACCGAGGAAGGCGCGTCGACCCTGTTGAGGTGCGTCGTGCAGGACCCGAAGCCCGAGCCGGTCGGCCGCGCTTTCACCGGAGCCGTGGTCGAGCTCGCGCTGGCGTCGTACCCGGGCTTCACGATGACCGCTCCGCCCGGCGCCGGCGCGCCGTACGGCGTCTATCGGGCCGCGTACGTCGACCGGTCCGCGGCGACCCAGACCGTGCACCACGGCGACGGCCGGACCGAGGTGATCGCGTGAGAGCTCCCCTCGGCACGTTCGTCCACGCGCGCTCGGGAGACAAGGGCGGCGACGCCAACCTCGGCCTCTGGGTCGCCCATGACGGACATCCGGCGTACGACGCCCGCGTCTCCTGGTTGCTCGACCTCGTCACTCCCGACTACGCGCGAGCCCTGCTGCCCGAGGCGCGGGAGCTCGACATCGACACCTTCGCCCTGCCGAACCTGGGCGGGGTCAACGTCGTCCTCCACGGGCTCCTCGGGCTCGGCGTCGCAGCGTCGACCCGCTTCGACCCGCAGGCCAAGGGGCTGGGCGAGTGGGCCCGGTCGCGGTACGTCGAGATCCCGGAGGCGCTGCTGTGAGGGCCCGCGCCGACGTGCCGGAGCCGGGGGAGGACCGCTGATGCTGGGGAGTCTCAGGAAGCCGCTGTCCGGCGAGGTGTCCCTGCACGTCGACGTCTCGTTGGACGACGTGTGGGCGCTGGTCAGCGACGTCACCCGGATCGGAGAGTTCTCACCCGAGACCTTCGAGGCGCGGTGGACGCGCGGCTCGACCGGGCCCGAAGTCGGCGCGTTCTTCAAGGGCCACGTGAAGCGCAACGGGATCGGGCCGACGTACTGGTCGCTCTGCCGGGTCACGACGTGCGTGCCGAACGAGGTCTTCGAGTTCTCCGTCGGCACCCGCGACCTGACCCTGAACAACTGGGGCTATCGGCTCGAGCCCGACGGCGGCGGTACCCGGGTGACGGAGTACTTCCGGATCGAGCCGAACCTGCCGATGCGTCTGTACTGGACGGTGCTGGGGCCCCTGCGCAGCCGGACCAACCGCACCGGGATGCGAACCACGCTCGAGCGGATGAAGGGGGTCCTCGAGTCATGAGCACCCACGTCAACCCGAACCGGGAGGCGATGCTGGCCAAGCTCGCCGACCTCGATGCCGAGATCGCGAAGGCCGTGGCCGGCGGCGGCCAGAAGTACGTCGACCGCCACCGCGCGCGGGGGAAGCTGCTGCCGCGCGAGCGGATCGAGCTGCTCGTCGACCCCGGCTCGGCGTTCCTCGAGCTGTCGCCGCTGGCGGGGTGGGGCTCGGACTTCTCGGTCGGCGCGAGCGTCGTCACCGGGATCGGGGTCGTCGAGGGCGTCGAGTGTCTGATCACCGCGAACGACCCGACCGTCAAGGGCGGGGCGAGCAACCCCTGGACGGTGAAGAAGATCTTCCGCGCCTCCCAGATCGCCGAGGAGAACCGTCTCCCGACGATCTCGCTGGTGGAGTCCGGAGGGGCGGACCTGCCGTCGCAGAAGGAGATCTTCATCCCCGGCGGGAAGCTGTTCCGCGACCTGACCCGGAGCTCGGCCCGGAAACTCCCCACGGTCGCGCTCGTGTTCGGCAACTCCACAGCCGGCGGCGCCTATGTGCCGGGCATGTCGGACTACACGGTCATGGTGGACGGGCAGGCGAAGGTGTTCCTGGGTGGCCCGCCTCTGGTGAAGATGGCCACCGGAGAGGAGTCGGACGACGAGTCACTCGGAGGCGCGTCGATGCACGCGCGCATCTCCGGCCTGGCCGACTACCTGGCGGCAGACGAGCACGACGCGATCCGGATCGGGCGCCGGATCATCGCCCGGCTCAACTGGCGCAAGGCTCGTCCGGAGCCGGTTCCATCCGTGTTCGCCGAGCCGGACGTCGATCCCGACGGGCTGCTCGACCTCATCCCGACCGACCTGAAGGAGCCGTTCGACCCGCGGGAGGTGATCGCGCGGATCTGCGACGGCACCGGTCCGGGCAACGCGCGACCGTTCGACGAGTTCAAGCCGCTCTACGGCGCGTCGTTGGTGACCGGCTGGGGACGGATCCACGGGCGGCCGATCGGCATCCTGGCCAACGCGCAGGGTGTGCTCTTCAGCGAGGAGTCCCAGAAGGCGACGCAGTTCATCCAGCTCGCCAACCAGGTGGACGTGCCGCTGCTGTTCCTGCACAACACCACGGGCTACATGGTCGGCGCGGAGTACGAGCAGGGCGGGATCATCAAGCACGGCGCGCAGATGATCAACGCGGTGAGCAACAGCACGGTGCCCCACCTCAGCGTGATCATGGGGGCGTCGTACGGCGCGGGCAACTACGGCATGGCAGGACGCGCCTACGACCCGCGGTTCCTGTTCACGTGGCCGAGTGCGAAGAGTGCGGTCATGGGCCCGGCCCAGCTGGCCGGCGTCCTCTCGATCGTCGCGCGAGCCGCTGCCGAGGCGCGCGGGCAGGAGTACGACGAGCAGGGCGACGCCGAGATGCGGACCTTCGTCGAGGCCGGTGTGGAGGAGCAGAGCCTCCCCTTCTTCCTGTCCGGCATGTTGTACGACGACGGCGTCATCGA
>DATBDF010000153.1:0-6025 GCA_036270075.1 Nocardioides sp.
CCTCCCGGCGGATCGGCTGGGCGAGGTACTCGCCGAGGATCGCTCCGGAGCTCAGGGCGATCGCGATCGCCGCGGCGGTGACCATCGCCAGCAACGCGGCGCTGGACCGTTCACCGAGAAGGGTCAGGCCGCGGTAGATCGACAGGCCGGGCAGGAACGGCGTGATGCCCGCGGCCACGACGACGAGCGTGGGGATGCGGGTGCGGGAGGCCACCGGGTACGCGACCAGGCCGAGCAGCAGGGCCGCCAGGGCCGACGACCACGCGGCGCCGAGGCCCTGGTGGTAGACGGCGGCGTACAGCCCGATCGCCACACCGGCCACTGCCGCGATCGGAGCCAGCGCGCGACGCGGTGCGTACGCCGCGAAGGAGTACGCGGCCGCCGCGACAGCTCCACCCACCACCATCGCCGGAGTGTCGGTGATCGAGTAGACGCCGGGGTTCAGCCGACCCAGGTCGACGCCGATCACGTCGGCGATGCGGAGGCCGCCACTGACGCCCGCCACGATCCCGGCCGTGGACAGGAACGCCTCGAGGATGCGGGCGCCGGCGGTCACCGGGAACCCGGTCAGCGCGTCCTGGATCGCACCGAGGAAGTTCACGCCGGCCAGCAGCATGATGATGCTGGTCGAGATCACCAGGCTCGGTGACACATGCGCCGGGGTCGCGTCCACGCCGACCGCGATCAACGTGGCGAGCAGGCCGCCGGCAACCTGCTGGTAGAAGTTCGGCAGTCGCCGCCGGCCCATCTGTCGCTGCATCAGGTCGACCAGCACCGCGGCCGCGGCTGCCACCAGGACGACCAGCCAGTCGCCGCCGAGGACCATCCCGACGCCGCCTCCCATCACCCCGAGCGCAGCGGTGACGGCCCAGCGCGGGCGGGAGTGGCCGCTCGAGATGATCCGGTTCAACCGGGAGGTGGCCTCGGCTCGGTCGATCCGGCCGTCGACCAGGTCGCGGATGAGGTGGTCGACGTCGGTCAGATCGCCGTAGTCGACGTCGCGGTACCGCACCTGGCGGATCTGGATCAGGGCCGGCTCGTCGGACGAGGACTGCTGGCTCATCGTGAGCTCGGTGAACATCACGTCCGCGGTGTAGCCGCGCAGACCGCACGACCAGGCCACGTTCCGCATCGCCGCGCTCACGTCGCTCGCGCCCGCCCCCGAGGACAACAGCAGCTCTCCGATCCGGAGAGCCAGGTTCATGGTCGCGGTGACCTCGCGGATGTCGCGGTCGCCGTCGCCCGGGATGTCGGCCGGGTGGGATGGAGCAGGTGCCATGACGTCGACCAGTCTGCCGGTCGAGTGCCCGCCGCCGGGGGCGCCGCGCGGCGATCTCTCAGACCATCCAGTTGGCCTCGTACGCCGGGTCCGTGAGACCGGGCCGGTCGAAGCCGAACGCCGACACGTCCGAGGTCGTCTCGCCGCTGATCGCCAGGTCCGCCAGGATCCGCCCGAACGTCGGTGCGAACTTGAACCCGTGCGCCGAGCCCAGGCCGACGATCACCGACGCATGGCCGGGCACCGGCGCGAGCACGAAGTCCCGGTCGGGCGTCAGCGTGTACTGGCAGCGCAGCGACCGGACGACCTCACCCGAGCCCGGCAGGAGCGATCCCATGAACGCCACGAGCCGCTCGCGCATCGCGGCGTCCGGCTCCGACGTACGGGCGTCGGGGTCGACCACGGGACCGCCGCAGTCCTGCGCGGCCTTGACCGTCTCCTCGCCGTAGCAGGGGAAGCCGTAGTAGGACGGCTCGTCCATCCAGATCCAGACCGGGAGGTCGCGGTACGGCGCGGGGTCGGGCGGCGCGAAGTACGTCGGCTGCTCGAGGGTCACCGTCAGCGGGATCTCGACGTCGACGCCGGCGAGGACCTGGTTGGTCCAGGCGTCCGCCGCCACCACGACCCCCCGACAGGTGTACGTCGTGTCGCCGGTCTCGACGGTCACGTGCGTGCCGTGGTCGGTCACCCGGGTGACCGGAGTCGAGCCGAGCAGCGTCGCACCCGCCTCGGACGCCAGCCGCTGCATGGCGGCCGTCCCGCGCGCCGCCGGCACGATCGCACCGCGTTCCTGGAACAGTCCGAGCGTGCCGTCCGGCGGGTGGAACAGCGGCCAGCGACGCCGGATCTCGGCCGCGTCGAGCTCCTCGAAGGCGATCCCAGCGTCGCGTAGGGACCCGAGGTAGTCGTCGGGCCTGATCGCGCAGCCGGGAGGAAACAGGTCGAGTCCGCCGACGACCGTCACCAGCGACTCCCCCGACTCGGCCTCGAGCCGCGCCCAGTCGTCGTACGCCTCGCAGGTCAGCCGGACGTAGCCCGGCGTGTGGTAGCTGTGCCGCAGGATCCGTGATGTGTCGTGCGACGCCCCGCGTGCGTGACCGAGCTCGAACTGCTCCAGTCCGACCACCGAGTGCCCGCGCGAGGCCAGCTGCCACGCCGCACCGGAGCCGAGGGCACCGAGGCCGACGACGACGTAGTCGACGTCGTGGTTTCGAGACGGGCGCGGAACTCCCTCCTCAACCACCGGGGAGACCGTGCGTTCGACGCCCTCCTCAACCACCGGGGCCCTCCAGCCGCGGGAGGAGCCAGCGCCGGATGTCCGCCGAGTCGTCCTCCATCGGGGCGAACCACCCGTGCGTGTAGGCGCGCGACGACATCCCCCGCTGCACGGACTCGCAGATCGCCCAGTCCTGGCGGTTCACCAGATCCCAGAGGTCGCCCGCGTCGGACGGGTCGAAGGTCGGCTTCTCGACCTCGGCCGGGTGGAACAGCAGCCGGCACTCGATCGAGGTGCGGTCGACCGCGAGGGGGCGGAGCGTGAAGGCGGCCACGTGGTCGGCGGAGCAGGAGAGCATCAGGTTCGGGTAGACGAGCTCGCCCTTGTGCCGCGTCCGCTCGTCGTCGTCGAGCCCGGGAAGCGGCGCGCGGTCGGTGGTGCCGCTCATCGTGAACGTCCAGGCGCCCTCGCGGTGCGGGATCCCGGCGTCCCAGTCCAGCCCGCGCCCGCCTCCGGCGAACGACGGGACGAGCCGTGACAGCTCCGGGTGCACGGGGCCGCAGTGGTAGCACTCGTTGTAGTTCTCGGCGACGACCTTCCAGTTGGCCGCCACCTCGTAGGTCAGGGTGAGTCCGGTGACCAGCGATGCCAGGTCGTAGTGGTCGAGCGTGCGGTCCGCGCGGCCGACGCTCTCCGCCAGGAGTGGGGCGTCGGCAGGAGTGAGGTGGACGAACACGAACCCGCCCCATGCCTCGACGCCGACCACGTGCAGGGAGAACTCGGGCGGGTCGACCTCGCCGTCCTCGGTGTGCGGAGCACGCAGCAGCGAGCCGTCCAGGGCGTAGGTCCACGAGTGGTACGGACAACGGATCGACTTGGCCCCGCACAGCTGGGGAGCCGAGCCGGGCTCGGTCGGGAACAGCTGGGAGCCACGATGGCGGCAGACGTTGTACGCCGCGTGCAGGCCGCCCGCGGCGTCCGAGGTCACGAGCAGGGACTCGCCCAGCACCTCGACGACCGCCACCCGTTCGGGCTCGTGCAGCCCGAGGTCGGCGAGCCGGCCCACGCACGTCCACTCGCGGAGGAGCACCCGTTCGCGTTCGAGGTCCCAGGCGGCGGCATCGACGTACATCTCGCGGGGCAGGGCGGCTTGCAGGCTCATGATGAGACCCCCTCTCGCAACGCGACCAGATGACAGGCGGAGCGATGGCCTTCGGGATCCGCCGGCAGCACCGGAAGCGCCGTGCCTCGGCACGCCTCCGCGACCTGGGCTGCCTCCCCCGAGGCCAGCGCCGGGCAGCGCGGATGGAAGCGGCACCCGGCCGGGATCCGGGTGGGGTCGGGGATCTCACCGCGGAGCACCACCGGCTCCAGCCCCTCCATCTCGGGCACCACCGAGAGCAGGGCCTGGGTGTAGGGATGCTGCGGGACCGTGAGCACCTGCTCGGTGGGACCGGACTCGACGACGCGCCCGAGGTACATCACTGCGATCCGGTCGGCGATGTTCCAGGCCAGACCGAGGTCGTGGGTCACGACCAGGACTCCGAGCCCGAGCTCCTCGCGCAACCGCAGGAGGAGCGCAAGGATCTCGCCCCGGATCGAGGCGTCGAGGCTCGACACCGGCTCGTCGGCGATCAAGAGCTGCGGTTGGAGCGCCAGCGCCCCGGCGATGAGCACGCGCTGCCGCTGACCTCCCGACAGCTCGTGCGGGTAGCGCAGGAACAGCGACTCCGGTGGCCGGAGTCCGGCCGAGGCCAAAGCACGTGCCACCAGCTCGGTCTCGGTCTTGCCCGAGGGGCCGACCAGCTTGTGGACGCGCAGCCCCTCCGCGACGGACTCGTAGACCGTGTGTCGTGGGTTGAGCGCGCCCGACGGGTCCTGGAGCACGAGCTGGACGTGGCGACGCAAGGCCTTGAGCCCGCGGGCGGAGCGGCTCATCGGCTTGCCCTCCCAGGTCACCTCCCCGGCCGCCGGCTTGGTGAGCCCCACCAGGCTCCGCGCGAGCGTCGTCTTCCCCGACCCCGACTCCCCTACGAGCGCGACGACCTCGCCCGCCCGGACCACCAGGTCAGCGCCGTCGAGCGCTCGCGCGACGCGACCGGAGCGGGTCGCGAACTCGACCCGCAGCCCCTGGGCCGCCAGCTCCGCGCTCATCGCGGCGTTCCTGCCGAGGCGGTGGTCTCGCGGACTTCGTCGGCCTCGCCGATGCGCACGCAGGCCGCCGATCGGCCCTTCTCGTACGACTCGAGCGAGGGCTCGGCGGGCAGACACTTGTCGGCGGCTCGCGGGCAGCGCGGCGCGAACGAGCACCCACCCGGCAGGCTGCGCGGGTCGGGCGGGTCACCCGGGAGGCCGGCGGGGGCGAACCGTGCAGTGGGATCGCCGACCCGCGGGAAGGCTGCGGACAGAGCCGCGGCGTACGGGTGGAGCGGGTCGGCGAAGACACTCTCGGCCGGACCCTCCTCGACCACACGGCCGGCGTACATCACGGTGATCCGGTCGCACAGGTCGGCGAGCACCGACAGGTCGTGGCTGATCATCATCATCCCGACCTCACGCTCGCGGACGAGACCCGAGAGCACGTTGAGCACCTGCGCCTGCACCATCACGTCGAGCGCGGTCGTCGGCTCGTCCGCGACGACGAGCTCCGGGTCGCAGGCCAGCGCCATCGCGATCATGACGCGCTGCTTCTGTCCCCCGGACAGCTGGTGTGGGTAGCTGCGGGCGCGAGCGGGGTCGAGGCCGACCTGTTCCAGGAGCTCCCGCACGCGTGCGGTGGTCTTCGCCTCACCCAGCCTCGGCATGTGGATCTGGATGGGTTCGGCGATCTGGTCGCCGATGCGGTGGACGGGGTTGAGCGAGTGCAGGGCGCCCTGGAAGACGATCGACGCTCCCGACCAGCGCACAGCACGCAGCTCGCCCCACGTCATCGTGAGGACGTCCCGCCCGTCGAGCAGCACCTCTCCGCTGACAGTGGCGTTCGGGGCCTGGAGCCGGAGGACGGTGCTCGCCAGGGTCGACTTGCCGCAACCGGACTCGCCGGCGACCCCCACGATCTGACCGCGCTCGACCGTCAGGTCGACGCCACGTACCGCGGACAGCGGTCCGCCGCCCGTGAGGTAGGTGACGTGCAGGTCCCGGAGCGCCAGCAGCGGGACACTCATGAGTGCGTCCTCAACCGCGGGTTCAGCACCTCTTCGAGGGCCTGGCCGATCAGGGTGAACGCCAGCACGACCAGGACGACGCAGACGCCGGGCGGGACGATGTACCACCAGCACCCCGTCGTGATGGCGCCGACCTGGAACGCGTCGTCGAGCATCGTGCCCCAGGAGGTGCGAGTCGGGTCCCCGAGGCCGAGGAAGCTCAGCGTGGTCTCGGAGAGGATCGCGATCGCCACGGTCAGCGTCGTGTTCGCGAAGACCATCGGCATCACGTTCGGAAGCACATGCTTGCCCATCTGGTGCCAGCGTCCGCCCCCGATCGCCTGGGCCCGCTCGACGTAGGCGCGTTCCTTGATCGACAGGGTCTGG
>DATBDF010000154.1:0-7172 GCA_036270075.1 Nocardioides sp.
TTCCGGGAGCAGCGGCTGTTCTGTTACCAGTGGCTGATGTACGTCGACGCCGGCGTCGCCGCCATCACCGGCGACCCCGTCGGCTTCGCCCGGGAGCAGTGGGAGACCTGGAGCCCACCCGGGTGGTACGCCGAGGGCGACTTCGAGCGGGCGGCCGCGTCCTTCCGCAACCCCGACTGGGTGGCGATCACGCTGCACGCCTACCGCTCACGGTTCCTCGCATCGGAGCCGATCGACCCGGCGTACACCGACCTCCGCCGCCAGGTCGCCGCGACCGAGCACCTGGTCGTCCCCACACTGATGCTTCACGGCGGCGACGATCGTTGCGACCCTCCCGCGACCTCCGAGGGACTCGACGGACACTTCGACTCCTACCGCCGCGTGGTCATCGACGGCGTCGGGCACTTCCCGCATCGCGAGGACCCGGACTCGGTCGTCGCCGCGGTCCTTCCCCACCTCGACGAGCACGAGTGAGGCAGGTGACGACACGCCCGTTCGAACAGGTGTTTGATCGCGGGCGGGTCGCCGCCGTACGGTGTCGGCCATGACACGGAGTACAGCGCGGGGCCAGTCGGGCAGCAAGGGTTCCGGGTCGCGGGTCAGCGAGCTCCCGGACGGGCCGCCCGACGCCACTGGGCTGACCCCGCGCCAGCAGCGGGTGCTCGCCACCATCAAGGAGGCGATCGAGAAGCGCGGCTACCCGCCGAGCATGCGCGAGATCGGCCAGGCGGTCGGTCTCACGAGCAGCTCCAGCGTCGCCCACCAGCTCCGGGTGCTGGAGGAGAAGGGCTTCCTCAAGCGCGATCCCAACCGCCCGCGGGCCCTGGAGGTCTTCCTGCCCGAGGTGATGGCCGCTCGTCGGTCGATCAGCGGGCCCGAGGCCGTCGAGTCGTCGTACGACGAGACCGGCGTCGGCGACGCGCGGCCCGAGGCGACGTACGTCCCGATGGTCGGCCGCATCGCGGCCGGCGGCCCGATCCTGGCCGAGGAGACCCTCGAGGACGTCTTCCCGCTGCCCAAGCAGCTGGTCGGCGAGGGCACGCTCTTCCTGCTCGAGGTCCGTGGCGACTCGATGGTCGACGCCGCGATCTGCAACGGCGACTACGTCGTGGTGCGCCAGGAGCAGACGGCCGAGAACGGCGAGATCGTGGCCGCGCTGATCGACGGCGAGGCGACCGTGAAGACGTTCCAGCGCAAGGACGGCAAGGTCTGGCTGCTGCCGCACAACGCGGCGTACGAGCCCATCGACGGCACGCACGCGACCATCCTCGGCAAGGTCACCGCCGTCCTCCGCCGCATCTGAGCCGCTTGCCATCCCCCGGCTCCCGACACATGTCGGGGAAATCTCAGGGACATCCGGGAAGTATCTGGCGACTGTCGGTGCTCTCCTGTAGACCCAGGCGTAGGTCACATTCCCGACGCTTCGTGCGTCATAAGGATGATGCAATTCCTTTACGTCACCTGAGAGGATGGGCGGATGAGCGTTCGATCGAGCGTGCAGACGACGATCGCCCGGGGGAGCTTCCTCGGGCGTCGTGGTGTGCGCGAGATCCTGCTCATCGGTGCTCTCTACGTCTTCTACTGCGTGACCCGCACCTTCGCCGACGGTGATCTCGGCCCCGCCCAGGACCGTGCCGGTGACCTCCTCTCGCTGGAGAAAGTGCTCCACATCGACTGGGAGCACGCCATCAACAACTGGTTCGTGGCGCACTCGTGGGCCGCGGTCCCCGCGTCGTTCTGGTACGCCGCGGCGCACTACGTCGTGACGGCGCTGGTGTTGGTCTGGCTGTACCGCAAGGGCCCGAAGTACTACACGCCCGCCCGCTGGGCGCTGGTCGTCTCCTGCCTGATCGCCCTGGCCTGCTACCTGCTGCTGCCGACCGCGCCGCCGCGCATGCTCACCGGCTACAGCGACATCCTCAGCCTGCACGCGAACGACGGCTGGTGGGGCGCCGACGCCTCCGCGCCGAAGGGCATGGGCCAGCTCACCAACGAGCTCGCCGCGTTCCCGAGCCTGCACGCGGGCTGGGCGCTCTGGGTCGCGCTCGTCGTTCGCCGCTCCACCCACAACTACTGGCTCCGCAGCCTGGCCTGGATGCACGCGCTGATCACGGCCGTCGTCGTGATCGGCACCGGCAACCACTGGATCCTCGACGTCGCCGTGGGCTGGGCGCTGGTGATCGTGGCGATGTGGCTGGTCGACCCGTGGTTCGACGACTCGCGCCAGCAGGTCAAGGCGCGACGGCTGGAGTTCCACCGGCGGATCGCCGGCACGGCCGCGCCGTCGATCGAGTCGATCCCCCACGCGACCGCATCAGAGCCGGGAACGGCGGAGCCGATGAGCCGGGAGCAGGTCGACGCCGACGAGCTCGCCGGGGAGATCACCGGCGAGGTCACCGGTGGGATCACCGGCGAGGTGGCGCGCCGCCCGATGGGCTGCGATCCGCCGCAGC
Organism: Nocardioides sp.; assembly: GCA_036270075.1. GTDB lineage: Bacteria > Actinomycetota > Actinomycetes > Propionibacteriales > Nocardioidaceae > Nocardioides. The sequence continues at coordinate 2,454 of DATBDF010000154.1, forward strand.
GCCGCTTCCACTGCTAGCCGACGTCATACGCCGCGGTCGTCATGTCGACCCGGACGCATGACGTTGCGCAGTGACCGGTCGAGCACCTACGCCGGGAGCTCGGTCTTCGCCAGGCGCGTCAGCGCCTGCCGCACCAGGTCACCGTCGTAGGTCGTCCACATCGGCGGCAGGCTCGCCCGGAGGAACGGCCCGTAGCGAGCCGTCGCCAGCCTCGGGTCGAGGACGGCGACGACGCCGCGGTCGGTGGTGGTGCGGATCAGACGGCCCGTGCCCTGGGCCAGGAGCAGGGCGGCATGGGTCGCCGCCACCTGCATGAAACCGTTGCGGCCCTCCCGGTCGGCGGCACGCTGACGCGCACTCATCAGCGGGTCGTCGGGCCGCGGGAACGGGATGCGGTCGATGATCACCAGCTGGCAGGTCTCGCCCGGGACGTCGAGGCCCTGCCACAGGCTGAGCGTGCCGAACAGGCACGTGTGCGGGTCGCTCACGAACTGCCGGGCGAGCTCGGGAAGCTGGGCCTCGCCCTGCGCGAGGGTGGTCAGGTGCGGGAGGCGTTCGCGGACGGCCTCGGCCGCCGCCTCGGCCGCACGGCGTGAGCTGAACAGCCCGAGCGTGCGTCCTTCCGCGGCGTCCACCAGCGAGGCGATCTCGTCCAGCTGGGCCGAGCCCAGACCGTCGCGCCCCGGCGGCGGGAGGTGGCGGGCGACGTACAGGATCGCCTGCCGGCCGTAGTCGAACGGCGAGCCCACGTCGAGGCCGATCCACGGCAGCGGCTTGCCCTCGTGGCCGGAGGGCGCAGAGAGGTCGCCGGTGGTCGGCTCCCTGCGAGACGGCTCGTCCCTCGCCTCCTCAGGACGGGCGACGCGCTCGGTCGGCTTCAGCCCGACGGACGTCGCGATCGCGTTGAAGTCGCCGCCGAGCATCAGGGTGGCCGAGGTCAGCACCGCGGTCTTGTCGCTGAGCAGCTTGTCCCGCATCGGGCCCCACACCTCCAACGGCGCCACGCAGAGCCTCGGCGGCAGACGGTCGCCTCCCTCGCTCAGCCAGAGCACGTCGGACTCCGAGAGCGCCGCCATCCGCTCGGCGGTCACGAACACCTCCTGCACCGACCCGCGCGCCTGAGTGCGGCCGGCGTCGGGCTCGGCGGTGTCCGTCTCCCTGGGGTACGCCGACAGGCAGGCGCGGGCGGCGTCGCGGACCAGGACCAGCGCGTCCGCCATGACCTCGGGCACCTCGTCGAAGCGGCCGGGCCGGCACTCGGCGATCGCGACACCCAACGCGTCGCCGGCGTCGGCGAGGTCGTCGGCCGGTGAGGAGTCGCTGTCGTCGGACTCGACGTACCGGCGTGAACGGCGCGAGGCGCGGTCGACGTCGGAGGCGAGCAGCTCGTCGGTGGCAGCCTGGGTGACCCGGGCGACGACCTCGTGCGCCTCGTCGACCACGACGACGTCGTAGTCGGGGATCATCGGCACGCCCTCGATCGCGTCGATCGCGAGGAGCGAGTGGTTGGTGACGATGAGGTGGGAGCGGTGCGCCTCCTCGCGGGCCACCTCGACGAAGCACTCCTCGCCGAAGGGACAGCGCGCCGCTCCGAGGCAGTCGCGGTGGCTCACGCTGACCTGCCGCCACTCGCGGTCGGTGTGGCGCGGGGCGCGGTCGCGCTCACCGCTGCCGCCGCTCTCCGCCTCCTGCTCCGCCCAGGCCCGCAGCTGCAGCACCTTCTTCGCCAGCGTGCTCGACGGGACCTCGACCAGGGTGCCCTGCTCGTCGTCCGGCGTACCCTCACGGATCCGGTGGAGGCAGGCGTAGTTGGAGCGGCCCTTCAGCACGGCGTACGACGTGTCGACCTCGGGGTGCTGCTCGGCCACGGCCTCGACGAGGCGCGGGATGTCGCGCTCCACCAGCTGGTGCTGGAGGGCCAGCGTGGCGGTCGCGACCACGACGCGACGGTCGTGGAGGAGGGCCGGGACCAGGTAGGCCAGCGACTTCCCGGTGCCGGTGCCGGCCTGCACGACCAGGTGGCGACGACGCTCGAACGCGTCGCTGACCGCCTCGGCCATCGCCACCTGACCGGGGCGTTCCTGGCCCCCCAGCGCGGCCACCGCCGTCTCCAGCACATCGCTGACGGGTAGACGGACGGCGGGCACTGGTGCACCCTATCCGCGACGGGAGACAACGGTTCCTCACAGGAACCCGGGGGGGATCAGACCCATCTGCACGGGGAGATGGTGACGAACACCGGGCGGGACCTCGGGGACCGGCGCCACTTCAGCGACCCCGAAAGAGTCTTGATCTCACCGATGACCAACATCCTGGCGATCGAGGACGACCCCTCGATCCGAGCCGCCCTCGAGCGCGGGCTGACCGAGCGCGGCCTGGCCGTCCACGCCGTCGCGACCGGCATTGCCGGCCTCGAGGCCGTGCTCGGCGACCACCCCGACCTGGTCCTGTTGGACCTCGGCCTGCCGGACGTCGACGGGCTCACGGTGATCGGGATGATCCGCGCCGCGAGCTCGGTGCCGATCATCGTGATCACGGCCGTGGACGACGACCCGACCATGGTCCGCGCCCTCGACTCGGGTGCCGACGACTACATCGTGAAGCCGTTCCGGCTGGACCAGGTCTCGGCGCGGATCCGGGCCGTGATGCGGCGTACCCGGCAGCGCACGACCGCGGAGCCCATCCGTGTCGGCGATCTGATGATCCACGAGCCCTCCCGCACCGCCACCCTGGGCGGCGAGCCGCTCGAGCTGGCGCGGCGCGAGTTCGACCTGCTGCTGGCGCTGGCCCGGCGTGCCGGCGAGGTCGTCAGCAAGCGGACGCTGCTCGCCGAGGTGTGGCAGCAGGCCGGCGGCGGGTCCGACCGCACGGTCGACGTCCACCTGTCCTGGCTGCGTCGCAAGCTCGGCGAGACCGCGGCCGAGCCGCGCTATCTCGAAAGCGTGCGCGGGGTCGGCGTACGCCTCGTCGACCCGACCAAGGCAGAGAACCGCAAGTCGTCCTGACGCTCTCGGCGTCAGGCGGTCGCGAGGAGCGCGAACGTGTCGGCCGCGCCACCGAAGGTGGCGTGGCCGTGGCCGCCGGGTACGACGCGCATCTCGCTGTCGGCGAGCCGCTCGCGGAGCCACTCACCGTGCGCGGCCGGCACCATGCCGTCGCGGTCGCCGTACACGAGCCGCACCGGAACGGTGACCGCGGCGAGGTCGAAGTCCCAGGCGCCGAGCCACGAGAGGTTGTCCCGCACGAAGCCGTCGAACGTCGCGATGCCGCGGTGGAAGTCGGCCTCGAACTCCTCCTGCAGGCCCGGCCGGCTGTCGAACCAGCTCTCACCGGGTGGTCGGGTCTTCTGGAACTCCTCGCTGAACTCATCGGCCGACATGCGTTGCAGGGGTCCGAAGTTCGTCTCCGACCACGACATCAGGATCGCTGTCGCGCCCTCGACATCGCCGGTGGCCATCAGCTCGATGGCTCGGCGGTCCTCCTCCTCCAGCTCCTCGGGGTTCACCTCGGAGTGGCTCCCGGGACCGCCGAGGACCGCGACCGAAGCGGGCCGCTCCGGTGCCAGGGCCGCCAGAGCGAGGGCGTACGGCGCTCCGCCGGACGTGCCCATCGCGACGAACCGGTCGAGCTCCAGGCGATCGGCCAGCTCGAGGGCATCGGCTGCCGCGGGTGTCAGGCCCGGTGCGGTGTTCGTGGACGCGCCGTACCCCGGCCGGCTCGTGGCCACCAGCCGTATCCCGTGGGTGCGCGCCGCGTCGGCGAGGACGGCGCCCTGCCCCGCCGTGGCCGGCGTCCCCGGGAAGAACAGGACCGGACGCCCGGCCGGGTCGCCGAGATCGGCGTACTCGAGTGTCCGTCCGTCATCCAAGGTCACCGTGGAGAACACGGCTCGAGCCTACGGCCGGGCTCGTGGAACGTCAGACGGGGTACGCCGCGAGCTCGCCGGCGAGGTCGGCGTGGGCCCGGCCGCGGACGACGGTGCCGTCTCCGGTGTGCTCCAGCGACTCGATCTCGCCGTGCTGGTGGAGCCGGTCGAGCAGGTCGCCCCGCGCGTACGGCACCAGCGCCTCGAACTCCACGCCCGGACGGGGCAGGTCGTCCTCGACCACGGTGAGGAGGGCATCGACGCCCTCGCCGGTCTTCGCGCTGACGACGACGGCGTGTGGCTCGCGCTGCTTGACCCGCGCGAGCACGAGGGGGTCGGCGGCGTCCGCCTTGTTGATCACGATGATCTCGGGGACCTTGTCGGCGCCGATCTCGGCGAACACCTCGCGCACGGCCGCGATCTGGCCCTCGGGGTCGGGGTGTGAGCCGTCGACGACGTGGAGGACGAGGTCGGAGTCGGCGACCTCCTCGAGCGTCGACCGGAACGCCTCGACCAGCTGGTGGGGCAGGTGTCGCACGAAGCCGACCGTGTCGCTCATCGTGTACACGCGGCCGTCACTGGTCGTCGTACGCCGTGTGGTGGGGTCGAGGGTGGCGAACAGGGCGTCCTCGACGAGCACGCCCGCGCCGGTGAGCCGGTTGAGCAGGCTGGACTTGCCGGCGTTCGTGTATCCGGCGATGGCCACGCTGGGCACGGCGTTGCGGCGTCGGGAGTCGCGCTTGGTCACCCGGGCGGTCTTCATCTCGGCGATCTCGCGGCGGAGCTTGGCCATCTTGGTGCGGATCCGGCGACGGTCCAGCTCGATCTTGGTCTCGCCCGGGCCCCGGGAACCG